>NZ_CP047954.1:603496-905244 GCF_014279895.1 Synechococcus sp. M16.1 | reverse complement strand
TGCCGTCCGGCAGGTCGACATCAAAGAGGTGAATCTTGTCGTAACGGCCCAGGAGCATGCCGTCACGGTCGACAAGCTCAGCGCGGTTCAGGGTTCGCGATCCATCACCCACCGGCACAGGAAAGCCACCACCCAGCAGCGCCACCTGATAGCGACGCGCCATGGTCACCAGGAAGCGACTGCTCTGCTCCGCCAGGGTGGGAGCCAGCTCCAGGCGCCGGCTGTCCTCGCCCATGAAAGCGAAGTTCTCCGGCAGACCGATCAGCTCTGCCCCACGGCGGGCAGCCAAATCGATCTGCTCTTCAGCTGCATTGAAGTTGAGCTCCGGGTCCTGACCACTCGTCAGCTGGACAGCAGCCGCCAGGAAGTCGCTCACATGCACTGATCAGATGAGCGAACTTTAGTGAGGGTCAGGCCGCCCGAAGCACCCCAGGCTCGACCTGTGTCGGAACGACACTGAGCTGATCGAGGCCAGCACAGCAGCGGAAATCCGCATCGTGATCGCCAAGGCGAATCAAGCGCTGACCATGGGTTGCCGTGCGAAGACAAGCCTCTGGTTCGGATTGCCACTGACGCCAGAGGGAGACGGCTGCTGTGAGTTCGTCGTTGGCGGCACAGCTCCCGGTGGGATCCAGCTCCAGCAAGCGATGGCCCAAGGCACCAGCGGCCAGGGAATCCTCGAGGGAATAGGCCCCCTCCCAACCGCTGCCGACAATCGCCACGTGGGTGGGTTGTTTCGCCAGCAAGCGCTGGGCCACGGCTTCACGGTTTGGCAACGCCGCCGTTAACAGCAGAGGAACCTCCCGGACACGATCAAGCGCCCGTGTGCCATTGGTGGTGCTCATGAACAGACGCTTGCCAGCCACCCGCTCCGGCGTCACGGCAACGGGTGAATTGCCCAGGTCAAATCCCTCGAGCATTTGCCCACCGCGCTCACCAAGGAGCAGCCGCGCATCGGCAGGCCATGCCGCTGCCGCAGCGCGCAGATCGTCGAGGCTGGCGAAGGCCTGCACCGCCTCGGCGCCGTTGTGCAACGACCAGGCAATGGTGGTGGTGGCCCGCAGCACATCAATCACCACCGCCGCATCGGGGCGAAGGTCCTGCGGCATCTCTGCCGGCACATGGAAGTAGGAGATCTGCATGGCCACGCTGAACACCGGCGTGCGACACAGTACCGAGACCGCTTGCGCCGAGACCGTCATCCCATGGCCCTGTTCCAATCCGGTCCGGCCACCCGAGATCTGCGGGGCTTCCTCAAGCTGCTCGAGGATCGCGGCCAGCTGCGCCGGATCACAGCACCAGTGGACCCCGACCTTGAGCTGGCGGCCATTGCCGACCGGGTGCTGAGCCAAGGGGGGCCCGCTCTTCTGTTCGAGAACGTGATCGGCTCGTCGATGCCGGTGGCCGTCAACACCCTCGGCACCGTGGAACGGGTGGTGTGGAGCATGGGCCTCGAACGGGCCGAGCAGCTGGAGGAGCTGGGGTCACGCCTGGCCCTGCTGCAGCAACCACGCCCCCCCAAAGGCCTGGAGGAAACCAAACAGTTCGCCCGGGTCTTCTGGGACCTGGTCAAGGCCAAGCCCGACCGCGACCTCACCCCCCCCTGTCGTCAGCAGGTGTTCCGTGGCGATGAGGTTGATCTCGACAACATCCCCCTGGTCCGGCCCTGGCCAGGGGATGCCGGGGGCGTGATCACGCTTGGACTGGTGATCACCAAAGACCCCGAAACCGGTGTCCCCAACGTGGGTGTCTACCGGCTTCAGAAGCAGTCGGTGAACACGATGACCGTGCACTGGTTGAGCGTGCGCGGTGGTGCCCGCCACCTGCGCAAGGCAGCCGCCATGGGCAAGAAGCTGGAGGTGGCGGTGGCCATCGGCGTGCACCCGCTGCTGGTGATGGCCGCAGCCACACCGATCCCGGTGCAACTCAGCGAGTGGCTGTTCGCAGGCATCTATGCCGGAGAAGGGGTTCGTCTGGCCCCCTGCAAAACCATCGACCTGCAGGTGCCCAGCCACAGCGAAGTGGTTCTGGAGGGAACGATCACTCCCGGTGAAGTGCTGCCGGATGGCCCCTTCGGGGATCACATGGGGTTCTACGGCGGTGTGGAGGACTCACCTCTGGTGCGCTTCCACTGCATGACCCAACGGCGGGATCCGGTGTTTCTCACCACCTTCAGCGGCCGTCCTCCCAAAGAAGAAGCGATGCTGGCCATCGCGCTGAACCGGATCTACACGCCGATCCTGCGGCAGCAGATCCCAGAGATCACCGACTTCTTCCTGCCGATGGAAGCGCTCAGCTACAAGCTGGCGGTGATCTCGATCGACAAGGCCTATCCGGGGCAGGCCAAGCGTGCTGCCATGGCCTTCTGGAGTGCCCTGCCGCAATTCACATACACCAAGTTCGTTGTTGTGGTGGACAGTCACATCAACGTGCGCGACCCGCGTCAGGTGGTCTGGGCCATCGCGGCCCAGGTGGATCCCCAGCGCGACCTGTTCACCCTGGAAAACACCCCCTTCGACACCCTGGACTTCGCCAGCGAGCAGTTGGGCCTGGGGGGACGACTGGCCATTGATGCCACCACCAAGGTGGGACCTGAGAAAAATCACGAATGGGGCGAACCCCTCAGCCGTCCGGCGGATCTGGAACAGCGGGTCAGCGACCGCTGGGCCGAGCTGGGTCTGGAGGGCCTCGGCAACGAAGACCCCGACCCCAGCCTCTTCGGCTATGCCCTCGATCGCCTGATTCAGGGCCTGAAGACCGGCCAATAGGATCAGCCCAACGACGAAACAACCTTGAGCGGCACAGGCCAATCCGACGACCCTCGTGAGCTCAAGGCCGGAGGAACCCTCCAGGGACGGGTGAAGGTTCCAGGCGATAAATCAATCTCGCACCGATCGCTGCTGTTCGGCGCCATCGCAGAGGGCACCACAACCATTGATGGTCTGCTCCCGGCCGAAGACCCCCTGAGCACCGCCGCCTGCCTGCGGGCGATGGGCGTCAGCATCAGCCCGATCACCGATGGCGGCATCGTCACCGTTGAAGGGGTTGGCCTGGACGGATTGCAGGAGCCAGCAGAAGTGCTCGACTGCGGCAACTCCGGCACCACGATGCGACTGATGCTGGGCCTGCTGGCGGGCCGCGACGGTCGCCACTTCGTGCTGGATGGCGATGCCTCCCTGCGCCGCCGCCCGATGCGTCGGGTGGGCCAACCGTTGGCCTCAATGGGTGCGGAAGTGCGTGGCCGTGATGGGGGCAACCTGGCGCCGCTAGCGGTGCAGGGGCGCCAGCTGAAAGGAACGGTGATCGGCACGCCCGTGGCCAGTGCTCAGGTGAAATCAGCCCTGCTTCTGGCTGCGCTCACGGCCGAGAGCCCGACCACGGTGATCGAACCGGCCCAGTCCCGTGATCACAGCGAGCGGATGCTGAAGGCCTTCGGTGCTGATCTCACCGTTGGCGGCGAAATGGGACGGCACATCAGCGTGCGTCCCGGCGCCACCCTGCAGGGCCAGAACGTGGTGGTCCCTGGTGACATCAGCTCGGCGGCCTTCTGGCTTGTGGCTGGAGCCCTGATTCCAGGTGCCGATCTCACCATCGAAAACGTGGGGCTGAATCCAACACGCACCGGGATCCTGGAGGTGCTGGAGCAGATGGGTGCCCGGATCGAGGTGCTCAACCCCCGCGACGTGGCGGGCGAACCGGTGGGCGATCTGCGGGTGACCCACGGCCCATTGAAGCCCTTCAACTTCGGCGAGCAGATCATGCCCCGCCTCGTGGATGAAGTGCCGATCCTCAGCGTCGCCGCCTGTTTTTGCGAGGGCGAAAGCCGGATCAGTGGAGCGTCTGAACTGCGGGTGAAGGAAACCGATCGGCTGGCGGTGATGGCGCGTCAGCTCAAGGCCATGGGTGCCGACATTGATGAGCATGAGGACGGCATGACCATCCGCGGCGGTCGACCGCTCAAGGGAGCCGTGCTGGACAGCGAAACCGATCACCGGGTGGCGATGAGCCTCGGCGTGGCGGCCATGCTCGCCGACGGCAACTCGAGCCTGGCGAGAAGCGAAGCTGCAGCCGTGTCGTATCCCTCGTTCTGGGACGAACTTGAACGGCTCCGCTGCTGAGCTCGGTGCGCTCCACGTCTATCCGACGGCGGATGGCAGCTTCAGCCTGCACAGCGATCACTTCGGCGAGGCCTTTCACAACTCGGCGGGAGCCCTGAATGAGGCCCGGGCCAAGTTCGTCCAACCCGCTGAGCTGCAGCGCTTCAGCAGCGGCTCTGATTTAAGGATCCTGGACGTGTGCCTGGGGCTCGGCTACAACACGGCCGCTGTGCTGGAAGCCTTGCCGACGGCAGGGCCGAAGCTGCAGTGGTGGGGGCTTGAGCTGGACCGCCGGCCCTTGGAACAAGCCTTGGAGCAGGCAAGTTTCCAATCCCTCTGGTCAGCCTCTGTGCTGGCGAAGCTTGAAGCCATTCGCGACCACGGCTGCTGGAAAGAACCCAACAACTGGCAAGAACCCAACAGCCAAGGGATCCAGCTCTGGGGCGATGCCCGATCGATGCTCCAGGAGATTCCCGAGCCCGTTCGCTTTGATCTGGTGCTGTTGGACGCCTTTTCCCCCCAGCGTTGCCCGGAACTGTGGAGCGAGGAATTCCTGGGAGCGCTGGCGCAGCGCTTGGCTCCGCAGGGACGGTTGCTCACCTACAGCCGTTCCGCCGCGGTGCGGGGCAGCCTGAAGCGGGCGGGATTGAGCCTGTATTCCCTGTTGCCGGCCCCGGGCGAACGGGTGGGATGGAGCAGCGGCACCATGGCCACGCCTGCTGACGCCGCCTGTCCTCTGGACGGCCCCGGTTGGCGCCAGCTCTCGGCGATGGAGTGGGAACACCTGCAGACCCGGGCGGCCGTGCCATTTCGTGATCCCCAGGGCAACGCCACAGCTGAAGACATCCTTGAGCGCCGCCGCCTTGAACAGGAGCATTGCGGTTATGAACCCACCAATGTCTGGCAAAGGCGCTGGCGCAAGGACAGTCCGTCCTGAGCCCGGTAGATTCCGCCCGTCTTCCCCTCGCTCCGCATGCTTGCCGTAGCCGTACTGGCCGCTGGAAAAGGCACCCGCATGAAGAGCGCACTCCCAAAAGTGCTCCAACCGCTGGCGGGAGCCACCCTGGTGGAACGGGTGCTCGCCAGTGCCGGCAACCTGAAACCGGAACGGCGGCTGCTGATCGTTGGGCATCAAGCCGAACGGGTGGAGCAGCAGCTGGCACCGCTCGGAGGCCTGGAATTTGTTCTGCAGCAGCCCCAGAACGGCACGGGCCATGCGGTGCAACAGCTGGTCCCATCGCTGCAGGGCTTTGAAGGGGAACTGCTCGTGCTCAACGGCGATGTACCGCTGCTGCGACGTGAAACCGTCGACGCATTGGTGCAACAGCACCGGGCCAGCGGTGCCGATGTCACCCTGCTGACGGCACGGCTCGAGAATCCCACCGGTTACGGGCGTGTGTTCGCCGATGCCGAGGGCCAGGTGAGCAGCATCATTGAGCATCGCGATTGCACAGACGAGCAACGCAGCAACAACCTCACCAACGCCGGGATCTACTGCTTCAACTGGACAGCCCTGGCCAACGTTCTGCCGAAGCTCAGCACCGACAACGATCAGGGGGAGCTCTATCTCACCGACACGGTGGCGATGCTGCCGAAGGCCATGCACCTGGAGGTGGCCGATGCCGATGAGGTGAACGGCATCAACAACCGGCGGCAACTGGCCCAGTGCGAAGCCCTGCTGCAGCAACGGTTGCGCCACCACTGGATGGATGAAGGGGTCACCTTCGTTGATCCCGAAAGCTGCACCCTCAGCGAAGGCTGCAGTTTCGGCCGCGATGTGGTGATCGAACCGCAAACCCACTTCCGCGGCCGTTGCGTGGTCGGCGACAACTCCCGGATCGGCCCCGGCAGCCTGATCGAGGACGCGTCGGTTGGGACCAATGTCAGTGTGGTGCACTCTGTGGTGCGAGAGGCCAACGTCGGCAATGACGTTGCCATCGGTCCCTTTGCTCACCTGCGGCCGGCCGCTGATGTCGGTGATGGCTGCCGCATCGGCAACTTTGTGGAGGTGAAGAAAAGCCAGCTGGGGGCTGGCACCAAGGTGAACCACCTCAGCTACATCGGCGACGCCCAACTGGGGGAGAAGGTCAACGTGGGGGCCGGAACCATCACCGCCAACTACGACGGGGTGAACAAGCACCGCACCGTGATCGGCAGCAACAGCAAAACCGGTGCCAATTCCGTGCTGGTGGCCCCCATCAACGTCGGTGAACGCGCCACCATCGGTGCCGGGTCAACGATCACCAAGGATGTGGCGGATGGCGCCCTGGCAATCGGTCGCGCCCGCCAGATGACCAAGGACGCCTGGGCGGAACGAAAGGTTTAGTCCAGCCTTTTCAGAGGCGTGGCAACAGCGGAATCAACCGTTCCAGGGCGACACCGCGGCTGGCCTTGAGCAGCAAAACATCACCGGAGTTCAGCCAGGCGGCCAGGGGCGCTGCGGCGTCTTCGGGATGCGACACCAGCTGCAGGTGGGGCAGGGGAGCCGCCACTTCAGCCATCGCCTTGCCCTCCGCACCGCCATCCACCAGCACCAGACCATCCAGGCCCAGATGCACGGCGCGGGCGGCAACCTCCTGATGCAGCTCCAGGCTGCGCTCCCCAAGCTCGAGCATGGTCCCCAACACGGCAAAACGTCGCCCCGGTTGCGCCGCCAGCAGCTCAAGAGCCGCCAACACCGCCTCAGGCGAGGCGTTGTAGGTCTCATCGAGGAGTGTCAAACCACCCTGCTGAAGGCGTCGGTTGCGTCCGCCCGGCACCGTCACCTGCATGCCTTGCAACGCCTTGCGGGACACGCCCAACTGGTCTGCAACAGCGACGGCCAAGAGCAGGTTGCGGGCGTTGTGGCGTCCCTCCAGCTGTAGCGGGAGACGATCCGCATCGATCAGCAACTGGTCGCCGTTGATGTCTCCAACCAGATCGGATTCGACCTCGGGATCGTCAGCCAGGCGCACGCGCAGCACGCGGCCGGACCACACCGCCGCCAAAGCCGACTCCAGCAGGGGATCACCGGCGGGAATCACCACGGTTCCCTTCGGATGCAACCCAGCCGTGATTTCACATTTGGCCGCTGCAATCGCTTCACGGCTGCCGAGACGACCGATGTGGGCCGTGCCGATGTTGGTGATCACCGCATGATCCGGCTCGGTGCAGCGGGAGAGACGCTCGATCTCCCCAGGCCCCCGCATGCCCATCTCAATCACCAGAGCCGCATCAGCTGCGGTGGCGCCCAGAACGGTGAGGGGAACGCCGACATCGTTGTTGTTGTTGCCTTCGCTGGCCTGAATCGCTCCCAGCGGAGCCAATGCCGCTCGAATCAACTCCCGGGTTGTGGTTTTGCCGGCTGAGCCCGTCACCGCCACCAGAGGCTTGGCCAGGGCACGGCGATGCAGCAAGGCCAGCTGTTGATAGGCCAGCAGTGTGTCGTCCACCCGCCAATGCAACAGGCCCGAAGGCAACGTTTCAGTCCAGCTGCGGCTCACAACAGCAGCCTGAACCTTGTGTTCAGGCAGTTGGGCAAGAAAGTGATGACCATCGAAGCGCTCGCCCACCAGGGGGACAAAAAAATCACCCGGCTGAAGCTGTCGGCTGTCGGTGCAGACCCGTCCCACAGGGGCATTGGGTTCAAAGCTGCCGCCCTGCGGCGTTCCCCAGGCATCAAGCAGCTGACGCAGCGTCAGGGTCATCCCACCAACCCGAGGTCAAACAGGATCATGCCGCCCCCAACCCGAGCTGACCGCCCCAGCAGATCGCCCTGTTCATTGACCAACTGAAGACTGGCGTAATCCAGCTCAAACGCCGACTGAAGCCAGCTGGAGGCGAGGCTCTGGCGCTGATCGAGAGACAACTGCTGCCAAGCGTCAACAGACAACTCCAACAGCAAGCGGTCCTGCTCCGGAACGGGCTTGGCTGAACGGAGCAGTCCTTCCGGGACGGCCTTGTCCTGAAACAACTCGAACAGCGGATCGAAACTGAGTTGGGGTTGGAGGGGCTGCTCCGGCTCCAATGGTTCCAAGGCCGGCTCCGCATCCACAGCTTCCGGCGGAGGGGATGGCTCCTCCAGCATGGGCTGTGGGGCTGGGATCAGCTCCGGCACAGGGAGCTCAAGGGGAGACGTCAGCTGCTCCATGACCGGCTCCGGACGCGGCGCAGGGCGGGCATGGTCCTGCCAGAAGCGGATCCCAGCAAGCGGAAGCAGCAGCAGCAGCAACAGCAGCAGTGGCCAGAAGCTGGGGGCCAGATCCCGGGGCCAGAAGCCTGGCACCGAAAGCTCACCCTCTCGATTGCGGCGCCAGAGTTCCTGACCCCTGAGCCGAAGATCGGCGGCCATCGCCTGCAGGTTGCGGCCGAACTCCTGCCAGGGGCTGACGTAGGGAGCCGGGAGATTGCCTGATGGCTCCACCCCCTGGAGCTCGGAACGAGCCTCAGGTGGGGAGTCGGATCGGGCGGGCTCGCTCAAACTCAACTGGATCGACGACCGAAGAGGCGATTCAGGGGATTCCGGCCGGCGGAGGTCACCTCAGCAGGAACCCTGGCCTCTTCAGTCTGCCCCTCGGAACGGGAAGGATCAGCAGCCTGCCCCTGAGAGAACTGTTCCACCAGGGCAGCATCCGGGGTGGGTTCCTTGATGCCGCAGACGTCCTTGTACATGAGGTCGTAGTCGACCGCGGAACGATCCCAGCTGTAGTCCTGATTCATGCCGCGTTTCTGCAGCTCGACCCAGCTGTCCCGGTGGCGGAAGGCCTCCCAGGCCCGCACCAGGGCTGTGTAGAAGTCGACCGGTTCGAAGCGATCGAAGCAGAAGCCTGTGCCGCTGTCGGCAGCGGGGATGTGGGGCGGAACTGTGTCAACGAGACCACCAACCTTGCGAACAACGGGCACTGAGCCGTAGCGCATGGCGTAGAGCTGGCTGATGCCACAGGGCTCAAACCGGCTGGGCATCAGGAAGGCATCGCTACCGCCGTAGATCAACCGCGACAGGTCGTCGTCATAGGTGAGGAAGACGGCGCACTTGCCGGGGTAACGGGATGCGAGTTGCCAGAGCCCGGATTCGAGCCCCCGGTCGCCGGTGCCCAGCACAACGATCTGGGTGTCGGTGTAGGCCAGCAACCGATCAGCCACCTGCAGCAGCAGATCAACTCCCTTCTGGTCGACCAGGCGGCTGACCATGCCAAGGACGAAGGCGTCCTCCCGCACCTCCAGCCCCATGCGTTCCTGGAGCACCTTCTTGCAGACCGCCTTGCCGGAAAGATCGTCGGCGCTGAAGTTCGCCGGCAGGGAGCGATCGGTGGCTGGGTCCCAGGCATCCAGATCAATGCCGTTGAGGATGCCGCGCAGCTTGCCCGAGACGAAGTTGAGCAGACCCTCCAGCTTTTCGCCGTATTCCGCCGTGCGGATCTCCTGGGCGTAGGTGGGCGACACCGCATTGACGCGATCGGCGTAGAGCAGGGCAGCGGCCATGGTGTGATCCCCCTGCATGTACCAGGGGCACCAGGTCATCCGATCGAGCTTCCAGCGCCAGGGACCCTGGTACTTGAGGTTGTGGATGGTGAACACCGTGCTGATGTCAGGGTCCTGATGCATCCACACCGGGATCATCCCGGTGTGCCAGTCGTGGCAATGCAGCACCTGGGGCTTCCAGACGTTCCAGGAGAATTCGGCAGCAGCACTGGCAAAGAAGGTGAAACGCCAGTCTTCGTCTTCACCGCCATAGATGCGCTCCGGATCGAACACCGGGTGACCCACCAGGTAAATCGTCATCCCATTGGTGGGATGTTTCGTTTCATAGACGGCGAACTCGGTGCCCATGGTCTGGGCCCGCCAGATCGGCTCCGCCGGCACATTGAGGCGGCTCCAGAGCTTGGCGTAGCCCGGCATGATCAGGCGCACGTCGTGGCCGAGCTTGGCCAATGCCGGGGGCAAAGAGCCAACAACATCGCCCATCCCTCCAACCTTGATCATCGGGGCGCATTCCGCTGCAGCGAAGAGGATGCGCATGTCTCAGATCGGCGTTGGCGCGGCGACTTTAAGGGGAATTTAGGAATCTGTTCCGTCAGGGAAGAACCGTCACCTGAGTTCCAAGCGACACCTGGCGATACAGGGCACGCACATCCTCGTTGTAAAGCCGCACGCAGCCATGAGAAACGGACCGTCCCACCGTCCAGCGGTGGGGGGTGCCATGGAACCCCGTGGTGGTGCATCCCTTGATGGTGATCCAGGCATCGCCGTCATGGGCATCACGGCCGCGGCAATCGCGATGGAAGGCGATCCAGTGGCTGCCCAAGGGATTGTTGGCCCCCTGTTACGCCACCCGCTCACCACTCACCGGATGCACCCACACCGGATTGGGGATCTTCTGAAGCACTTCAAAGCGTCCGGTGGGGGTTTCCCAGCCGGGCATTCCGATGGCCACCGGAAAGGCGTTGCGCAGCCTGCCGTTGTCGAGCAGAAAGACACGGCGACGGCCGCGCAACATCACCACATGGCGACTGCTGTTGCTCCGCAGATCCTGAGGCAGTGAAGCCAGGTCTGCCGTCACGGAATCCTCAGCCGCCGCCTGCAGCAGGGCCAGCGGTTCCGGCGGGGGGAGAGGAAGCATTCCCGTCAGGGTAACCAGCCTGTCTCGGAAAAATCCGGAGACCGCTTCTCAAGGAAGGCATTGCGGCCTTCCACGGCTTCTTCGGTTCGATAAAAGAGATGGGTGGCATTGCCGGCCAGCTCCTGAATCCCGGCAAGGCCATCGGTTTCGGCATTGAATGCGGCCTTGAGGCAACGGATGGCCGTGGGGCTGTGCTGCAGCACCTCCCGGGCCCAACGCACCCCCTCCGCCTCCAACTGATCCAACGGCACCACGGCATTAACGAGCCCCATCTCCAGGGCCGCCTGGGCGCCATAACGGCGGCAGAGAAACCAGATCTCGCGCGCTTTGCGCTGGCCGACCACACGAGCCAGATAGCCCGAACCAAAGCCGCCATCAAAACTGCCGACCTTGGGTCCGGTCTGGCCAAACACGGCGTTGTCGGCGGCAAGGCTGAGGTCGCAGAGCAGATGCAGCACCTGGCCGCCGCCCATCGCATAGCCCGCCACCAGAGCGATCACCACCTTGGGCAAGCTGCGGATGATGCGCTGCAGATCCAGCACGTTCAAGCGCGGCAGGCCGTCCTCACCGACGTAACCACCATCGCCACGAACACTCTGATCACCGCCGGAACAGAAGGCATATCCACCATCAGGAGCCGGGCCAACCCCCGTGAACAGCACCACACCGATGTCACGGTCATCCCGGATGCGCGTGAAGGCATCACAGAGCTCCATCACCGTCTGCGGACGGAAGGCATTGCGCTTGGCGGGGCGGTTGATGGCCACGCGAGCCAGGCCGTCCGCGCAACGGTCCACGAGGATGTCCTGATAGGTGCCCCACGGTGTCCATTGCGCTGTTGGCGCACCGGGGAGCACCTGACGCATGTCACTCATCGGGTTCCGAGCTCGGTGCGTTCATTCTGAGCAGCGGCGCGCAGCTGCTGACGCAGGGCGGCATCACGTTCACGGTCGGTGCACAAGCGCAACAACACCGGACGCTGCTGCGACAAGCCCCAGGCCAAAGCCTCCTCCAGGTCGTCCAAACAGGCCACCTGGCGACCAGGCACACCATGGGCCGCCGCCAAGGCCAGGGGATCCACCTGCTGGGGCATCGCGAAGAGTGATTCGAAGGCCCGTGTAGCGATGGGCAACTGCTGGAAAATGCCGCCGCCCCCGTTGTCGATCAGCAGCACCAGCAATGGCGGAGCTTCCGCAGCGGACGAGGCATGCAGCCAGCCGTTGCTGTCGTGCAGCAGCGCCAGATCCCCGGTCACCAGAGCCAGCGGACCGAGATTCGTCGCCAGACCCATGGCGAGGGACAAGGTGCCGTCAATTCCCGAGGCCCCGCGGAAGCTGAAGCATCGGTGACGGCCGCTGACTGGGCCACCCCAGGTCAACCAGTCGCGCACCGGCGAACTGGCGGCCAGCATCACCGGCAACCGCTCCGGCAGGAGCTGGGGAAGCCAGTAGGCCAGAGCGGGCTCATTGACTGCGCCGCTCAAGGGCAGATGGGTCTCAAGCCACCGTGAAAGGTCATTGGTCCCAACCGACGGCTTGCTCTGCTGATCGAGAACGGGCTGTTTGGCAATCCAGGCGGCCATGCCCCCCGACCATTGGCGGGCCGTCTGCAAGGGATCCAGCGGCCTTGAATCCCCTTCGGTGATCAACAGTTGGGGGCCCTGATGCTGCTGAAGCCAGGCCTCCAACCGCCGGCTTGCGGGCATCGGCCCAAGCCGCAGCAGCTGAGCATCGTCAGGGAGATTCAGCCGATCAAGCTGCAGCTCCCAGTGCTCGATGCGGTTGGGGCACTCAGAAGCCAGAGCTGCCAGGGGATCGGCCAGCAGAGGCCAACCGCTGAGGTTCAGCCAGCGATGCAGCGCCTGTTGATATGCCTCCAAGGAAGGCGTGAGTCCACGCCAGGGGCCAGCAATGACAACCCCCGGGCGCTCGGGATCGAGGTGAGGCGCAGGCCCAATCTCGGCCGAATGCTCAGGGCAAGCCACGGTTGAACATGCACCCGAAACCAGCTGTTGCTGCTGCTCGAGAGTGGTGTGCAGCGGCTCTTCGAAGGGCATGTTGAGGTGAACCGGTCCTGGCGGCTCAGTGCCTGCGCCCTGGGCTTGCTGCCAGGCCTGAACCGCCAGGGCGTTGAGGGCATCGTTTGACTGGGCATGGACACCTGCCCCCGCTCCACTGCCGAACCAGCGGCAGGCCGAGAGCAGAAAGGATTCCTGATTGACGGTCTGGTTGGCACCGCAGTTTTTGAGCCGGGCGGGGCGATCTGCTGTGAGCAGCAGCAAGGGCTGACAGGAGCGGTCCGCCTCCACCGCAGCGGGTAGCAGGTTGGCCACCGCGGTGCCGGAGGTGGTGACCACCGCCACGGCACGTCCATGGGCGGTCGCCATGCCGAGAGCCAGAAAGGCGGCCGAGCGCTCATCGATCGCTGTGACCAACTGCAGCTTCGCCTGGGACGCCAGCACGCCCGCCGCTGTTGCCAGGGGGCCGGAACGGCTGCCGGGGCAGAGCACCAGCTGCTTCAGCCCCTGGAGGCACAACGCCTCAAGCAGGGTGAGGGCGGCCTGCAAATTGGCGCGAGCGATGGTCAGTGCAGCAGGCCAGGCTGGTGTGATCTTCGGTCAACGATGACCCAACCCACGACACCCGCTCCAGGAGAAGACAGCAAGGGCTTCTGGCGCAATCTGATTCTTTGGGCACTGCTGGCACTGCTACTGCGCTGGCTGGTGGTGGAACCACGCTGGATTCCCTCCGGCTCGATGCTGCCCACCCTGCAGCTGCAGGACCGCATCCTCGTGGAAAAGGTGAGGCCCCGTCTGGCACGCAGCCGCCACGGCCATCTGCACCGGGGCGATGTGGTGGTGTTCGCTCCGCCGGAGCAGCTCGTGGCCGCTGGCTATGACGCATCAGCTGCGTTGATCAAGCGGGTGGTGGGGCTTCCTGGCGATCAGCTGAACGTGCACGACGGCAAGCTGTTCCGCAACGGCGAACCAGCTACAGAACCTTGGCTGGCGGAACCGATCAACTACGCCATGGCCCCGATCACCGTGCCGGCGGATCAGTTGTGGGTGATGGGGGACAACCGCAATGCCAGCCTTGATTCCCACCTCTGGGGATCACTGCCGGAAACCAATGTTCTGGGCACGGCGGTCTGGCGGTACTGGCCGCTACAAAGGTTCGGTCCGTTACGGATCACCGAAAGCAGCGATGGCGGTTGATTCCAATGCCTTGCGTTAGTGTCAGGTTCGTGATGTAGATCACAGTCGAATGTTTAACCCCGAGTTCCTGACAACTGACAACAGTGATGGTCACGCGGGGAACAGCCTGATCCACTACCTGCAAGAGCAGTCGTCAGACACCCTGCAGCGGGTCGCCAAGGCAGCAAGCAACGATGTTCAAGACATCATTCGCCACAACGTTCAGGGGCTACTGGGAATGCTTCCTGGCGAGCACTTTGAAGTCAAGGTGACGGCGAATCGCGACAACCTCGCCAACATGTTGGCCTCAGCAATGATGACCGGGTATTTCCTGCGCCAGATGGAACAGCGCAAGGAGCTCGAGGAAACCCTGTTCGCCGACGAACAGATGGCGATCGAGCCGGAAGACGAACTCAAGCTTTGATCACGGGCTGATCAGGCACGACGCCGAGATCCAGCAAACGCTGATCAATGGAACTCAAAAATTCCCAATTCTCTGAACTTGGCGCCCAATCCCGCTGTCGCAATGATGCGAGCAGTTGTTGCACTGTTTCGGACGTAAATGTAACTGGCGCGCTGTAGTGGGCCGGCACCAACCAGCGCAGCTCAGCCAGACCGCTTAGCTCGTCCAACCAACGCAACAGGGCGTCCTGGGCTCTTGGCAACACCAACCGCTCGAGCACTGGGGCCACCTGCAGCCTGGGCGCTTCTTCGCCCATCAAGCCATCGGCAGCCGCCTGCCAACCGGCCTTCCAACGGAAGGGGTAGAGGCCGAAGTGGGCCTTAAGGGAGCGGAGCCCGGGCTTGAACGCATCCCGCAGCAACTCCGGCAGCTCTGGCACCTCCAACGGTTCCGGCCGGAGATAGGAGGCAAACAGCACCAACCGGGCCCAGCCACGGCGGCGGGCTTCCGCTGAATCAATGAGGGGTTCATCACCCCGTTCACGGGCATGGAACAACAGTGGCGTTGGGTCGAGATCGAACAGGGCCGGGGGTTCAGCACTGATGCCCACAAGGGCGTCGGTCACCAACAGAGCCCCCGACGGGCGATGAAAACAGGAGACTTCCTGGAAACGACCCACGCCAAGGTCCAGCGGTCCAAGGGAGAACCACGCACAAACATCGCTATGGGGGACGCCATCGTCGAACAACACCTTGGTGCGGCGTGCCGGGACACCCAGCCAGGCCAGTGGCAACTGCACCGGGAAACTCCACTGGCCCGGACACACCCAGATGTCCGCATCCGGGAAGGCGCGTGCCAGGGGACCGAGGGGAAGCTTGTGCTCCAAACCAGAGGCGGTGGGCAGCACGATCGAGCGCACCGGACCGTGCTGTTGTTCCAGCTCGGAAATGGCTTGGCGAACCTCACCGGTGGGCGGCAGAGGGTTCACCAACATCAAGCCACCGGGCACCTTGGCCACGGTGAGCCGCACCGGCACGGCCACGTAATAGACACCCTGCAGCTGCTCCAGGCTCCAGAGCTGACCAGGGATCAGCTCACTGAACAGCGTGCGGCGGCGGCCGTAGGGGTAGAGCGGCAGCAGCGGCCAGAAACCCCAGCGCTGATCAGCAGGATTCACACCAGCTCCAGCCACCACACTCCCCATCGATGCAGTGATTCTGCAGAGGAATGGATCAGGCCAAGGTCAAACCACCCACTCCGGTGCAGAACAGCACAAGCCGCCACGCCGGTTGCCGCCATCTCACCTCGTATTCATTCCGGTATCGCTACGCCAAGGGGATGCATACCTCGAACGCGCCAATCGCCAACATCTCCGAAGCAATGAGGCGCACCATCGAGGTTCACCTAAAGAGCTATGCGCGGTTCAAGCCCAATGCAACGGCGATCATCATTGCGGCAGTGAGCGTCTCATTGCCCGATCCTTCTGACAGAGGCAGCCGCAGCAGAATGAACACCTAAAGAAGAGCTGCAAGCTCTGGAGAACCACCTGGCAGAAGCAAGTCGACTAGGCCCCTGAGGCTGGATAGTTGAGGGAGACGCGGGCTAGGGGGACCCGCGAACTACATCTCCCGAAGCGCTGGCAGTGGTGCTTGCGCCATCGAAATCATCAAATAATTGGCTTTTCCCCTCAAGAGTCTTAATGCCTAATTGGTGTTCAGGGGCTTACATATCGGCACCTACCCAGTCAGTGTTGAGGAGAGGGCAGTGGTGCCCTTCTCTGCGTCGAACAAATACGAAGTGGCGGACTTAGGGGGTCTACTCCTTTTTTGTTGACTGAGCAGAGCGGAAAACTCAAGGAAGTCACCGCACGGGGGCAGCCCTCGTCATAAGCATTACCTCCTTTGAGAGAAATTAAGGTACTCAAAGTTGGTATCGAGCGGATAAACCACTGCGTCGCAGTGGTTTACATAACTCATTCGGGAACTACATGGAACTCAATGCTGAGTCTTCCGATTTTCTTTAGGTTTCTGCTATTGGCATTCGTTGGAGCAACCGTTGCAACTGTGGCTAACTCCAAAAGAGACTTTGCTTTGCTCGCGGGCACCTTCCTATTAGGGCTTGGAGCCTTAGAAGCAGTCCTTAATTTCTTCGGCTTCTAGGCCTTTCAAGTTGCAGAAGGAGATGAGCTGGGCTCCTGAGGCGAGTTGAGACTTTTTCTAAGACCGAAGAAATCCCATAGGGTGCCGACATGGGCATCCATCCAGCCGATCAACCGCTCCTTGAGCAGCAAGAGGAGGACAGCTTTGAGGCTTGGCAGAAGCGCAGAGCAAAAGAAGCGGAAGAGCCTTGGGCCTTCCCCGACGATGGAGCTGGATCTACAGAGGCTGCCTGAGATTGCTCCGCTAGTGAAACTTCAAGCGCGACGTGCGCGGCGGCTTTGAGCTGAATCCAAAGGAGATTCCTCTGAGCCCGTTGATATTGCGTGCAATGGACAGGCGAGAGCACGAAAAGGAGCGTGCATCCCTTCAAAGATGACCGAACCGATTGGCGCGCCGCCTGAAAGATGGATTGTCATAACCGGGAAAATCTTCAAACGGTCTACGAACGTCAAGTTCCCAGCCGGCGATCGGCTTCCCGTACTTCACCTGATCCAGTGCCACAGGCGAGACATCACACCCTTGGGATTGCTCTAGCGATCCTGCCAGGCATCAAGTGCTGGTGAGCTTGGTCGGCCTCATCTGATTCATACGACTTTGCCCTGTACTTCCTCTTCTGCCTCAGCACGAAGGAAACGCTTGTGTTGAGGTGACTCAAGGCCAGTCATCTGAGCGTCGAGCCTTTCCAGAGCTTTGTTCTCGACTTTGCGACGTTCCTCATCCCACCACATCAATAGGGGATGCACATCACTTCTGGCCATTACAGAGACCTCCTAATCAGTTCTCGCGTTGTGGTCTCTCGGCCCTTCCGCATGAGTTGAGCCTCTCAGGTATTTCAGGTGCCCAATACCCCTATGCGGGGGTATTGGAAAAAGCCAAACAGGAGTCAAATAAACAGATCGAAGGGGCGTCAGCACCTCCTTCGGTCATCGAGCGAGAGCCCTGGACCTGAGACGACAGGGTTTTCGTCTTTGCCTCGAGAACCACCCTGGAGCTGTCACTCTCCAGGGTTTTTCTTTTGTCCCCAAGCAGGGATATTGAGGTGCCTGTGCCGGATGGGAGATTGACAGAATCAAAGCAGGAGGGCTTTGTGGCCACTTCCTTCATTCCCCAAACGTGTACTGGGAGAACTTGCTTGAAATGGTCTCCTGACGGCTCATTGTCCGAGCACGATCAAGATGAACTGATGAAACGCCTTTGCGCGACTGATCCGGCATTGGCTCAATCCGAAGCTTGTAACGCTAGTCAGGATGCAGATCTGAGCAAGAACAACAAAAGGTGAGTCCTTTTCTATTACTGGTTGGCTTAGGGGCTCGGCGGCTATCTCGCCGTATGGCGTAACAAGCGGGCCTTCAAAGGCAAAAAAAGGTCAAGCTTTAGCTAACCAAGTTTGCTCGATCGGATATTTCGCAGCATACGTCGCCGTGACTACGGCACAGGTGGCAGAGATGTTGATGCAAGCAAATGTGCGGAGAAATCTGGGGGGTTTCACCACCTCGCAGAAAAACCTGCAACGATCGTTGAAACAAAGGTCGCCTTATGGACTCTTTCGGCGACTACTTGCAGGAGATCGGACGGGTCCCCCTACTAACGGATCAAGAGGAGATCTACTGCTCCCGTCAAATCCAGGCATGGCTCCAATACGTTGGCGGACCTGAAGCCGCTCCCGCACAAGTTCGGCGGCGCGGGAGGCGGGCTAAGGAACGTTTGATGGCAGGCAATCTCCGCTTGGTTGTCTCCGTTTGTAAGAAAAAGATGGGGAATGGCCTTGAGTTACAGGACATGGTCCAGGAGGGTTCACTTGGTCTGAGCCGAGCCGCTGAAAAATTTGATGCAACAAGGGGGTATAAGTTTTCGACCTACGCCTACTGGTGGATCCGTCAGGGGCTCAACCGAGCGATCAGCCAGCAGAGCAGAACGATCCGAATTCCCTCAAACCGGAGGGAGCTGCTCTCAAAAATCAAACAAGTGAGTTCGCGGCTGACCTTGCAGCATGGAGACCAGCCGACGCTGCAACAGATCTCTGATCATTTGGCCATAACAGTGGAGGAAATAACGAAGACCCTTGCCGACGACCAGCGCACCCGCTGCTGCTCACTCGATGCAGCAACAACAGAAGGAGGTAGAAGCCTTCTGGATCGGATCGCAGCCCCTGGCGACGAGCCGGAGGTGACTGACATGGAGGAAGCAGTCCAAGCCGCACTTGGTCGACTTAATAAGCAAGATGCCCAAATTATTCGTATGCGCTTCTTTGAGGGACACACCCTTGCCGAGATCGGCAGATCAATGAGTATTTCTCGAGAATGGGTTCGTCGGTTGGAGACCAGGGCTTTGATCAACCTGCGCATTCAGCTGCGAATATCGCCAGCATTGATATCACTCTGAATAACGACAACGTGACACCTTGTTTCGTCGACGTTGGTCTACTGATCAGAATCATTTGCAAATTCAAGGTCAGCCCAACTCAGCTCAACCCAATTGAGACCCTCCTCAATTTCTTGCCTTAGAAGTGCAGCCTCATCGTTGGCACCATCGGCGACGAGGATTAAATACTTTCTGTATTCAGCCAGCCAAGCGATGAGGTTCGGAGTGCTGTTCGTCATGCTCTGCCCTTCGTGTTGCATGCTAAGCAGCATCGCAACTTTGGCTGCTTAACCGTGGTGCGATGAGGGCAGGTTGCGCAAACCCAACTGTTCCCTCATCCCGTCGCCTCAGTTTGACCACCGACCTAGAGGAGGTCTGCACGAGCACGACACCCACATACTGATAACAGCCGAACGAGATGGCATCAGTAGCAATAAAGGATATTTACTCACCTCAGCCATGGTTATCACCCGATGGTCCACTGTGGAGGTGAACCTTGGACCGAGGACTCAACGACAAATCTCAACGACGCAATATCGGAGCTTGAGGCCCGAATCGCCAATCCACGTCATTGGAGCAAAGAAGAGAATGAGCAGAACATCGAAAAGCTGCGTCAGCTCAACTTCCAAAAGCAACTTTTGATCGACTACGCCCAGAAGTAGACAACGCACCTGCGGATCGAGGCTGGTTACCCGCAGCTGACAGGCCAACCCCACTAGAAGGTAAGCATGGATACCCACACCACGGGTCTCCTTCATGGAGGAGGCTCCAATGGCTGAACGATCAACGCGAAGTCGGCTCACATACAGCGGTAAAGCAGGCCGGACCTACGCAGAGTCATTGCATTGGGGCATGAGGTGGGAAGGGCTACGCAGCCGTTGGTTCAGCCGCTTTGGGCGCTGGGCTGACGCAGAAGAGTGCTTGGCCCGCTTTGATCACCTCGAGCGGGAATACGCCGAAGAGGTCAAGCAGAACTGACCTTTGGCTACTAGAAACTCACGGCCGCAACTGCAGCTGCCGTGAGTCAGAAGGAGTAGCCGCGTCAAATGAAGGATGGCCCGGGAAGATCCACCGGGAATTATTAGGGAGATTCACTCCCCCCCTATGCCAGTAGGGGGTTGCGATCGTCCACAGTAGGGAAGACCTTCGGACCGAGGACCCAGCGAGAGAACTCAACAACCAAATCTCGGAGCTTCAAGCCCGGGTTGCCTACCCACAGCACTGGAGCAGCGGAGAGCATGAGCAGCACATCGAAAGGCTCCGCCAGCTCACCTACGAAAAAAGCCGTCTGATCGATCGATCAGGCTCCTCTCCCATGGGGCGAGCTCATCACTGAAGAACTCTCCTACAAGTCAGTTGGCGCGTGGCTTGTCAATGAGCCACAGCAGCTTTACTACCAATTCACCGCTTCCAAGGATGGCTCTCAAGGGGAGTCGATCGTCATGCGCAGCTTCCATTGGAGACCACCTGACGACCCGATTCCTCAGGGGAGTCAACTGATGACAAGACAAGAGGCGCTGGAGAAATGGAATGCACTCAAGTCAATGGGCTGGAGGAGGTGCGCCGGTCCACTTCGGTAGGGCAGTGAACGGAGCAACCAAGTGCTTACGAGTAGTTGGCAATTGGAGCAACACCAGCGGTAGTCCAGAGTGCGGTTATGAAACAGCCGAACACACAGCGACTTAGGGCTCTACGGCTGTCTGCACTCGCGAGGGACAACAAAGTCATCAATGCCATTCGCTCCTCGATCACTCAGGCCCCTGATGCTCTGGTTAAGGAGTTGATGGACGTCCATGGATGGCCAGCGCATGAAGCCCTCTGCGCAGTTCAGCAGCTACAGCAAGATGTCCTCGATGACACGACTGAACAGGCATCGGCGTGAAAGAAATCATTCGCTACGGCCAAGTTTGGGTCGAGCGATTGAAGCCCCAGTCAGCTCTGGCCATCGCTTGAAGTGAGGGCTCACTGGCATTCGATGCACGCACGATTCGAATGCCTACCTTGCGAGTGTCGTCCTCTTTAGGGACATGGGATTCGACGGAGTCGATAAGACAGACCGCTTCATCATTGCCGCCAGGCGACGCGCCGAAGCTGCATTGCATGAAACGTCTCCAAAGCTGACGGCACTTGAAAAAGCGATGTGGCTCAAGTTGAAGCGAGGTGAACGCCCCTGCAAAAACAGCAAAGCGTCCTAGGGAACTGCTCACCTGCACTTCAACAAAAGAGGAGGCCGCCCCTCCCAGATGGAAGAGACGGCCTAACTCGCTCGTTTATGCATTGCAGTCGACCTAGTCAGTACGTGTTGCCTTTGGGGATCTCCTTGGCAATGGGACTGAAAGAGGAAGGTCGAAGCGTCTGGCTTATGGCAACCCTGGGGCCATTTGGACCAGGTGTGTAGCGGGACTCCTGCGG
This sequence comes from Synechococcus sp. M16.1, assembly GCF_014279895.1. NCBI lineage: Bacteria > Bacillati > Cyanobacteriota > Cyanophyceae > Synechococcales > Synechococcaceae > Synechococcus > Synechococcus sp. M16.1. The sequence continues at coordinate 884,021 of NZ_CP047954.1, read as the reverse complement.
GGCACCTACGCACGGTGCAGAGGAGTATCGACTGATCAGACGCACATCAGTGTCGTCACAGACGAGGCGCTCACGGTTGGGTTGAAAAGTTGGAGCAGGGGCCAGAAAAGTCAGGCTGCTTCTGCGATTTGCTCAGGTGGAGTGTCGGCCGTCATGGGCTCCTCCGATCTCGATGCACACACTCTCGGCAGCCGTGGAGCACTCGGCAATCAGCTGTCGTGCTCATTGCCTTCTGAGGCAGAGCGACCGATTGTTGGAACGGCGTGCCTCGTACTTGGACCAATGCGATGCGCAAGCTGTGTTCGGACGGCCAGACCTGGCCCAAGACTTGTGTTGAGATCCTGACAAGATTTGTGTGTTTTTGATCTCGCGACAGAAAAAGGATCCCAAGTTCAGTTGACCCAAACAAGGAGGGTCACATGTACGAAGCTTTCAAAAAGCCTGTCGATTGCACCCTGAATACCTGCATGAAGTGGGGCGCAGACGGAACCCTGTCTCCCCACGACCAAGACGGCTTAATGAGGCATCTGTGCTCTACCGATCCGGCCTTGGCTGATAGCGAGGCTTGCAAGCTCTACAAAAACGACAGCTGAACGCAAAAGCCATTTGCGCTCTTCTCCCCCTGCTCTTGGCGGGGGGGGGGTTCTTTTTGCCTGTGGTTCAACGCTGAGGTTCCCGTCTTTCCGTGACCCTCTGGGATGGCGGCAAACCTTGGCTTACGCCGGCTGAGAGCATCAAGAAAGGTCTTCCCGTGACTCCCACCAAACTCCCCATCAATGCAGTGATTCTGCAGAGGAATGGATCAGGCCAGGCTCAAACCACCCACTCCAGCGCAGAAAAGCACCAGCTCAAGCAGCACCTAAATAACACTGTTCAAAGACACGAATAAGCCTCCCCAACCATTGATCTCAACGTCGCCTCGACAATCGCCAGGAGATTGAAGCCAGCCAAATCACCAACACCAGCAGAGCCAGCATCGAAACAACCAAAAGGAAAAAGTGAACTTTGGATAGGGCAGAAAACCAAAGCTTCTGCCCAAAAACCCGATCAAGCAGCGACCAGAGCGGGGGTCGAACAGGAACGAACCCAACCCAGTTTTCGCTCCACTTCCTGAATCATTTGGCCGGCAAGATCCTTACCCGTCGCCGTTTCAATTCCCTCGAGCCCAGGGCTGGAATTCACCTCCAACAGCAAGGGCCCCCGCTCCGAGCGGATGATGTCCACGCCAGCCACATCCAGGCCGAGCGCCCGTGTCGCCGCCACAGCCAACTTGCGCTCCTCAGGCCGGATGCGCACCGCCTGGGCGGAACCGCCCTGATGAATGTTGGAGCGGAAGTCACCCATGGCTGCTGTCCGCTCAATGGCCGACACCACCTTGTTGCCAATCACGAAACAACGCAGGTCCTTCCCGCCGGCTTCCTTGATGAATTCCTGAACCAGCAGGTTGGCGTTCAGGCTCTTCATGGCATTGATCACACTTTCTGCTGCCTTCTGGGTTTCGGCCAAAACCACGCCACGTCCCTGAGCCCCCTCAAGAAGCTTGAGGATCAACGGTGCGCCGCCCACCATCTTGATCAGATCCTTGGTGTCGAGCGGAGAACTGGCAAAACCGGTGACCGGCATGCTCAGCCCATGGCGCACAAACAGCTGTGACGCCAGAAGCTTGTCGCGGGATCGTTTGATCGGCTCAGCGGCATTGAGAACACGAATGCCCATCGCCTCAAACTGACGGGTGATCGCGCATCCGTAGAAGGTGACGCTTGGACGGATGCGAGGAATCACTGCATCGATTCGCTCGAGCACATTGCCGCCCCGGTAATGCATCTCGGGGTTTTGCGGATCGAGCCGCATGTAGCACTGCTTGACGTTGAGGAATTCCATACGGTGTCCGCGCTCCTCACCCGCCTCCAGCAATCGGCGGTTGCTGTAGAGCGCTGGATCCGAAGCCAACAGAGCAATACGAAGCCCCGTGCGTTCGGTGCGCAAGGCCGCATACATCGCTTCGAGCTGGGCCGGTTCAACATCACCCAGTTGATGGCTCCCCTCAGGATCCACAAGCACGCGACCCACCATCGCCTCACGCCCCAGCAGCATCCGGTAGCCCATCGCATCCCGGTTGGTGAGGGTGAGTTCAATCGGCCAACGCTGCTCGCCGAGCACCAACTCTTCCCGAATCACGTAGCGGTTTTCAGAGATGCCGCTGGTGTTGCGCACGCTGCGTTGCTCCAGCACCGGCGCCTCATGGCGCACCACCACACTGCGGTCGTTCTGGAGCGGATGCACCTCAAAACTGATCCACAGCTCACCATCCCTCTGGAAGGGGACGATGTTGAAGGCATGCAACGACGACGTCGCCGCGCCGGAATCGACGCGTGCCTTAATCGCCGGCAATCCAAGCCCTGGCAGGGAGCACCACTCCTCACTGCCGACGATGAGTTTGTTGGTCAAGGCCGCTGTGGGTCCTTATCGAGAGAGCAAAAAATCCTAGACCGGCTGAAGACACCTCGAGACAACCCACCAGCACCAACGGTCCATCCCTCAGATGAGGGAGTATTCAGAGCTGCGCCCTCCCCCAAAGGGGGGAGTCAGAACGAACAACCTCACCCACGTTTCCATCAACGACCCGACCGCGTTCCAAAGGAAGGTGTCGAATTCAGCGGCGACTGGAGCGCTTGGAGTGGCTGTGTTTCGACGACAAATGCAACAGGTTGGATGCCTTGTCTTGCTCTTCCACCTTGGTGAGCTTTTTCACCAGAGTCCAGGTGTCTTGCGCAGACATTTCCCCATCTTTCTCCCATTTGATGCTCGACAATTCAGCAGGAGACATCAAGGGAACACGTGGATTTTCAACTTAAGGAACGTGATATCGATGTGGCCGTTGCCACCAAGTGATGTCACTTAAGACAATCAGAAGTTGGTCTGCCTGGATACAACGACCTGCAAGAAGGCAATAAAAAAGCCTCAGCCGCATGGGCTGAAGCCAGGTGATGGGGAACAAATGAAACATACCGGCCCTGCACACACAATCAAGGGCTGATGACACCACATCTGGTGGCTGGCGCAGCCTTGCTGAGGCACGTAACACCACTGACCACCAGCCGCTCACCCCGAAAGGTCAGTGCGAACCGAACCAGGAGCAACAGGTGCCAAGACGGATCGTCAACAACGCCAGAACCCCAACCGCTGCAGCCACAAACGAGACTCCCATCAGCTGTTGACGGCGCTTCTCACTCCTGGCCTCGACCGATTGGCTGCCGTTCAAAAGAAAAATCCAGACGCGCCAACTTAAGCGTTTTCAGTAACTTGCGCTACCAAGACAGGTGTTCTACCGGCGATGCTGCGGCGGCTGCGTGCGCTGAGTTGCGTGCGCGCCCTGAGATGACGGTGACGGCGACAGGGCCTTTCATACAGATCGGCGCTGTTTTTCCACGAGCGCGGGTAAGGCCAGCTGCGTTTGACCGCAGGCGAATTGGTTGTTCTGCAACACCACCAGGCGTGGAGCCACAGGGCGGTCATGCCACAGATCAAACCAGTCATGGCTGCATGATGAAACCCATCGGGGCGGCGTCAAGCGCAGGCCAGCAACCTAAGCAACGCTGAGTCATCCCCCGCAGCTCTGCGTGAATGAGTGATACGGCCTGTTGCCAAGTGCCCTTGGGCCGATGCAGAACGGGTGCATCGGATCAGCAGCCATGGCCAAGCGTCGCTTTCTCGAAAAGCAACCGCTCACCGAAGCGGAAGGACTGACCGCCCTGATCATGATGGGGGTGGGGCTCACCCTGGGTGGCATCAGCGTGACCATCCTGATGGCGCTGAATGCCTCAGCCGCAGGGTCTTGGCAGGAACTCTGGCTTTCAGGTCAACTGAATTTCTGAGCTCAGGCCAGCCAAGGCCAACGGATCCCGAACGCCTCCAGGGGATCCATCACGAACTTGTTGAGGGCCCGGCCCAAAAGCACCTGGGGTTCTTCCGGACGGATCGGCCGCACCGGATGTTCTGGGCGGGTCGCAGCATTCGCCCCTCTCACCACCCCACTGCGCATCAAGGCGTTGGCCGCCTCAAGACCGCAGACGTAGGCCCGTTCCTGGCACAGGCCCTTGGCACCGTGCTCGCGTTCGCCCATCCGCACCCAGTCGCCAGCGCAGACCACAGAAGGAAGTGCCGTCTGCAGCGGGGGCCTCTGGCTGAAACTGCCGGGGGAGAACAACGACACCGAGCCCGGGTAACGCCGCACCTCAAACTCCAGCACCTGGGCAAGCCGGAAGGCCGGCACCGCCTGGGGCAACAGCTCCTTCAGCAGGGTGTCGACGATCTCCTGATCACTCAAGGCTGCGATTGCCGTGGCGTTGTAGAAGTCGCTGGCCACCACGGAACCCTGGGGCTCGCTGCCGCCCCAGAGCGCATCAAGATCCGCGTCCTGCAGCTGGTCGAGCATAAAAAATGTGGCGCCCGCACCCTGTAAAGCGTCGAAGCGCGAGAAGACATTGGCGGGATCGGCGACCGCAATGGTGCGATCCAGCCACAACCGCACAGACACCACATCAATCGCGCCCAAGCCGCCAGCCGCCACCAGCTCCGGCAGCACATCACTGCAACGCGGCGACTCCGCCATCAGGTCATGCATGCCCTTGGCACCAACCGCCAGCACAACCGCATCAACGTCATCAACAACGCTGGAGCGGCCTGTTGCTTTGCCGCAGACCTCCACCGACCGAATCGCTTCGCCTGGCTGATCAAGATTCAGGCGCGTGGCCAACGTTCCTCCCAGAACAGTGAGCAGACCGGAGTCCAGCAGGCGTTCCGCCAGGGGAGCGATCAGCTGCTCGGCGATGCTGCCGGAACGAATCCAGCGCACATCAAAGGAATCTTGATGCGCCAGGGCGTAGTAGTAGAGCAGCTCCATGGTGACGGCTGCCGACAATTCCTCCGGTGGCTTGAACAGACCCACCAAAAGAATCGGACGCAAGAATTCGTCGATCATCCGCTCCGTGATTCCCAGTTGGCGGAACAGGGTCAACGCATCGATGGCGTCGTAGCGCCGGAAGGTCTCCTCGTTGCGGTTCAGATCAAGCATCGCCACCAAAAGGCCGGCAATGCTCAGGCGATCGGCAACAGGCAGGCGCTTGAAGTTCTTGATCGTTGCCATGGCCTGCCCCAGGGGGCTAGGCAACTGCAACCCGTCACCGAACACCGGGGCCGTGGCCTCCAGACCGGCGGGAGACCAGAAGGCGCTTGTGGTGAATGCAGTGAACACGTCGGTGAGCCCAAGCTCATCGGTCAGCGCATTGATGTTGGGGTAATCCCTCCAAAAGCCCCGGGTGCCCGCTTCGAAGGGTTTACCGCTGGCGGTGCGCATCGGCGTCCTCCCCGTGGGATCCGACATCCCATCGACCAGGGTGACGCGAACGCCGGCTTCACAGAGAGCTTTGGCAGCACCCCAGCCGGCCCAGCCAGCGCCGATCACCATCACATGGGAACCATCCACGCTGGCAACCTTGGCTTGATCAGGCATCAACCTTTCAGACTCAGTCGTTTTTGGGGGGTTTGATCAGCTCACCGGTCTGCAACGACACCACAGCAAAGCTGCCCACAAAGACCACCGCCACCAAAGCGAGGAAGGCCGCAGTGAGATTGCTGATCTCAAGCTGCCCGAGCATGAAGGCCAACAAGGGATTCATCAAAAGCAGCAATGGCTTTTGAACTTAAACGGACTCGTCGTTGTTCAGATTGCCAAGAACCACGCCTGCCATCGACAAACCAATGGCAAGCATCACCACGGCTTCGATCATGCGGCTTTGGTGGAGATGCTCGGCGTCTTGAGCAGAACCGCCGCAGCGGATGCATTAACCGTCGCCTGTCCAGAGGAAGCGGATTGCGCCTGGGGCTGCCAGGTGGATGCTGCTGAGCAACGGGTGGGATTCTTCAACCAAGAACTGCGACCCATCAACCTTCAATCAGCTGAGGTAAGGATTGCGGCTGAAGCTCAAAAGATCTGTCTGATTGGCGACCGACGCCAAAAGTGAGCTGTTTCTTGATCAAGCACTAATGGCGTCAGGCGTTGCTGCCGACAAGCGATCACGGATCTGAACAGCGGCCTGGCAATAGGCCGCCCATCCCCCCATGCGCCTCAGATCGGCACGGCCACGGTCATCGACGGCATTCGACACACAAACACCCTCCACTTCTGCTTTTTCAAACGCCGCCAACAAGGGGATTTCCGCCTGCATCACATCCACATCAAAACCCTCCAAAATTTGGCGTGCTTCCTGCGCAAGCCGTTGTTTTCGGCTGTCCACCTTCACCAACAATGCGGCATGCATGGTGTCCATCTGCCTGAGGATTGAGGAGAGTTCAACAGTGAGCTCAACCGATCTCGCCTGCGGCGTAGTGGGCAGCAAAACAAGATCTGCTCCGGCCGAAAGATTCTTGAGTTCATCCTCGTGACTGCTGGCCTGCCCGTCGGTGATGATCACTTGGGCATGGCGGGTGGCCTTTGCTGCAGCCTCCACAGGCACCACTTCAAACGGAAGCATCCCCCGGGCTGCGTAGGCGGTTGCCGAGCGGTTGCGATCCGCATCAACAACACACACCGACAGGTCCTGCTGGGCCCAGACACAAGCCAAATGAATGCTGGTGCAGGTTTTTGCCACACCACCCTTCTGGCCAAAGACAGTCAAAAACATGGCTGAGGTTCAGATGCGCGGAATGATCGCGTCGTTGGGGAAGAACTCTTCAAACACACAGATGCGGTCGGCCCAACGGGCCTCCACTTCCAAACGCATCAGGCGATTGCGCACCCACATCAAGGTGTCGACATCAATCGGTTTATGGAACTTGTGCTGCTGCGCCTTCACCCAATCATCCTTGCTCTGAGCGCTGTTCATGACCGCGAAAACTGACCTGCCCACACCGTACGGATGGCGTTCTTCGGCGCCATGAGCTTCACACTGAGTAAGCATCAAGGATCACTCAATCGCAGCCGAACTGTTCAGCAGAACAACGAATTAATAGAAGCTTTGAGTCCAAGCCAGAGCGATCAGAGCCTGAACCTCGTGATCGGTAGCCGATCCATCATTCCGACCATTCAAGCAGCGACAGAATTGATTCAATTCACCTTCAGCCGTGATGACCCAGAAAGCACCTCAACTCAAGCCACGCCCGGTGCACACACCACCCAAACGCGCTTGAAGCACTTAAAGGCCTGAATCAACCCATCGGAGCTGAACAGATCTCCTGTTCTGTAACAGCACGAACGACACGTGGATTGACATCACCCTTATAAAAGATTTGTAGCAACTGCTACGCAATCACGTTCACTTCGTCTTCGGCGAGGCGCAGTTCGACTCAGGCCATGGAACGGGGACCTGAGCTTGCTTCGAGGAACCCATCATGACCCTGACCTATCGCGGCCAGAAGTACAACCAGAACAACGCTGCTGCGTCCAACGCTCAGCGCCCAGTTCTTGTTTACCGCGGTCAGAAAGTCGCCCGCTGAAAACAGCACGACGACCTCTTACATGCCCCGCCTCGGCGGGGCTTTTTTATGGCTCATTTGCGTTCAGGATCGGGTTGTTTTGCCTTCCAACGTTCAAACCAAACGGCGACGGCGAGGGACACACCCACGGCAAAGCCAGCACCAATCAGCACCACACCAACTTCCACCGGCATCAACACCACCTGTTGCTACCCCAGATCATCGGACAAGAGCGTCACTGAACCAACGACTGATACGCCTCATTGACGCGTCGGAACGCCTCAGCAGAACCACCGAGATCGGGATGGTGCTGCTTCACCAGTTTTCGATGCGCCTGCTTGATCTCAGCGAGGGACGCGTTGGCCTCCAAGCCCAACACCCTTAAAGCGGCACGGCGTGGATCACGGGCGTGGCCATCGTCCTGACGATCCGTTTGACGTTGGTCCGTTCGGGTGCGGCGACCCTGCCGCCTTGAACCTGATTGGTCCTGCCGCTGACGCAACTGCTCCACCACACGCTGTGGATCCTCATCCAGCCATTCACTGGCGCGAACCCCAAACAAGGCAAACGCCGCCAGAACGGCCGTTGTTTGCTTGTTCGGCTTGGCTCCCACCGCCGCCATGAGATCTGTTCCCAGCCCCCGAACCAACCGATCCAACCGCTGTTCAAGGGTTAAGTGGGCAGGAAAACCACTGCGGTTGAGCTGCTCGATCAACAGCTCCAATCCGCGCTGACGCAGTGCCGTCCATCCCGGCTGCTGAGCCAGGGCCTGCCCCCAGGCCAGCACCTGTTGGCTGCTGATGCGCGGTGGAGCTTGTGCCGATGGCTCAGTCCAGGGGCGATGGGATCTGGGCTCCGTACGAATGCGTTGGCGTTGCTGACGTTGCAGTCGCTCCAACTCACGGTTGAGCCGCAACACCTCGCGACGCAAAGCGTCGTTCTCCGCCAGCAACGCCTCAACATTGCTGGTGACCCGTTGTTCAGGGCGTCCGCCTGACCACTGACGCGGATCAAAGCCCAAAGCGTGTCTCCCGCCTCACCATGGCAACAACTCACCATTGGCATGCCAGAAGCTGCCGCTGGTGGCCATGGTCAAGCCATCGATCCGGGCCAACAGCCCCTTCACCGACTGCTCGGGGGGGATCCCGCTGGGATTGAAGCGAATCATGCGAGTGCGCACCAATCCGGGATGCAAGATCGCCACGGCGATGCCCCGCGGTTCCAGATCAATCGCCAACGACTTTCCGGCCATGTTGAGCGCCACCTTCGACATCCGATAGCCATAGGAGCCTCCCGAACTGTTGTCGTCGATGGACCCCATGCGGCTGGTCATCAGCACCAACTTCGCTCCGTTGGGCATCTGATCCACCAACGCCCTGGCCAGCAGCAAAGGAGCAAGGGCGTTCACCTCAAACTGGCGGCGAATCCCGGAGGGATCCAAATCCATCAGGCCCATCGACTGCAAAATCCCGGCATTGAGGATGACGCCATCGAGGGGCAAACCATCCAGTCGCCGCATCAGGTCATCAATGGCTTGGCTGTCGCTCAACTCAAGGCCGGCTTCCACCCGCACCCCTAGGCACTCCAGTTCATCACTGGTTTGACGGCAAACGGCCACCACGTCATCGCCACGGGCCTTGAGCTGCCTGCAGTATTCCAAGCCGATCCCACGGTTTGCGCCGGTGACCAGAAACGTCGCCATCGGGAGGTTTCAGCAACCGCCATCCTGCCGGCTCTTGCGTCGATCCCCTGACGCGATCACGCCGGGAAATCCCCCTCGACGCCGTACTGATGCAAACACTGTTTCACCGTGAGCACGGAGACCGTGCTGCCGGTCTCTGCATCCACCAGCAGATAAGGGCAGCCTCGGAGCACGCAGCGTCGCCTTGCGTCGATATAGGCATCAAAAGCGTTGGCATGGGAACACTCCTCCACCCAACCTTCACTGCTGAGATACCGCGTGAGGATCATGCCCACAGGCCCCTGGGCCACCGGTTATGGCTCAGGACATTTCACATCCAAGAAAGAGCCTTGAAGTCTTCGGGATCGCACCGGCTCGGGGAACGCCGAAGCAAGGCAGATCAATGGGGTTCAGCTGATCCCTGCACAACGGTGACCACCTGATTCCAGGTGGCATGCACCACGCGATAGGTCTTCAACGTGGCGCGCGATTTGGTGCGGGCATTCACAAAGGCTTTGAACTCCGTTTTGAAGCAGATCTCCTGGATCCACTGCCCTCCTGTATCAAGCCTCTCGATGCAATACATCAGAGATCTAGCGGTTAAAAACATCACAACCGCAAAACATTTGCTGAGCACAAAATCGAAAGGTGCTGTTCGGGATCAATCAAAAAAAAGCCCCCGCGCTTGGCGGAGGCTCAGGTGGTGTGAGGAGTCGACGATTTTGCAACTGCCGACACCGATTTCATAGCTCGATTTCAGATCAGCAACGGCCCCGGCCACAAAGCTTTATCCGCTACAGATAAAGAACACTGGCGCGACAACGCCGGAGCGCATCACGCACAGCCGCCAGCCTCGTTTCGTCCGGCCGATGCAGTCCGGCAGGCACCACCATCTCGTCGTTCGCATCCAGATGAACCCGTGCCGAGAACCAGGTGCCAGGTCCTGGCACAGACGCACGGCAGATCGGATCCTGGTTTGCATCCAAACGTCGCTCGATCAACCAACCCTCCACCCGATCCAAGGGCTGAAACGACGTGGAGGCAGAGGCAACGGACGCCATCAGGGTGAGCAGCAACAAACGCAGGGCCTGCATCACAAGGCTGGGGCAAGCGAAGCGCACCCATCGTCACAGAGAACACCGGTTCAACCGCGCCGTTGCGTTAGAAGGGCTGCGTCGCGGAGCCGTCGATGCCGTTATTTCGCTGTGAAGGGTGCTCCATGCGCATCGAGCGCTCGATGGCGGCGTACTGGCGCAACAAGGGGAAATTGCTGTGCTCATCGTGTCTCGACCGTCAGGAGATACCTGTGAAAACGGCCGAGGGAGGCAGAAAGCAAGGTTCTTCCGAATTCCGTGCCAACAGCAACAAAAGCTGACGCCAGCTGTGGGAATGATGCTCAGGTCGTTCCCTCCCCCCGATCCATGGGTTTCCTCGCCGTCGCCGGATGCGTGCTCCTGGCCTCCGCCATGTCTGCTGCACTCACCACCAAGCCTTCCAAAGCCTGAGCGTTCAAAACGCCAGCAAAAGCTGAACAAAAACCGGGCCAGGCCCGGTTTTTTTATGGCGCTGAGCTGTTAGCCATGGATCTTTTCTCTTGCAAAAGAGATTTAGAACTGCAAATCAGATGTGCATGGCGCCCCCTCACGGCTGTAGATCCTTGATCCACTGAGCAAATCCCATGGAGAGCATCAGTCGCATCTGCGCCACATCCAAGGGCACAACCATTGATGCCATCGGCCAGGGCCGCTATCGCGTCTGCAATCGACAAGCGGTGTGCTCTGACGTTGAAGGTCTCTGGCTGGCCTATGAAATTCTGCGGCGTCAGGAACAATCCTTAAGTTGATCGTTGCGGCCAAGAATAAGTATCAACACTTACAGCGCTTGAGTGTTCAGCACGTAACACTTGGTGCACCCCGGTGAGGGGTAATGCGTCGACTCCGGGAGGGCCTAGGGAACCCTCCTTTTTTATGCAGTTTTTCAGAAACCCAGCGTTCCTGCACTGTCCTCCCCGAACTCCAGGTAAAGGCAGCGGGCATCCTCAGCCCGGCCGCAATCAATCAGGTGTTGAACCCGTTCGCGCCACCACTGCGACACACCAGAACTCAACTCTTTGTTGGGCAGACCACCGAAGGATTCACTCACAGCAATCATTCGTGCTGAGCAAACGCTAAGCAGCACTATTGACAACGCGAATTGGCTTGTTACCTGCTGTTAGCAGCTGTTGTTACCCAAAGGTGTTGCCGTTCCAACCCCAACAGCTGGCCTGCACATCCTCAAAACCGATGTACACCCGGTTGGCAGGGATTCCCGTGCGTGCCTGGATCAGTTCACAGAATGCGGCCGTCATCGCGGGCGGACGCAGGGCACCGATCGACTTCACCTCCACGTAGGCACAGGGCTCGTGGCTCCCGGCGAAGGTCATCGGCACGCCCGTCTCCAGGAGCGTCATCACGTAGGCCTCCGGCTTGCCCGTCTGGTTGGCCAACTCAGACGAAAGCTCCTGCAGCAACGCCGATCCGTCTTTCAACGCTGGAAGCGACGTGCGCACATTGATCAGAGGCATCGGCCCAAGAATGCTGGGAGAAGCTTGGCACTCTCGGGCCAGGAGTGCCAAGCCCTGGATGTTGATCCAAGTGAAATATTTCCACAAACAAAGAGCATCAACCTGAACAATTCGAAGAAAGAAAGGCTCATAAATTTCACACAAAAGTGATCAGCTCAATGATCCTTCTTCACTTCTTTGGCCTTGGAGACGTTCTGCGTCGCTTTGAACTCGAGCAGATCACAGGTCTCACAATCATGGGATTCAGGCCACTGAGCCTGGATGAATTGATGCACTGGTCGCAAAACATGGCCGACCAGCACCACTGGGATGGGGAGGCGATTCGTCACGACGTAATGAGCACCTGGCTCGATCAAGCCGAAGACATCACCCACTGGAGGAATCGGCTGGATCAAGCCCCTGCTGAGGTTGAACTGTTGGCTGGCATTGGCGATCAGCACACCTGGCGTGATCATTGGGAAGGCTTGCTGCGCCAAACACCGCGTGCCGGCTGGTCATAACAAGCGGAGTGCAATGACAGGCTGTCCCCCGATCAGCGGACGCGAAGCGGACATCGCCGCTGTGATGCTGCCCCCGCGTCACGTGTGGGCCAACAGCGCGATCGATCTGGAACAACTGCGTTCCGGATTTGCCTGTGCTCTTCACATGCACCAACCAACGGTGCCGGCGGGGGCGAACAACAGCTTGATCTCCCATCTTCAATACATGCTCGATCACCCCAACGAGGGTGACAACCACAACGCAGAGCCATTCGCCCACTGCTATCGGCGTCTTGCCGACCTGCTGCCTGAACTGATCAACGAAGGCTGTAACCCAAGAATCATGCTCGACTACTCGGGCAATCTGCTCTGGGGAATCGAGCAGATGGGGCGCGGCGACATTGGCGATGCACTCCACTACCTCGCCTGTGACCCTTTGATGCAGGGACATGTGGAGTGGCTTGGAACCTTCTGGAGCCATGCCGTGGCTCCATCCACACCCATCCCAGACCTGAAACTGCAAATCAACGCCTGGCAACAGCAGTTCGCGGCCTGTTTTGGCAGCGCTGCCCTGGAGCGAGTCAAGGGGTTCTCACCGCCGGAGATGGCTTTGCCCAACCATCCCGACACCCTGTTCGAATTCATCAAAGCCCTCAAAGAAGCTGGATATCAGTGGCTTCTGGTGCAAGAGCACAGCGTTGAACGCATGGACGGCAGTCCACTGCCGCGCAGCCAATGCTTCATTCCCAATCAACTTCTCGCCAGAAACAGTCGAGGCGAGGAGATCAGCATGACGGCATTGATTAAAACCCAGGGGTCTGACACCAAACTTGTGGGCCAGATGCAGCCTTATTACGAGGCATTGGGTTGCGAACAGCAACGTCTTGGTGACGTTGCACTGCCATCCCTGGTGAGCCAGATCGCCGACGGAGAAAACGGTGGGGTGATGATGAATGAATTCCCAGAGGCGTTCCGGCAGGCCAATCGCCACATCCGTGACAACCCCAACGGCACCGTGGCCATCAACGGCAGTGAATACCTTGAGGCCCTGGAGCGCAAGGGCGTGAATCGCCACCACTTCCCCACCATCCAGGCCGTGCAACAACACCGCCTTTGGCAAGAGCTTGACAACAACGCCTCAGCCGAAGCGATGGAAGAGACCATCAGCAAACTGAGGGCTGACGACACCAGCTTCAGCATGGAGGGTGCGTCCTGGACCAACGACCTGAGCTGGGTTGAGGGTTACGCCAACGTGCTGGGCCCGATGAATCAACTCAGCGCTCAGTTTCATGCGCTGTTCGACCCCTCAGTCGCCGCAGACCCCACCACCACCGGGACCCGGGCTTATCAGGAAGCGTTGCTGCATGTGCTGCTGCTGGAAACCAGTTGTTTTCGCTACTGGGGTCAAGGAACCTGGACCGACTATGCCCAGGAGATCCATCGCCGCGGAGAGGAGCTGTTGAATCAGAGAACGGCAACGGCTCCAACCAGCTGAGAAACGCTTTACAGAGCGTTACATTCGTGTAACGTGATGAGAGCTGGACGCACCTGATGGGTGATTACACAACCGCAATCATCGCCATGGTGGGCATTGGCATCGTGTTGACGGCTGCTGTGGTGTTTGCCCTGATGCGTCCCAGTGACATGCCACCCATCGACGAGAACCGCAATTGAGCATGGGAATCGTTACCGAACTGCTGATCGCTGCCACGGAAATCGGAATTGCCCTGCTAGTGGCCGTTTCCCTGCCCGTCGCTGAATCCCAGAACTGATTTCGAGTCAGCCAATACCTTTTAGGCGAAATTCCATATAAATCGAAGCAGCATCGCGCTCACGATCGAGCTCCTGCAGGTCGCTACATCGCGCTTGCATCCAGTACACCGTTTCCCTCCAAACTTCCAGGTGATAACGGCGCTCGAGATTTTGTCCAGAACCGTCCAAAGCTCTACCTGCATCACCCACAAAATCTAAGCAATGCAGAACGGCATCGCCTTCGATGTCAACATTTAGCGACTAGCACTTGCTTCACATCACGATGGCAAGAACGAGGGTCAATGTTCTTTCATCCAGACCAAGTACGGAACAGCACACAGCAGGGATAAAACGTACCCGTTGTTACGACAACGCAGGATCGAGTCAATACTTTGAGCTGATCCTGCCGACGTCACCATGGAGCCCATCGCTCTTACAATTGGCCAACAATTCGACATTGAACAGCGCAGTCGCGATATCAATTCAATGACTGACGTGAAACAGCTTCAGGAGATCAGCAAAGATCTGCTTCTGGCTTGGCAGCAGGAGATTGCCCGCTCACGGGCAGCAGCCAGCCCACACAAGAAATAACGCTTCGTTACAGTTGATTGACCTGCTTGGAAGTCATGAACCTGAGCTTGCCTCAGCAGTTCGAAGCTGAAGCGATCAAGCGGTCCATCAACGAAACCGACGATCTTGACCAGTTGAAAGCTCTGGCACGGGAACTCGCAGATCTCTATGTGCGTCAGAGAGCTGCAACGGCCTGGGTGATCGCCGAGAAATAAGCCTCACACTTTGCTGTCGTTTCGCCAGCGTCGTTCCAAACGTTGACGTGCTTCGTCAACGGTTTGCCCACGGGAAAGAGCTGTTTTGTCGCGATAGGGGCGCGTGATCGACCAAAACTTGAGGGCAGACGCCAGGGCCACCACCAACCATGCGAGCACAATCCAACCCGGATTCGTCATCGTTGCCCAGCAATGCGCTCCATGATGGCGAACGGGACGCGAGTCTTGCCTGCATGTCCCCTCACCAGCGCAACCGTGGATCCTGAGGTGCGCCAGTTCGTGATCAGCCAGTTGGTGGTGATCGCCTTACCAGTTGGAACCCTGTTCGGCATCTGGCTTTGGATGCTGAACTGGGGCGGTCGTTCCCGCAGAGACCAGTGACCTTCCTTGCCGGCCTACTGGCCCCCGTGTTGATGCTCTTCCATCTTGCAGGCCCCGTCCCTGCGGATCTCGGCGTGCGCAACGGGGCGTTGCGCGACTGCCCGACAACAGCTCACTGTTCCAGCCAAAACTGGGCGAGCTCCGACCCGATGGCTGACTTCAGCAAGCTGAGTGGGTTGGTGCAGGAGTCGCCGCGGACAGTTGTGATTGATCAGACCGAGACCTACCTGCATGCCGAGGCCAGCAGCGCTTTCTTTGGCTTTGTGGATGACCTGGAGCTGTTCGCTGATCGCGACAACAACCGGATCAAGGCACGGTCCGAGTCGCGTCTCGGCGACTCGGATCTTGGTGTGAACGCCGCACGATTGGCGGCGTTGCGGGCGGGGCTGGAGAGCTGAAGGCCGGTTAAACCTTGGCGCGACGCAGTTTGCTCAGATCGATGATCATTTCCTTGATGCCAACCACGAATCCGATGGCGGCCAAGGCCACGATGCTCAAGATGATCACCGTGTCGAGCAGCGAGCGAGGATCGATCCAATCAGGCATGGCATGAACCGTGGGCTGATCTCGTATTAGCCAGAGCCGGATAAAATCCCAGCACGTAGCGCGAACGTTCAACACAAATCGTCAGACATGCACGACATCATTTGCCCTCACTGCAATACCGCCTTCAAGGTGGATGAGGCCGGGTATGCCGACATCCTCAAGCAGGTGAGGGATCGTGAATTTGAACAGCAACTGAACAAGCGCCTGGCCCTCGCCGAACAGGACAAACGCAATGCCATCGAGTTGACCGTTGCCAAAAAAGACAGGGAAATGCAAACGCTTGAGGCCCAACTCAAGCAAAGTGCAATCCATCAGGAACTGGCGATTAAAGATGCGGTGAATAAAGCGGAGAAGCAGCGTGATCGCATTGCCGCTGAGCTCCAGCAAATTCGTGAGCAGCAGGCCACAGAACTACGCCTGGCTGAAACCAAATTCGCCAAAGAAATGCAGGCGCTGACGCTGCAAAAAGATAGTGAAGTGAGGGATTTGCAGGCGAAGCTCCAGGCTGGAGCCATGCAGCGCCAGCTGGCCGTGAATGAAGCGGTCAGTTCCGTGGAGAAGCAACGCGATGCACTTCAAAGCGGCTTGAAGGAAGCGGAACTGAAGCATCAACTGGAATCTCAATCACTGAAAGATCGCTACGAAGCCCAGCTCAGTGATCGAGATCAGGCCATTGAACGCTTGCGCGACATGAAGGCGCGGCTTTCCACCAAAATGGTGGGAGAAACCCTCGAGCAGCACTGCGAAACCGAATTCAACAGGATTCGTGCAGCGGCTTTCCCCAAGGCCTATTTCGAAAAAGACAACGACGCGCGCAGTGGAAGCAAGGGTGACTACATCTTCCGCGACCAGGACGAACACAACAACGAAATCATCTCGATCATGTTTGAGATGAAAAATGAGGCTGATACAACGGCCACCAAAAAGAAAAACGAAGACTTTCTCAAAGAGCTAAATAAAGATAGAAACGAAAAAAATTGCGAGTATGCGGTGCTCGTCTCCCTACTGGAGCCTGAAAATGAGCTTTACAATTCAGGCATTGTTGATGTGTCTCATCGCTTCCCGAAGACCTACATCATTCGCCCACAATTCTTTATTCCATTCATCACATTGCTCCGCAATGCAGCCATGAAGTCTCTGGAATACAAGGCTGAACTAGCTCTGGTGAAGGCACAGAACATTGATGTCACCAATTTCGAGAACGACCTCGAAACCTTCAAAACAGCCTTCTCACGCAACTACGACCTCGCCTCCAGACGCTTCCAAACGGCAATCGATGAAATCGATAAGTCGATCGATCACCTCCAAAAAACCAAAGAGGCCCTGATGGGTGCTGATCGAAACCTGAGGCTTGCCAATGACAAGGCACAGGATGTGACCGTTAAAAAGTTGACCCGACACAATCCAACGATGACAGCCAAGTTTGCTGACTTGAACAACGCTCCTGATCAGAAATCGGCCTGAGCCATGCCCTCCAGTCCACGCAACCGCATTGGCGAGGTTTACGGCAAACTCACCGTGGTGCGCGCATCCGAACGGCGAACCAAAGCAGGAAACGCTTTTTGGTGGTGCCGCTGCAGCTGCGGGGCCGAGCGGGAAGTGCCCAGCGACAAGTTGTCGCTGAACACGGCTCGCCGCAAGCCCACCGTGAATGCCTGTGAAACCTGTTCCCGCGAACTTCAAATTGAAGGGGTTTATCGCAAAAACGATCGAGAAGAAAAACAACGCCGCCAAGCAGCGCTGGAAGCCAGATCACAGCTAAAGGGTCGAGTACCTGATCGCTGGCTTTCCCTGCCGCTCACAGATGCCCACGCGCGAGAACTGGGACGAAAACTCTTCTTCCGCGGCACAATTTGCCTGCGTGGACACCTCGCGCCCTACCGCATCAACGGCGGTTGTCAGGCTTGTTCCGGTCAGACTCCATCCGCGGCAAATTCGCCATCAACCAAGCCCAAAGGGTCATAACAGCGGCACCAAAGGCCATCATCGCCAGGAGCTTGGCTTCCATTCAGAGGAAATCGAAATCGTCTTCTGAATCACCGGAGAATGCATTCATCACGAGGGCAGAAAAAGGCACAAATACGGCCGCCATCACAAGTATTTCCACGGGCTTACGAATAGCTAACTGAACCTAACGGGTTTGACTTTACAAAAAGTCATCAGCACTACCGTCCCACAGAAGTGAGTTCAAATACTCATTTCTGATCCAGGCATAGGCATTTCACTCCGTTGTCGGCCCAGACGTCCGAATCAGACTGAACTGAGTCGGACAACGACGATGCCAAAGGTGCTGAAGGCGGCCTCACAGACGATTCGCAATCTGCTCAAGCCGGCAACTCAACACAGCTTCTCCGAAGACCGGTTGCGCAACGACCGGCAGAGCTACATCGCGATGACGCGGGCGCTGGTCGATGCCCAGCTCAAATGGCGTGATGCGGAGCTCAGTTCACGCCTCTGGAAAGACGTGGCCGACCGTGGCATGGATCGCGGCCGCCTGCTTCACCTCATCTACAGCGTTGACGCTCATCACGATGATGTAGCCCTGCAGAACGCGGACACGGCCTATCTGCAGCTGGTTGATCCAAGGGATCCCTGAGGCGGAACTGCCTTAGAGCTCAAACAGAGTGCCCAGCAGCATTGCGGGATGGGTTGACTCCCCTGCCGTGCTGCGTTCGAGCTGAACGGCCATCACGCAGTGGGCCATGAATCGAACGGCCGAAAGAACAGCCAGACCAATGCACAAGGGGCAGTGCGTGAGGGTCAAGACAGGGGCCTGCCGGAGTGATGGACCCATCCCAAAGCAGAAGCCGGGACGCGCCACGATCTCTTCAACAAGCGTCATGCAAGAGACCCATCCCACCCCGGGCAGGTTGTGGGGGATGGGGTAGAGGGCGGCTGGTAAAGTTGTTGTTTATTGCTCTCTTTCGGGGAACGGATGAGTCAGGTCACAGTCGGCGAAAACGAAGGTATTGAATCCGCGTTGCGTCGCTTCAAGCGCTCCGTCGCCAAAGCCGGCATCTTTTCTGATCTGCGTCGGATCCGTCACCACGAGACCCCCGTTGAGAAATACAAGGGCAAGCTGAAGCAGCGTTCACGCAACCGTCGTCGCTGAGCTCGCACGACACGTCAGCTGCAAACGGGCCCTCGGGCCCGTTTTTTTGTGCCCATCCGTCGCCCTCTTCACGGTTCTCTTTTCACGGTGCGCTCTGGTTTTCGCCAGACTTCATAAATGCTTAATAAGACCAAGACCAGCCAATGGTGTTGATCAATCCTTTTTGCCCGATCAGTGCGGCAAAAATCGCTGGCTTGAAGACCACCGTGGTCTTGCTGTTGGTGTTGTTGATGAAGTCGAAATTGCTGCGAATCAAGATGTCCCTCCTGGGATCTGTTCTTGGATTCGCCATGTTGGTGAGCTTCTTACTCACCACAGGCCTCCTCACTGTGATCACTGGCGGAGCCGTTGCTTACGCCGCCATGCAAAACCGGAGCAACTGAGCCATGCGCAATCGTCTTCCTTTTTTGAGCGGACTTGCATTGGCAACCCTCGGAGTTTCAGGTCTTGCCGGCGGTGGTTTGCTTTGGAATTTTCAGGGCCGCACTCTGGGGCTTGGCAGCACGGTTACAGCATTGGTTCTGCTGGGAATCAGCTTTGTTCTGCTTCGGCCTGAACCACGACTTTCACCCGTTGAAGTCCCTGAAGCCAGCCAGCCGCTCAAATTCAAGGCACCACAAGCATCCTTCCTCGGCCTGATGCTGGCAATCCTCGGCACCTTCGGCATGGCGGGTTCCGGGTTGCTGTGGAATTTTCAGGGTTTGGCCTTTGGACTCACCGGCACCCTCACGGCCACCGTTGCTCTTTTGCTGAGTCTGGTTTTTCTGTGGCCCCTCGGCACCTCCAAGGCCAAAACATCTCTCAAGACCGAGCCGGTGGAGACCACCGAAGCTGTTTCGGAGAGCGCAGCTCCCGCACAAACCACAGCAGAAGCCATTGCCGAATTGCTGGAAGCCGAACAGCAGCAGCGCCCAGAGCTGACGTTGGTGAATTTCGCTCCGTTGAACCTGTTGCCGGGACAAAGAGTGCCCACAAAGTCTCGTCGCGCAGGCAGTTCTCTTGGTCGTTATCGCTCAATGGCTAACGACCTGTTCAAGAGCTGAAGTCTCTCCAGAGATTGCGAATCTGTCGGTGCCAGGGGGTGATGTTGAGATCAGGGCGCTGAACATTCGACCTGGGTTCATCAACACTGAATCCAGCCTCTTCCATCTCCCGTCGCAGCCGACGGGTGATTGGGATGAGCGCGATTGAAAGCACCAAGGCTGCGAGAAGCAGAAAGGGGAGCAACGACACCAGCCAAATGGTGGCAATCACGGTGATTGCACCTGCCATGACCGTCTTCAGCCATCGCGGCAGGGTTCTGCTCTGTCGACCTGGAAGTTGCTTCATGGCTCAGGACAGTCCGTTCGCTCTTGAGAAAATCCGCTGGAGTTCACGTTGAAATGCTGTGGGACTGAGGGGTTCCCCCAAGCGCCTGCGTTGGTTGCGCCGAAGCACAGCTCCAATCCAACAAACCTGCAGAACAATCAACAGCGAAGCAATGATCAGAACCGGAGATTCAAGATCATTCCATTGCATCTGAGTTCAGTAACTGGATTGGGGCAGGGTGAAGCCCGACTGCATATGACCAACATCAAGCATCACGTAGGTGAGCCAAATCAGCACTGCTGCAACACCAGCCCCTGCTGCAACCTTTGCCAGAGAACGGCCAATCATCTCGAGCAGGCTGACCTCTTTCATCGCGTTGATCCAACTTCGATGATTCTGACGCGTCTTTCACCCATACCGTCGCCAGCCATCAAAAAAGCCCCGCGATGGCGGGGCTTTTTTACCTGATCACGCTGGTGTTCAGCGGCTGGCCACGGCTTCTTCCAGAACAGCGGCTTCGCCAGCGGCGAAATCCGTGTCTTCCGCAGCGGAAAACTGCATGTCGGGCTCAAGGCGACGGGCGATGAGCTCGTCAATCGAAAAGACGCCTGGTCCACAGGCGAGAACGGCCACGGCAGCCGCGAAATAAAGGCCAAGAAGCTCCAGCAGATAGATGTTGAAGCCCGCTGTGACGATGGCGTGATAGATGGCGACGGAGATGGTCCCGGCGACTGCCAAGGCTCCCATCCGCGTCAGCAAGCCAGTGATCAACAGCCAGCTGCCGATCACCTCCGAGAACGCTGCGACGTAGGAGAGAAGGATCGGGAAGGGCAGATGCAGAGGGCGAACAAATGCATCCGCAAAGTTCTCGATATTGGCGAGCTTTTCGTAACCGTGGTGAATCAGCAGCGCGCCGGTGAACACCCGAAGCAGGAGCAGACCGAGATCGCCAGCAATGGGGCGGGTCAGAATGGCGCGAATCACCACAGAACGCATCGACTACACACAACTTAAATAAGTTGCGTGTAGCAACGCGGCTTCGCGCCAGGGCGGAGCAAGGAATGAGTACTTCTACTCAGTCGTCGTAGACCAGGCACTCGGGCTCATCGGGGTTCTGCTCGCAGAACAGCTCAAGGGGTGAGGGGTCATGGGGATCATCAGGAAATTCCTTCTTGTGATCCAACAGCCACTGCAGCTCCTCCGTGAGATGACGCACCTTGCCTTCGTTGTGCTCAGAAAGGGCCTTAAGGAACTCCTCCTGGTCCTTCTGAATGTGCTCGTCAATCGTTTTCATGACTGAAACTGTCATCTGGCTGACATTCGGTTGTTAGCGAAGACCACCCCGATCGATCAGTCGGTAGATCTACCTTTGTGGCCGAAACCACACACCAGATCCGCTCCGGGCCCCATCACGTCCTGTGACACCACAGTGGCCATTGGACGATGGCCGCAGGAAAGTCGGGTTGGCTGATGTTGAGTGGATGCAATTTTCCGAACGCAGCGTTCTGACGGGGCTGCTTGTCTTCGCCGTAGGCGTTGTGGTGGGAATCGGAATTGGCTCAGCCACTGCTGTTGCCGCCCTGACCCAAGGCGCACCTGACGTTCTGCAGAGTTGGTCTGGGGTGGTTGCCCTGCCGTGAAGGTTGACGGGACAGCCTTTCCCGCCTATCAGAAGCGCAGATCGGGTGAGTCGCGCGATGCTGTCAGATGAGCGGCAGATTTTTAGCCGTGACAAAAAGCCCCTGCGGCAATTCCTGAAACGGCTTCAACGCTTTTTGTTCGGATAATCAACGCGTTCCAACACTGATATTCCCTGCGCCAATCAACTGTTCAAGCCGTGCAGTGAGTTTCCGTTCGGTTCGATCAAATTGCTCCTGATGGCCGGCCACATAGGCAAGCTCTTCACTGGTGATCACCTGGTGGGTGACGGCATCAAGGTAGATCTGAACCAGGGACATCCACAGCGGCATCAACCGACGGCCATCCTGGCAACACTGGAACGCAAACGGTGAATCGGGCCACGCGGAACTGAGCTATGGATCGAGAGACCATTCAGAGCCTGATCAAGCAATGCAGCTTGGGGCTGTTCGATCTGGCCTGTGCCGTCAGCGGACACCCAAGCTGGGATCTCAATCTGCCTGTGGGAGTGATCGATGCACGACGCTCCAAACCAAAGCTGATGGTGAGTGCCATCGGCACGATCAACTCAACCCTGAAGGCCTCATCCACCATTGCCCACCCGTTGATGGTGCGCCTGTTCGAACGGTTCGAAGACGTGGGCCTGGAACAGGCGCTGACGGAAATGAAGAGTGGTGAGGATGGGGAGGCGTTCTGCGAGGTCTGGCAGGCCTACAGGGATGAACGCCGTTGTGGTGATGCCCCGATGTGGAGCATCGAAGACGCCACAGCCTTTGTGGTGCAGTCCCGCGAGGCTCACGCTGATCGTGAAGTGGCCTGCGTTGCCATTCTTCCGGGGGATCCCCACCGCATCATCACTTTTTCAGTTCCCATCGCCTTCCTGACACGAGATTGAGTGTGTCCGAACTGCTGATGCAAATCGCCCTGCTGGGCATCGCCATTGGCGCCAATGCCCTCTCGGCTCTGGCGGGAGGGGGAGCAGGACTGGTGCAACTGCCCGCCCTCATCCTTCTGGGCCTTCCTTTCTCCATGGCATTGGCCACCCACAAGGTGGCCAGTGTTGCGCTGGGGCTGGGAGCGAGTGGGCGTCATTGGCGTGCCAGCAGTCTTGATCTGAAACGCTCAGCGCTGGTGTTGGCGGCCGGTCTTCCAGGTGTGTTTGTGGGAGCCAGCATGGTTCTTGCGCTGCCCGATCAAGTGGCCACAGCGAGCCTTGGGCTGCTGACCCTTGGGCTGGGGGTTTATTCGGCTCGGAAACCGGATCTGGGGACGACAGACCAGCCCTACCCGCTAACAGCCCGCACCGTTGGGCTTGGCAGTTGCGGGCTGTTCATCATTGGCGTTCTCAACGGTTCCCTCACCTCAGGCACGGGGTTGTTCGTCACCCTGTGGCTGGTGCGCTGGTTTGGGCTGAGCTACGCCAGAGCCGTTGCTCACACCCTGGTGCTGGTGGGCCTGGGGTGGAATGGCACCGGGGCGCTGGTGCTGGGTTTGAGCGGCGAAATCCGTTGGGACTGGCTTCCACCGCTGGTGCTGGGTTCACTGATCGGAGGCTTCCTGGGGGCCCACTATTCCCTGGTGAAAGGAAGCCGCCTGGTCAAAAAAGCGTTCGAGATCTTGGCGCTGCTGATGGGAGGATCACTCCTGATCCGCAGCCTCTGAATCGGCATCTGCAAGGAAACGCCCCGAAAAACGCGTGGCCAACACCACTGTTGCGGCCCCGTAGGCGATAAACGTCACCGCCTGACCAGAGCTGGCCGTTTCGTAAACCTCACCTGTCAGCAGCATCCAGTCCATCAAGGACGCCACCGTTCCCCAGATCACCACCCAGACGGACACGTAGGCAACACCGCGGAAGGTCCGATTCACAAGGCCAAGGGTCGAGCGAACCCGACGCTAAGGGAAGTCGCTCGAACGAGGAAGGCCTGCGGCTCCCGTAATGTCGCTGATTGAACCGGTTGAGGGGATGCCGAAGAAACGCCGCAAGCTCAACAAAGAGATGGAAGCGGAGATGGCCGCTGCCAAGCGCAAGATTGAGCTGGTGGGCGCGCTGATCAACGACATCCGCGATGAAGACATCCAGGGTGAGTACCTCGGCGCCTTCACGCAGATCCGCAGCGCCGTGGTGAATCTGATCGCGAAGTACACAACGGACGGATTCTGCGAAGAAACCGAGGGCCTTCTGGCGCTCTACAAGGGCTTGATTGAGCAGTTTGAAGAGGAGTACGAGCTCTGAGCCGGCACGAACCCAGCACAGCGTTTAGGTTCACTTGCCTTCGTGCCTTGCCATGGCTCTTCGAGAGACCAAACCCCAGGTGTCGCCGCTGCGCCTCAAGATCACCGTGTTGATCGCCGGCTTCGGACCCCTGGTCGCCATCGGCCTCTGGCTTCAGTCCAAGGGGTTTTTCAACTGACGCCATGCATCGATTCCTCGCCACCGCTGGACTTCTCGGCCTCGGCCTGGTTCCCAGCGTGAGCTGGGCCGAGACCATGACAGCTCAGGTGGGCGCCGACTTCTGATGACAACACCCATGCTTCATCCTCCGCTGGACGCAGAACAGATTCGTGCCCTGTTCACCAAGCCCTACGGCACGCCAGGCCCTACAGCTGCGCAGTGGAAAGCCGTCTATGCCAGTGACGTGCATTTCACCGATCCAACCCAGGAACGGCAGGGCATTGACGCCTACATCCTTGCCCAGGATGGTCTGATGCAGCGCTGTGATGACGTGTTCCTGGAAACGGAATCGGTGGTGGTGAACGGTGAAACAGCCTTTGTTGAATGGCGCATGGGCCTCAAGATCAAAGGGATTGAGTTCATCTACCCCGGGGCGACCCGGCTCCGCTTCAATCCAGATGGAAAGATCGGGGACCACCGCGATTATTTCGATTTCGTCGGCCCCACGTTTGCTCCAGTGCCCGTAATTGGTGGATTGGTGCGGTGGCTTTACAAACGCTTCGTTGCCTGAACCACGGCCCCAGGGCCATCTGTTGATCGGCCCCCCGGGCAGCGGCAAGTCCACCCTCGCGGCGATCCTCGCTCCGCTGCTCCCTGCACGGGTGATCGCCAATGACGTACTGAGGGAACAACTGTGGGGAGATGCGAATGTGCAGGGTCCTTGGTCTGAATTGGAACCGCATCTGCATGGCGCCATCGACCGCGCCATCGCCGATGGCGACAACGTGCTGGTGGATGCAACCCATGCGCAACTCAACTGGCGCCAGGGGTTGATGCAGCGAAGCATGGGGGGCCAGCACCTGCCATGGACCGGCTGGTGGTTGCAGACACCATTGGATCAGTGCCTGGTCTGGAACCGCTGCCGCCAACGGTGCGTTCCAGAGGCCGTGATTCGAGCGATGCACCTGAGCCTGAATAGCCCCCCCAACAGGCCCGACCTCAGCGAAGGATTCGCAAGCTTGATCCGCCTCAATCCCGCCGGCTCACAGCTCAGCGATCAGATCAACCGGGCCCTCCAAACCATCCTTGATCCCTTGCCATGAAGAAAGGTGAGCAGGTCATGCACCCCCTTGGGAGTCCCATCAACGTGATCGCAACGGCACAAGTGTCATGACACTCGGCGAACTCTTTCTCGAAGCCATGTCCACCGGCGTGATCACCAACGGTGAAATGGCTTGGGTGACCGCCCGCCAGGATCAATTCACACGAACTGAAGAGGCTGTCGCCCAACGGCTGGGCCGGTTGATCGACGAAGGCACGATTCAAATGGGTTGTCGCATGCCCATGGCCTAATTGCGGGCAGGGCTCTGATGACTCGCATCTCCTGCCGCTA
This sequence comes from Synechococcus sp. M16.1, assembly GCF_014279895.1. Taxonomy (NCBI): domain Bacteria; kingdom Bacillati; phylum Cyanobacteriota; class Cyanophyceae; order Synechococcales; family Synechococcaceae; genus Synechococcus; species Synechococcus sp. M16.1. Next base: position 858,515 of record NZ_CP047954.1, on the reverse strand, counting down.
CACCGGCGATCTGCACTGTTCAGCCGAACATGAGCCCTCCGGTGTGTCGTTAAGCACCGATGCTCCTCCTGATCATGACGGGCGAGGAGAAAGCTTTTCACCAACAGATTTATTGGCCACTGCTCTAGGCACTTGCATCTTGACCGTGATGGGAATCACGGCCAAACGCCGTAACTGGTCTGTCACCGATGCAGAAGCATCTGTTGAGAAGATCATGAGCCAAACGGGGCCCCGCAAGATCGAAACTCTTCGGGTATGGATCACCCTGCCCCAAGGCTTATCGGAGGAACAGATTCAGTTATTCAGGCGTGTTGTGAATGACTGCCCGGTGAAACGCAATTTGGAGCCATCCATGACGATTGATTTGATCTGGAGCTAATCATCCGCTTTTCTCGCAGGACAGATTTAAAGCAGAAGTAAGAAGAACAAGAGGAGGCACGGTGAGGCTTCACTTCATACCGATTCATGTCTTCCGAGAAACCCCATCGGTGACGTTCTTTGATGCAGGGGTTCCTGGAAGCAATGGCACCGACGTGGTCGCCCACCATGGCGCTGCCACGTCACCCCCTGACCAAGATGCTACAGAGCAGTACTACGTGCACCGTCATCAGGTGGACAACAACCTTGTCCTTGAAGGTTCTCGGACCTTCACGTTGCTCAATCCAGCCTGGGATCATCCCCATCACATCATTCATTTGATCCGAGCGATGGGTGCTCTACAAATCCCTATCGGCACCTATCACCGCTCCGTGTCCAGCAACGAAGGAAGCCTGGTTCTGAACCAGTCCATGCGGGATCACGGATTTGATTACAGAACGGAATTCGTTCCCGTAAGGCTTGAAGAACGCGAGGATCTGCTCAAGGCAAAGGCAACAGTTCCATGGATCTGGAGCTGGAAAGATGGGCACATCTGCAGAGACCACGACGCTTAGTGGTGGTGCTTGCGTCGCCGCGAATGACGACGCATCCGCTTCACCAAACGACCGCTGACGGAGCGGCTTTCAGCACATTCGAGCTGATTCCAACGCCATCCCAGCCAGGACAGCACCACGACGATGGCAAGGGCGATCAACCAACCCACGGGGACAACGGCTTAAGAGAACAACGCAGGAACCAAAGCTGCTGGAGCCCAGTCCTCTTCCATCGTTAATGCAACAGGTGGCGATGCAGTCCAGCCAGGCCTGAACCGACTCAATGCGTTGTACAGCGGCCAACGCAGCGCTGTCGCTGCTTCCCTGCTCAGCCGTGAAGGGAGCAGGTTTCAGCGCTGACCGTCTTGGTCAAGGCTGAACTCAAGCAACGCTGCCGTGAGCAAGGTCTTCATCGACTGCAGGGCCTCCTGCTCTCTGGGATCTGGCCCCCCGGGCCATTTCTCAAGGTGAAAGCTCACCGAGCGGTGGAGCAGGCGTACAGCTTCAAGGTCCAGATCGAACTGGAGGGTGGGGCGAGGCTCACTCATGGCTCCATTCTCCCCAACACCACGTTGACAACCAAAAGGACTGCGAGTAGTACATATTTACCAACAAGACGCGTATGGGCATCGTCAACGCTCCGCCACCAAGCGCCTGGCCACCGATGGGATCAGGGCAACTCCGACCGAGCCGGTCCCTCATGGTGTGCCTCACCTGCCAGCACTTTCAACACACCCTTGCTGAGGCGGGGGTCACCCAGCCAGCCTGCGCACACCACCAACAGCGCATCCCCCAAGGAGCACACCTCACACACCGCTGCCATCAATGGATGCAACGGCTGGAGAAGCAGATCGGCTGGTGCCCTGAAGGGGCCTGATGCGCCGCCCAACCTTCACAGCCAACACAGCAACAAAAAGCCCCCTCAGAGGAGGGGGCTTTCCGATTCAGTTGATCTGAATCGTTTTGGCTGTTCCAAAGGGAACAGGGTGATTCCAGATCAACCGATGGCAGGAGCCTGCAGAGCCACAGGAGTGGACTCAGCAGCAGCCAGGTCGAGGGGGAAGTTGTGAGCATTGCGCTCGTGCTGCACTTCCATGCCGAGGTTGGCGCGGTTCAGCACATCAGCCCAGGTGTTCAGGACGCGGCCCTGACTATCCAGGATGGACTGGTTGAAGTTGAAGCCGTTCAGGTTGAAGGCCATGGTGCTGATGCCCATGGACGTGAACCAGATGCCGACAACAGGCCAGGCGCCCAGGAAGAAGTGAAGGCTACGGCTGTTGTTGAAGGAGGCGTATTGGAAGATCAGGCGACCGAAGTAACCGTGGGCAGCCACGATGTTGTAGGTCTCTTCCTCTTGGCCGAACTTGTAGCCGTAGTTCTGGGACTCAGCCTCGGTGGTTTCACGCACCAAGGAGGAGGTCACCAGGGAGCCGTGCATGGCGGAGAACAGGCTGCCGCCGAAAACACCTGCGACGCCCAGCATGTGGAAGGGGTGCATCAGGATGTTGTGCTCAGCCTGGAACACCAACATGAAGTTGAAGGTGCCAGAGATGCCCAGGGGCATGCCATCAGAGAAGGAACCCTGACCGAAGGGGTACACCAGGAAAACAGCCATCGCTGCAGACAGCGGAGCGCTGTAAGCGACGCAGATCCAAGGGCGCATGCCCAGGCGGTAGGAGAGTTCCCACTGACGACCCATGTAGGCGGAAATGCCGATCAGGAAGTGGAAGCAGACCAACTGATAAGGGCCGCCGTTGTACAGCCACTCATCGAGGGAAGCAGCTTCCCAGATGGGGTAGAAGTGCAGGCCAATGGCGTTTGAAGACGGAATAACAGCACCGGAGATGATGTTGTTGCCGTAGATCAAGGAGCCAGCGACGGGCTCGCGGATGCCATCGATATCAACCGGGGGAGCGGCGATAAAGGCAATGGTGAAGCAGATGGTGGCCGCCAGGAGGCAGGGAATCATCAGCACGCCGAACCAACCCACATAGATGCGGTTGTTGGTGTCGGTCACCCACTGACAAAAGGCTTCCCAATTGCTCTGGCGTCCGCTGCGAATTGCGGTGGACATGGAAGAAAAGAAGACGGATGAACCTCTCCCACAAAAAGGGACAGGTGGATCAAGTGTATGGACGGAACGTTCCGTTACATGACAACTCAACAATCAGAATCAGGTCTCAAAAAAACTTCATTAAGCGCTTTACTAAGCATTCATGAAGTTACATGAAGCAGCCACTCACGGGATTGCTGAACGAAGCCATTCCAGTTCACCCGTTCCTCCTCTGCAGCCCGAGCCACCAACAACGGTGCCTGCTGCTTCAACGCCACAAGATCAAGCTCGTCAACGCCGGCATTGATCGCCAGCCAATCCGCCATGGAGCGTCCCACCACACGGGTGAGGTAAGCAGCACTGAGGGCCTGCATTGAACCGGCGATCAGCCAGCTCCCCCCATCCAGCTTGGCCAGCCCAAGCAAGGTCTGTCCGGTCCACTCCACCACACCCTGGGCGAGGGCCACCCGAGCCAACTGGGCCGCCGCTTCCCTCAGCACATCCGGTTGCAGCGATGTTCCCCAGATCTCTCCCATCTCCTTGATCATCAAACCGTTCGCCACCGCCACGGCAAGAAGATCAAGGCTGGCGATGGGGGAGGCCATCACCGACCCGGCCACCACCCACTGGGTGCGCTGCTGAATCTGCAGAAAGCGTTCGCGCCGAAGCGATTCGAGGTCACGCTGCCAACGGCGATGCAAGTCCGCCAGGAGTCGCGGACGCGTCTCCACCGCAGCCTGTTTCAGCGAACGGCGCAACGGTGCCAGGGCAGTGCGCAGCTGCATCGAAGACTCCTGAACCAGGATCCGCTCACGCCAGCGCTCGGGAAGGTCGTCCCGAACAGCCTCTACAGCATCGGTGGATGCGTCCTGCGCGTCGTTCGATAGAAGCAGCCAGGCAGGCTGATCGTCCGGCACCTGCTGCAGCCAGAGCAGATCTGAAGCCAGCAGAGGCGCCTGCAGGCTGAACAGGATCAGATCCTGATCCAGCAGGCCGCCGGGCCAGGAACGGCTGCCGTCGTCGGTGGTCAGGGGATGGCAGAGCGACAGCGTCACCGGCGCCGGGCCAGCAAGAGAGCTGCTGAGGTCTGCCTCATTCGGTCCCTGAGAGCCCCCCAAGGCGACCATCGCCATGCGCACAGGACCGCAGCGGTCCAGCACCCGTTTCAGTTCAGCGCGACGGGCCAGATCGGCAGAAGGTTGCTGCTCAAAACGTGCGAATTGATCCAGCACCTCCTGGCACCGAGCCATCCAGCCAGCCAGCGATACCGGCGCCGCAAACCGCGGCTGACTTGGCTTGCGGCCAAGCCAGATCACAACGCCACCGGCGGCCAGCAGACCCAGCCCCCCGCCGGGAACATGCATCACATCACTGATCAGCCACTGTCCAGCAAGCAGACCAGCTCCAGCCAGAGCCAAAGGCCGCAGCAGCGACGACGGTGGCATCACCAGTTCTGGCCATGAAGCCGGGAGTTTCAACAGAACGGCTGCTGTAGCAGTGGCCCTTCTTAGCTCAACCCACCACCTGACACCAGAACTTCAGGCCAGAAACACGAGTTCTCCATAAGTTGGGAACAGGCCGGAGTCAGCCGTGACACACAGTCATCCCAATGCGATGGTCGACAACCGCCGGGGGGTGCGCAGGGTTCTGATGGTCGCCCTGGGCCTGAACATCAGCATGTCGCTGCTGAAGCTTCTGGTGGGGGCCATGAGTGGTTCCCTGGCGGTGATCGCCGATGGCATGCACAGCGCCACCGATGCGTTGTCCAGCCTCACGGGACTGGTCACCAACAAACTGTCCGATCCGCGCCCCGACAGGGATCACCCCTACGGCCACCGCAAATACGAGGCAGTGGGAGCCCTGGGCATCGCTGGTTTCATCCTGTTCACAGCCCTTGAGATCCTGCTGCGTTCGGGGGAAAGGCTGCTCGAGGGCCTGCCACCGATCCGGGTGACCAGCCAGGAGCTGGTGCTGCTCACGCTGGTGCTGGGGTTCAACCTCCTGCTGGCGGGATATGAGCTGCGGGAAGGTCGGCGACTGAACAGCAACCTGCTCAAAGCGGATGCTCAACATGCGGCGAGCGACGTTTGGACCACCGTGGTGGTGCTGGTGGGCATGGCCGGGGCGGTGTGGCTGCAGGTGAGCTGGCTCGACGTTGCGCTGGCCATCCCCATGGCACTCCTGCTGATCCGTGTGTGCTGGCAGGTGCTACGCGGAACCTTGCCCTGGCTGGTGGACCACATGGCGGTGGCACCTGAAGCCATCTATGCCGAAGCGATGGCCACCGCCGGCGTCTTGAACTGCCACGACATCGCCAGCCGGGGCGTTCTGGGCCAGCAGGTGTTCATCGAAATGCATATGGTTGTCGACGCAGACGACCTCACCAAGGCGCACCGGATCACCGAAGAGGTGGAAGAGCGCTTGGACGAAAGTTTCGGGCCGGTGCGGTGCACCATCCATCTGGAACCCAAGGACTACGTGGAGGACGGAATCACCTACACCGGCGCCCATGGCTGAGGTCGACACAACAACCAATGCGCTGGCTGGACTGACCGAGCGTCAGCAGCGGGGGCTGATTGAGGTGCTCGATGAAGTCCGTCGTGCCGAGGGCTGGTCGTGGCAACTGCCGGTGTTGCTGCGGGAGCGCTGCTGGCTGCGGCTGTCTCGAACTCCCCTGACCGAGCTGCATCGTTGGCTCCCTCCGGATGGGCGTGATGAAGCCCCGGAACTGGTGCATTACCGGCGGTTGCTGCAGCAGGGGATGGATCCACTGTTGGCCCAACAGAGCTGCTGGCGGGAGTTCGGCATCGAGGACTGCCAAAGAGCGCTGCAGGACTACTGGAACAGTCGTGACACAGCCATCCACGGTTGGACAGCCGAGCGGTACCGACAACTGGTGAGCAGCTATCGCGAACGGATTGAACGGGGGATCACGGTGGTTCCGATGCTGGTGCTGGCTCGGAAGAACAGCGTTGAATGCCACCAGCTGCTCTGGATTACCGAAAACACCCCGGTGATGCGTCACACTTGCGCCTGATTCCAGGCCATGGGCCATGAGTGATTCCTACAGCGATCCCCAACAACAGGCGGGACAGGGAGACGGCGGCCGAGATGGTCAGCGCAGTCGTGGCAACCGTGGTGGCGGCCGTGAAGGCGGAGGCTTCCGGATTCGCCTGAGTGACAACGAAATGCGCTCAGCCCGGGCCCTGCAGGAGGCCTTCAATCTCCGCTCGACCGTGGCTGTGCTGGGTTTCGCGGTCCGCAGCCTTGGCCAAATGCTGGAGGACGGCCAACTGGACGCTCTGATCGAACAGCAGAAAAATCAGCCTGCCCGAGGTGGCCGGCGTGATGGTGCTGGTCGTGACGGTGGTGGTCGTGGCCGCCGCTTTGACGATGAGCGTGGTGGCCGCGGGTCCCGTCCGAATCCCTTTGCCCGACCGGCCAAACCCCAGCCGGAGGCTGCAGCTGAACCGGTTGCCGAGCCGGAGGCCGAACCAGTGGCGGAGCCGGTGGTGGAGTCAGAAGCAACCGCCAGCGACGACACCAATACCGCAGCAACCGAGGCCTGATTGATGAGCCGGCCAAGGGTTCTTTCCGGGGTGCAACCGACCGGAGCACTGCACCTCGGCAATTGGCTGGGTGCCATCCGCAATTGGGTTGATCTGCAGGAGACCCACGACACCTTTGTATGTGTTGTGGATCTCCATGCCATCACCGTTCCCCATGACCCCAGCCGCCTGGCTGAGGACACCCGTTCCACAGCAGCGCTTTACCTGGCCTGTGGCATGGACCCCAAACGCTGTTCGGTGTTTGTGCAGAGCCAGGTGGCAGCCCACAGCGAACTGTGCTGGTTGCTGAACTGCGTCACGCCGCTCAACTGGCTGGAGCGGATGATTCAGTTCAAGGAGAAAGCGGTGAAGCAGGGGGACAACGTCTCCGTGGGCCTGCTGGACTATCCGGTCTTGATGGCCGCCGACATCCTTCTCTACGACGCTGACCTGGTGCCCGTCGGTGAGGACCAGAAGCAGCATCTGGAGCTGGCGCGCGACATCGCCCAGCAGCGCATCAATGCCCGTTTCGGCGGCAAGGACACGCCGGTGCTCAAAGTGCCCAAACCGCTGATCCTCAAGGAGGGGGCACGGGTGATGAGCCTGACGGATGGCCGCAGCAAGATGAGCAAGAGCGATCCCAACGAGGGGAGTCGCATCACGCTTTTGGACCCTCCGGAGCTGATCACCAAAAAGATCAAACGCGCCAAGACCGATCCAGAGCGTGGCCTCGAATTCGGCAACCCCGATCGACCGGAAACCGACAACCTGCTTGGGCTCTACTCAATCCTGAGCGGCAAGGGGCGGGAGCAGGCCGCCACTGAATGCGCCGAGATGGGTTGGGGACAGTTCAAGCCGCTGCTGGCCGAAGCCACCGTGAGCGCGCTAGAGCCCATCCAGGCCCGCTACCGGGAGCTGATGCAGGACCCCACAGAGCTCGATCAGGTGCTGAGAACAGGCCGTGAGAAGGCCGAAACCGTGGCCAACGCCACGCTTGAACGGGTTCGGGATGCCTTGGGTTTCGCCCGGCCAGCCTGATCAGCAACAAAGAGAAGCATTAGCTGCTCTGATCAATGCGACGGCCATGGGCTCAAGCCATGGCCCCTGAGGCCTGAGGGAGACAACGTCAGCCGCAGACGCGAGTCTCGCAAGACTCTCAGCCTTCTCTCAGCTGCACATACACAGCACAGACAACGCGTCAACCCCTCAGGCACCGATCTCGCGTCCAGGCCTCGTGGGCCAGCACTGTGATCGTCCACCTGATTGTTCTGCGTGCATCGCCTTTTTTCTGCGTTCAGCCCAGCCACACGTTGGAGCCGGCCTGTCGTCGGTGCAGCCCTGACCGCAGGATTGGTGCTGTCCGCAGGAGCCAAACAGCCGCTCCAGAACGCAGAGGCGCCCGCAGAACAGGCAGAGCAAAGCGCCACCAGCAGCCGCGCCACCCTGTCCTCCGGCAAGGAGGGTGGTCATTACGAGCTGACACCTGAGCGACGCGCCCTGCTCAACACCATTCGCTACGCCGAGGGCACCTGGAAAGACGGTGAAGACAAGGGCTACCGGATCATGTACGGCGGCGGGCAGTTTCAGGACCTCTCACGTCATCCCGAGCGGGTGATCGTGAAGCGCTACACAAGCGCCGCAGCGGGGGCCTATCAATTCCTGCCCAAGACCTGGAAGGGCGTGGCGAAGGAGCTCAAGCTGTCCAGCTTCGAGCCCAGGCACCAGGACCAAGCCGCTCTGCACCTTGTTGAGCGTCGCGGTGCTCTCAATGAAATTGACCGGAAAGGGCTAACCAGAAACGCCATGGCGAAGCTGGCTCCCGAATGGGCATCCTTCCCCACCTGGACCGGCCGCTCCGCCTACGGTCAACCGGTTAAGAGCCCTCAAGAACTGGCGAGCTTCTACAGCAACAACCTGCGCCAGCTGCGCAATCAGCTCGGGGCCTGAGGCGAACGGTTCGAGCCCAACCTCGCGGCCAGGGCCCACACCTCCGTGACCAAGCCATGCCACGGGTTCATCACCTCCATCGAGACCGCCACGGGCTGCGTTGAAGCAGCCACAAGGGAGCGTGTTGCAGCAATGGCCTTCTTGCCGTCCTGCAGCCGCTCCTGCATGCGTCGGCGCTCCTGCAACGGCATCACCTCCTCTGGACAGGCCTGCAGAAGCTCCTCACCGCGCTGAAACCAATGCTCGAAGTCATCGAGCAGAGATGCCAGCAACTCATCCAAGAGTGCGCCAGCTTCCTGATTGGTTGACTCACCCACCTGATGCCCTCGGGTCTCGCCCATAGGATGGCGGGCCCTGAACCTGAACCGGTGAGCAGCGCTGCAGCAACCACCCCAGCCCCTTCAGCACCGGTGGTTCTGCCCAAGACCAGCGAAAGCGATCAACTACTGAAGATTCGGCACTCCATGAGCCATGTGATGGCCATGGCCGTGCAGCAGTTGTTTCCCAAGGCACGCGTCACCATCGGCCCCTGGACGGAAACAGGTTTCTATTACGACTTCGACAATCCCGATCCCTTCACCGAGGCCGACCTGAAGGCCATCAAGAAGGGGATGATCAAGATCATCAACAAGAAGCTGCCTCTCGAACGCGTCGAGGTGAGCCGCAACGAGGCCGAGGAAAAAATCAAAGCCCAGAACGAGCCCTACAAGCTCGAGATTCTTGAAGGACTGCAGGAGCCGATCACCCTCTACACCCTTGGTGAGGACTGGTGGGACCTCTGTGCTGGCCCCCACGTGGATCACACCGGCCAACTCAATGCCAAAGCCTTCGAGCTGGAAAGCGTGGCAGGCGCTTACTGGCGAGGCGATGAAACCAAAGCGCAGCTGCAACGCATCTACGGCACGGCCTGGGAAACCCCGGAACAGCTGGCGGAGCACAAACGTCGCAAGGAAGAAGCGCTTCGCCGCGACCATCGCCGCATCGGCAAAGACCTCGACCTCTTCTCGATCGAGGATGAGGCCGGGGCTGGTCTGGTGTTCTGGCACCCCCGCGGTGCCCGCATGCGCCTGTTGATCGAGGAGTTCTGGCGCCAGGCCCACTTCGAGGGCGGATACGAGCTCCTTTACACCCCCCACGTGGCGGACATCAGCCTCTGGAAGACCTCAGGCCACCTCGACTTCTACGCCGAGAGCATGTTCGGTCCGATGGAGGTGGACGAACGGGAGTATCAGCTCAAGCCGATGAACTGCCCGTTCCACGTGCTCACCTACGCCAGCAAACTGCGCAGCTACCGGGAACTGCCGATCCGCTGGGCGGAGCTTGGAACGGTGTATCGCTACGAGCGGCCCGGTGTGATGCACGGTCTGATGCGGGTGCGGGGCTTCACCCAGGACGATGCCCACGTGTTCTGCCTGCCGGAGCAGATCAGCGACGAGATCCTGAAGATCCTCGATCTCACCGAACGGATCCTCTCCGCCTTCGATTTCAGCAATTACGAGATCAACCTCTCCACCCGCCCCGAGAAGTCCATCGGCGATGACGCCGTCTGGGACCTGGCCACCAAGGGACTGATTGAAGCGCTGGAGCGCAAGGGTTGGGCCTACAAAATCGATGAGGGCGGCGGTGCGTTCTACGGCCCGAAAATCGATCTCAAGATCGAAGACGCCATCGGCCGGATGTGGCAGTGCTCCACGATCCAACTGGATTTCAATCTGCCGGAACGGTTCGAGCTCGACTACATCGCCGCCGACGGCAGCAAGCAGCGGCCGATCATGATCCACCGCGCCATCTTCGGTTCGCTGGAGCGGTTCTTCGGGATCATGACCGAGAACTACGCCGGCGATTACCCCTTCTGGCTGGCCCCCGAGCAGGTGCGTCTGCTGCCGGTCACCGACGAGGTGCAGCCCTACTCCGAACAAGTGTTGGAGCAACTCACCAAAGCTGGCGTGCGCGCCACGATCGACCGCAGCGGTGAGCGGCTCGGCAAGTTGATCCGCACAGGCGAACAGATGAAGATCCCCGTGCTGGCGGTCATCGGTGCCAAAGAAGCGGAGCAGAACGCCGTGAGCCTTCGCAGCCGACGGGAAGGTGACCTCGGGGTCACAGCGGTGGCCGACCTTCTCAGTGCTGCCCAGATGGCCAACAGCGAGCGCGCCGCGGGCCTGGAGCTGAACCGATGACGGATTCACCTGTGCAGCACCTGGCCGATCTCGCGCGTCTGCGGGGAGCGCCGGAGTTGCCTCCCCAGATCAGAAACGAGCTGCGAGGAGAACTCGATCAGGCGATGGCCCAGGCCAGCTGGTTCACCATCGGCGTCATGGCCCCGTCCAGGGAGCAGGCCCTCACAGCGCTGCGGAGCCTCGAGCAAAACCAACAGTGGGAGTCGCTGGAGCTCGTCGACAGCCCCGAGGAGCCGGGCCCTGTTTTCCTGAAAGCCAATCAGAAGGGGGGCACGATCCGCATTCGGATCGAGCACGGCCTTGGCGAAGGAATTCTGATCAGTGGCCATGGTGACGACGACACCACGCCAAGCACCACCTGGGGACCGCTTCCACTGGACTTCTTCTCCTGAGCCAACCACGCTGGTAGGAGTTGCCGCAGCCCTGGATGGCCACCAGCACACTCCTGGCGGGGGATATGGGAGGCACCAAGACTCTGCTTGCTCTCTACGGGAGTGAGGCGGACCAGCTGCGCCTGCTGCACCAGGAACGCTTCCGCTCGGGAGAATGGCCATCCCTTGAGCCGATGCTCGAGGCCTTCCTCAACAATCGCCCCGCCGATCTCCCGGCTCCAGCGCATGCCTGCATCGCCGTTGCCGGTCCGGTGCGACACAGGGAGGCAAGGATCACCAACCTGCCCTGGCGGTTGCGGGAGGCCGACCTGGCGCGGGCTGCTGGCATGGAACAGCTCGAGCTGGTGAATGATTTCGGCGTGCTGATTTACGGGCTGCCCCATTTCGACAGCCATCAGCAGGCGATCCTTCAGAAGGGCCACCAAGACAAGGGCCCCCTGGCCATTCTTGGGGCAGGCACCGGTCTCGGCATGGCGCGAGGCCTGCAGAGCGAACAGGGACTGGTGGCCCTGGCGAGCGAAGGCGGGCACCGCGAATTTGCTCCGCGCAACGAAGCGGAATGGGAGCTGGCCTGCTGGCTCAAACAAGACCTCGGCGTCAGCCGCCTTTCGATCGAACGCATCGTGAGTGGCACCGGCCTGGGGCATGTGGCCCACTGGCTGCTTCAGAAACCTGATGCCGCCATGCACCCCCTGCACAGCGTGGCTGAGGCTTGGCGGCGCAACAGTTCCAACGATCTTCCCGCTCAGGTGAGCGTTGCCGCTGAAGGGGGTGATCCCTTGATGCAACGCGCCCTACAGCTTTGGCTGGAGGCCTATGGCTCAGCGGCAGGCGATCTTGCCCTTCAGGAACTCTGCACAGGAGGCCTCTGGGTTGGCGGGGGCACCGCATCAAAACAATTGAAAGGACTGCAATCCGCCAGCTTTCTCAATGCGATGCGCGACAAGGGACGCTTCCGCGAACTGATCGAAGGGATGCAGGTCACAGCGGTGATCGATCCCGATGCCGGACTGTTCAGTGCAGCCTGTCGCGCCAGGATGCTGGCGGAGTCAGGTGGGACACTGGCCTGAGCAGAGGATCAGCGATGGCGCAGCCGCGCATCGGTCAGAAAGTGGTCGTGGACGTCCCGGCAACCACCGCCAATCTCGGCCCCGGATTTGACTGCCTCGGTGCAGCCCTTGATCTGAACAACCGCTTCGCGATGCGGCGGATCGAAGGGGGCGGTGAACGATTTGAGCTGATTATTGAGGGAACGGAGGGCAGTCACCTCCGGGGTGGGCCGGAGAACCTCGTTTACCGAGCGGCCCAACGGGTGTGGAAAGCGGCTGGGCTGGAACCCGTCGCCCTTGAGGCACGGGTGCGTCTTGCCGTCCCGCCGGCACGGGGGCTGGGCAGCAGTGCCACGGCGATCGTGGCGGGATTGATGGGAGCCAATGCCCTCGTCGGTGAGCCTCTCTCCAAAGAGAAGCTGCTGGAGCTGGCCATCGATATCGAAGGTCACCCGGACAACGTTGTGCCCTCCCTTCTGGGGGGCCTCTGCATGACCGCCAAGGCCGCCTCTCAGCGCTGGCGCGTGGTGCGTTGCGAATGGACGCCGAGCGTGAAGGCCGTCGTGGCGATTCCATCGATTCGCCTGAGCACAAGCGAAGCCCGCCGGGCCATGCCCAAGGCCATCCCCGTTGGCGACGCTGTGGTCAACCTGGGTGCCCTGACACTGCTGCTGCAAGGGCTGCGCACCGGCAATGGTGATCTGATCTCCGACGGCATGCACGATCGCTTGCACGAGCCTTACCGCTGGCGCCTGATCAAAGGCGGCGACCAGGTCAAACAGGCCGCCATGGACGCGGGAGCCTGGGGTTGCGCCATCAGCGGAGCCGGACCAAGTGTTCTGGCTCTGTGCGAGGAAGACAATGGCCCAGCCGTCAGCCGAGCCATGGTCAAAGCCTGGGAAGCTGCCGGGGTCGCCAGCCGCGCGCCGGTGCTGAATTTGCAGACCTCAGGCAGCCACTGGCAACCGGCCGACGATGAGTAGATCCACCTAAACAGGGCATTCAGCCCTGTTAGCTTTGTTAAAGATTGCGGACACGGAATGGATGCTGGGTTAGCAGAGCTTGCTGTCTCGGGCAGTCCCTTCCCTTGGTTGTCGCTGATTGTGCTGTTGCCGGCGGCAGCAGCTCTGGTGCTGCCACTGGTTCCGAGCAGCGAAGAGAAGCCTTCCCCCGCGCCCAAGATCATCACCCTGGTCGTCCTTCTGGTCGATCTTCTTTTGATGATGGGGGTGTTTGCCACCCGCTTCGACCCCAGCACTGAAGGGCTGCAGCTGGTGGAGCGGGTGAGCTGGCTCCCGGCACTCGGCCTCGAATGGTCCCTTGGTGTGGATGGTCTTTCAGCACCGCTTGTGGTGCTCAGCGGCCTGGTCACGTTTCTGTCTGTGGCGGCCAGCTGGTCGGTTCAGCGCAAGTCACGGCTGTACTTCGCCCTGATGCTTGTTCAGGCCTCGGCCCAGGGCCTGGTGTTTCTGTCGCAGGACTTCCTGCTCTTCTTCCTGGCCTGGGAGCTGGAACTGGTTCCCGTCTACCTGCTGATTGCCATCTGGGGCGGACAGAACCGCCAGTACGCCGCCACCAAATTCATCCTCTACACGGCCCTGGCCTCTCTGCTGATCCTGATCAGCGGCCTGGCACTGGCCCTCTCCGGTGACACGTTCACCTTCAACATCACGGAACTGGCGGCCCGTTCTCCCGGCGGCAGCTTCGGCCTGTTGTGTTACTTGGGTTTCTTGATTGGCTTCGGCGTGAAACTGCCGATGTTCCCGCTCCACACCTGGCTGCCCGATGCCCACGGTGAGGCCAACGCTCCGGTATCGATGCTGCTGGCCGGGGTGCTCCTGAAGATGGGCGGCTACGCCCTGCTGCGCTTCAACGTGCAGATGCTTCCCGAAGCGCACGCCACCCTGGCGCCAGCCCTGGTGATCCTTGGGATCGTGAACATCGTTTACGGCGCGCTCAACGCCTTCGCCCAGGACAACGTGAAACGCAGGATCGCCTGCAGTTCCGTGAGCCACATGGGCTTTGTGCTGGTGGGGATCGGTGCCGTTGATGCCCTGGGAATCAGTGGAGCCATGCTCCAGATGGTGAGCCATGGCCTGATCGCAGCCGCGATGTTCTTCGTGACGGGGGTGTTCTACGAGCGAACCAAGACCCTCTCGATCCCCAACATGGGCGGACTGGCCAAGGCACTGCCCATCACGTTTGCCTTCTTCCTGGCCAGCTCCCTGGCGTCGCTGGCGCTGCCGGGCATGAGTGGCTTCATCAGTGAAATCACCGTGTTCCTCGGCATCACCAGCCAGGAAGCCTTCACGTCAGTGTTCCGATCGATCACCGTTCTGCTGGCCGCCATCGGACTGGTGCTCACACCGATTTATCTGCTCTCCATGTGCCGACGGGTGTTCTTCGGCCCCAGGATTCCGGCCCTGGCCAGCGTCGCTGACATGCGCCCCAGGGAGCTGGTGATTGGCCTGAGCCTGCTGGTGCCAACCCTGGTGATCGGCATCTGGCCCCGCATTGCCATGGACCTCTACGAAGCTTCCACCAACGCTCTGGCCCTGCAGTTCATTGCCAGCTGAGATGTCGACTGTTTCCCCCCTCCTGCGCGGCCAAGGGCTTCCCGAGTTCCGGGCCATTTCCCCTGAGCTCGTCAGCACAGACATCCCGGTTTTGCTCGCACAGCTGGATCAGGACTTCACTGCGCTCGAGCAGGCTCTTGAGACAGCTCTCGCCGGACCCTCAAAGCTGTCCTGGGATCGGGTGATGCAACCGCTGCAGGCCATCGGCGAACGGCTGCGTTGGAGCTGGGGTGTGGTGTCACACCTCAATGGCGTCTGCAATTCCCCTGAGCTGCGCGATGCCCATGCGGCCCAGCAACCGGATGTTGTGCGCCTCAGCAACCGGCTTGGCCAAAGCCAGATTCTTCATCGGGCCTTGATGGCCCTCCAAAGCGATCCCTCCGAACCGCTCAACCCAACCCAGGAGCGGATCCTGAAATCCGAGCTGCTCTCGATGCAGCAGCGCGGTGTTGGCCTCAGTGGCGATGAGAAGGCAGCCTTCAACAGCACCAGTGAACGCCTGGCTGCTCTCTCCACCCAGTTCGGCAACCACGTGCTCGATGCAACGCAGCAGTGGACCCTGAAACTCAGCCAGCCCCATGAGGTGGAAGGCCTGCCGCAACGGGCCTTGGAGGCACTGGCCGCCGCAGCGCGTGAAGCAGGGGATGCTGATGCGTCTGCGGAGTCCGGACCGTGGTTGCTGGGACTGGACATGCCCCGCTATCTGCCCTTCCTCACCCACGCCAACAACCGATCCCTGCGGGAGAAGGCCTATCGCGCCCATGTGGGGCGGGCCAGTGAAGGCGAACTCGACAACCGGGCACTGATCGAGGAGATCCTGACCCTGAGGCGCGAGCAAGCGTCCCGCCTGGGCTATGCCCATTGGGCTGACCTCAGCCTCAGCGCCAAGATGGCTGACGATGTTCCGGCGGTGGAAGCACTGCTGGAAGAACTGCGCGCTGCGGCATACCCAGCAGCTGAGCAAGAGCTGCAGGATCTCCAAGCCATCGCCAGGGAGCACAAGGCCCCCGAAGCCGATGAGCTGGCCCCTTGGGACATCCCCTACTGGTCGGAGAAGTTGCGCCAATCCCGGTTCGATCTGGACCAAGAGGCGCTGCGTCCCTGGTTCCCGCTGCCGCAGGTGCTCGAAGGCCTGTTCAGCCTTTGTACGCGTCTGTTCGACGTCGAGATCGTTGCCGCCGACGGCGAGGCACCGACCTGGAACGACGATGTGCGCTTCTTCCGGGTGAAGCGCTCCGATGGCACACCGATTGCCGGCTTCTACCTCGACCCTTACAGCAGGCCCGCCAGCAAACGCGGCGGAGCCTGGATGGATGAATGCCTGGGCCTGAGCAAGAAACCCGATGGCTCTGTGGTGCTGCCGGTGGCCTACCTGGTCTGCAACCAGACCCCACCTGTGGGCGACACGCCCAGCCTGATGAGCTTTGAGGAAGTAGAGACCCTCTTCCATGAATTCGGCCATGGGCTCCAGCACATGCTCACCACCGTTGAGGAACCGGAAGCCGCCGGCATCAGCAACGTGGAATGGGATGCCGTGGAACTCCCCAGCCAGTTCATGGAGAACTGGTGCCTTGATCACGCCACCTTGATGGGCATGGCGCGCCACTGGCAAACCGGTGAACCCCTGCCTGAATCGGAATTCAACAAGCTGCGCAGCAGCCGCACCTTCAATGCAGGCCTCGCCACCCTGCGGCAGGTTCACTTTGCCTTGAGTGACCTTCGTCTCCACAGCCAGTGGACCCCGGAACTCGGCGTCAGCCCAGACGGACTGCGCCGTGAGATCGCGGCCACCACCACGGTGATGGATCCCATCCCGGAGGATCAGTTCCTCTGTGCCTTCGGCCACATCTTCGCGGGGGGCTACTCCGCTGGGTACTACTCCTACAAGTGGGCTGAGGTGCTCAGCGCAGATGCCTTCTCCGCTTTTGAGGAGGTGGGTCTGGATCAGGAGGATCAGGTGCGTGCAACGGGAGCCCGCTTCCGCGACACCGTGCTCAGCCTCGGTGGCAGCCGATCTCCAGCAGAGGTGTTTGAAGCCTTCCGAGGCCGTCCTGCCAGCACCGAAGCCTTGATTCGCCATTCCGGCCTGGTGCCCGCGGCCTGATCTCAGGCGCGCATGCTGCTGCAGAGCCGTCGAATCGCGGCGGGGTGGCTGATCAGTTGCTGATGGGTCCAGACCGGTATTTCCTCACACCGGCCCATGGGCAGAACGGCCCTCCAGCCGGGGCACACCATCAGATCCCAGCGGCAAAAGAAACTGGAGCACTCGACCCCAGCCAGGGCATCGGGTTGGCGATTCAGCTCGCGCAGCAGGCGACTTCCCACTTTCATGTCTGCCGCACCGGCGAGGAGCGGGCGGGGAATCATCTGAGCAGCCAGGGTGCCCTGCTGCGGGCTGCCCACACTGAGGAAGCGCCGGGTGCGCTGCCCCCCCCCCAGTTCCTGCAGCCAGATCCTGCCGATCACGCCCCCCATCGAAAACCCCAGAAGATCGACCCTGGTGTCAGCACCAAAGCGCTGCTGGATGTGCTGATCCAGGCGAGAGGCCAGCTGCCGCAGGGGAATCCAACCCAGACCATGGGGCAGATGCGGCGCCAGCAGCGGGCGATCGGGCTGGTCCAACCCCTGAATCAATCGATGAAAGAGGCGGGGCGTGTCCCAAAGACCATGGACCAGCACCAACGGGATGCTCACAGGGCTGATCTACCGCCATGGCGGGAGCGTTCCACGAACACGCGGCCGTTAAATCCTGGAACCGGTGCAGCACATTTGGTCAATCGCAGCCAGACCGGGATGGGCCCGTACAACGTTTCCAGCCGATCAAGCATCTGCTCGCTGAAGTGCTCGATCGTGAGGCAACGAACCTTCCGGGACAAGCCTTGCAGGGCCTGAATGGCCACGCCGTAGTCCAGGCTCCGGCTCAGATCGTCGGCCACGGCAGCAGCCTTCAGATCGAGCTGAACACTGAAATCAAGGCTGAACCATTGGCCATACCGACGTTCGTGTTCCAATACCCCGACGTGGGCCCACAACCGCAGGTCCCTCACACCGATGCAATCCATCAGAGCGGCCGATCGATGTGGGTGAAGACGCGGCTGCCGTTGGCGTAGTCGGCAGCGATGTGGCCCTCGCCGCGCAACCGATAGCGGTAGGTCACCAACCCTTCCAAACCAACGGGTCCGCGGGGCGGCAGGGTCTGGGTGCTGATGCCCACCTCAGCGCCGAATCCGTAACGGAAGCCATCGGCGAAGCGGCTGGAGCAGTTGTGATAGACGCCTGCGCTATCCACCGACGCAAGGAAACGATCAGCCGCCTGGGCATCCTCCGTCAGGATCACTTCAGTGTGACGCGAGCCATAGGAGCGGATGTGATCGGTGGCTGCCTCGAGATCGTCCACCAGCTTCACCGCCAGGATCAGATCCAGATACTCCGTGCTCCAGTCCTCCTCCATGGCCGCTTCCGCCACACCAAGGGCCACGCTCTCGGCATCGCCCCGCAGCTGCACCCCGGCAGCAGCGAAGGCCGGCAGCGCCGCGGCGAGAAAAGGCTGCGCAATCGAGCGGTGCACCAACAAGGTCTCAATGGCGTTGCAGGCGGCGGGGTACTGGCTCTTGCTGTCCACCGCCACCCGAACGGCTTTGTCGATGTCGGCCGCCGCATCCACGTAGAGGTGGCAGACCCCATCGGCATGGCCCAGCACCGGAATGCGGGTGTTGTCCTGGATGAAGCGCACCAGTTCGTTGCTTCCCCTCGGAATGATCAGGTCCACGAGGCCATCGAGACGCAACAAGGCCAGGCTTTCTTGACGGGTGGTAAGCAGAGCCAGGGCATCGGCAGACACCGGACTGGCCGCCAGGCCTGCCTGCAGGGCCTCCATCACAGCCTCATTGGTGCAGCGAGCCTCACTGCCCCCTTTCAACAGAGCACCGTTGCCCGAACGGATCGCCAGCGAGGCGATCTGCATCACCGCATCCGGCCTGGCTTCAAAGATCACACCCACCACCCCGAGCGGAACGGAGACCCGTTCCAGCACCAGGCCCTGATCCAGCTCCCGATGCAACTGACGACAACCCAGCGGGTCACTGAGGCTGGCCACCTTGCGGACGCCATCAATGGCCGCCGCCAACTTGGTGTCATCCAGCTTCAGCCGCGCCATCAAAGCCGGCGCCAACCCCTCAGCTGCAGAGCGTTGGAGGTCTTCACGGTTGGCCGCGAGGATGCTTTCCGCACGGTCGGTCAGCGCGTCCGCCATCGCCTGAAGCGCCTGAGCTCTCTGACCGTCATCGGTCTGCCCCAGATCAACAGCAGCACGGCGGACAGCCGCGGCACGCTGCAGCAACGCAGCAGAAGGCTCTGGAACGCTGGACATCAAGGCAATCAATCTGGAGCCATCATCCCGTTCAGCCGCTGCAGAGCGAGTCGCGCAGCCCCCAGGCGTCCAGCGCCGTTCCCCAGACAGGCGGCTTCGATCCGCAACCCCTCCCTTGAGACGGCCTGAACCCGCGACTCCACCTCGCGGCGCACCGCTGGCAGAAAGTGGCGGGCAGCACCGGCCAGGCCGCCACCCAGCAACACCAACTGCGGCGTGAACACGTACACCAGCGAAGCAACGCCACAGCCCAGGCGCTCGCCGTAACGGCTCCAAACCTCCAGGGCCTCCGGATCACCAGCATCGGCCTCTGCACTGAGCTCGCGGGGATCGCGATCACACAAGCGCCGCAGGCCGGTGATGCTGGCGAACTGCTCCAGGGAGCCACGGTTACCGCTGTTGCAGGCCGGACCATCGGGCTGAACCCCGATCAGACCGGGTTCCGCTGCAGCGCCGTTGTGGCCCGTGAACAGCTCACCCCTTAGAAGCACCCCCCCTCCCACACCGGTTCCGAGGGTCAGCAGCACCACATCATCAACACCACGGGCTGCGCCGAGCCAGGCCTCACCGACCACCGCACAGTTGCCGTCATTAGCGAGGGTGACCTGGCGATTGAGCCTGGACTCCAGCCAATCCGCCAGCGGCACGTCCTCCCAGCCGGGCAGGTTGATGCAAACCCGGGCCACCCGAGCCGCCGCATCCATGGGACCGGGGAGGCCGATGCCGACCGCCTCAGCCGCATGCTCAGGATCAATCTGTTCAATGGCTTCACACAGGGCCATCGTCACGGCGCCAGGTACGGCGGGCTGCGGTGTGGGGCATTGCGCCTCCGCCAGCACCGTTCCATCAGCACGAATCCGGGCCAGCTTAATCGCCGTGCCCCCGAGATCCACTCCAATCACCTGCGCGGAGGGCATGGCTCAGAACCGGAAGAACACCTGCAACTGGCTCTGCCAGGTGCCATCGGCATCCATCGACGCAGACATGGTCGTGTTCGGCGTCAACCGATAGGAGACAGTCCCTTGGGGAGGAACATCAACATCGGTTGTGTTCGGTGCCATCAGAACGGAAAGGTTGAACCGGTCGGTCAATGCCACACCGAACTCAGTAACCCATGTGAGTGTTGGCGATACACGGCCCGAGGTGCGCTCCTCCTCTGATTTGACCTCAGGATTGACGTAGGTCGGGAAAATCGCAATCTGGAGCCGTTGACCCATGGCATCGGTCAACGTGCCCAGTACCGGTGAGAGCAGCGATTGGCTCAGCATTGTGGCCAAAGCGGCACCACCAGTACTGCCTAAAGAAGCCAAGGAGTTACCACCGATCAAACCCAACAGCTGCTGCTCGCTCATCGGTGGGGAGCTACGCAAAACAAGATTTTTGCTGTCACCAAGACGGTTTGCCGGGCCTGTGGCCTGGACCATGACCTTTACCAGCCGGAGCTGACCAACCCCGGCGGGAGAGCTACCCGTGCCATTCAATGCGAATAGATTTGCAGTGGTGATTTGATCGCTGGTGCCCGCGCTGACGGTGTCGGAAACCCTGGCTTGCAAAGCGATATCCACGTAGGGGACGAGCCCCAAAGAGGGGGTAAATACTGCAACGTTCTCCTCCTGAGGATCCAAACGGAGTGGAGCGAGAGGGGGAATCCAAATCCTGCCGGAATTGAGCCGAATCAAGCCCCTTGCCTGCAGAGAGGGATCCAAGGGGCCGTTCAACGTCACCACACCACCCCCTTTGAAACTGATCGAGGGCAATAGCACCCGGCTATCAGGGCCGAGGGCCAGCCGAAGATTTTCAAATCGGATAGCCGGCAGCGTCGGCATGAACCGTTGGGGCTGACCTGGGCCCTGGATGGTTGTTTTGGATCCCATCAGGACCAGAGGTTTCTTGAAATCCCAGTCCTCCTCCAGAAGTGTTTTGAACGATTGGGGACCGGGCTGCTCCGCAGTAGTGGCACCCTCCTCACTGTTGGGGACCAATCGCTTAAGTCCACCCCGCTGTACAAGTCCGAAGGAACCGGACTGGGGCCGAAGCGTGCCCCGCAAGAGTTCCAGATTTCCGGAGAGGACGGGTTGCAGCAAAGCTCCAGACACCTGCAGTTCGCCATCGGCCTGGAACTGCACGATCGGCTGACGAATCTGAGCTTGGCTGAGTTGCAGGGTGAGCGGTGAAGCTCCGCTCTGGGGGGTGAACAAGCCAAGGCTTCCTGAACCGCGCAGCGAGCCGCCGCGGCCCACTTCAGCCTCCAGGCGTTGCACCAAGACGCGATCGAAATCGAACAGGATCGAGGCGTTGATCCGACTCAGCTCCTGTTCACCGATGCTGAGATCTCCATTGCTGACCACCACAAAGCCATTGGCTTGCGGTTGGTTCAACGGCCCGCGCAGCAACAGCCGCAGATTGGTGCTCCCCCGCTTCACGGCCAAGGAATTTCCGGCGAGAAGCGTCAAAACGCCAAGAGCATCCCCATGGCTTTCCAGCCTCAGGTTCAAATCCGAATCAGGATTAAAGGGCAGCGTGCCGGCCACGGTGACGGCTTCCTTGCTCTCGCCTCCCTTCAGGGCCAGGTTCAGGCGGATCAAATCACGCTCAACGACAACCGATCGCTGCTCCAACTGCAGGGGCTGGCCCGCCAGGCTGGCGGAGTCGAGCAGCAGATCGGAAACCAGCAGGGGGGCCGTTCCGCTGAGGTCGTAGCGGCCGCGGATGCCAACACTGCCGCGGAGCTGCGGCGGCACAGGAGCCAACAACGCCAGCAGAGAGAGCGGAACCTGCAGCAGGGAGAGGTCACCGGATCCACCGAGCAACGGGCCGCGAAGCGTGGCGACCATCGGTTCAAGCTGGAGTGCCTTGGCCTGGTCATCCCCTTCAATCCAAAGGTGGGCCTTGGCGATCAGATCGGCCTTCAGGCGCTTTGGATCAGGACCGTCGATCGTTCCCGACAGATTGACCCGCCCCTCCAGACGCTCCAGCTCAGGGCCCTTGCGGGGGTGAGCCAGGGCATAGGCCTCAATCGCCCGGCGCGATGCCGCCAGAGCTTGCAACTGACCATCAAGCGACCCACCAAAGGTGTTGATGAACAGGGTTCCGAGATCCTCGGCACGGCCGGGGGCCAGGCCCGGTTCGGGATCGCTCCCTCTCAACTGACGGGCCAGAAGCGTCAGCCAGGTGACATCCAGGCCTTCGGCCTCGATGCCGCTGTGCATCCAGCCACCCAGATCGCCACGGGCCTTCAGCCGAATGCTGCCCTGCAATGGCGTCAGTGCTGCATCGGCCTGAAAACGGCCATCCCCGAGGGAACCCTCCAGCTCGAGGCTCTGCACGGCAACTCCCGCCATCGAGCCGTCCGCAATGACGGCAGACCCACGGATCGCGAGGGGGCCCATGGCAAGGCTCCCTGCACCCGAGAGCTGACCTGCCACCGCTTTGGGCTGGTTGAGCGGCGGCACGATGAAACGAAGTCCATCGATGTTGAGGTCCGCTGCACGCCAGTGGTAGCGGCGTTGCTCTCCAGCCGGATCCAGCCCGTGCAAGCGCAACTGCCCCTCACCCCGGCGCAAGAGCACGGTCTTGGGCCAAGCATCGGCATCGAGTTCAGCCACGAGCGAGCCGGGCACGACAGGCTGCTGGGCCGCCATCGCCAGACGAGCCCCAAGGCCCAGTTCACCGTTGAGGCTGCCTTGCCAGCGTTCGGGAACCTGCAAGGCACCAACGCGGGGTTGATTCAGCGTCAGGCTGATGTCGGGCTGAAGCCCCGACAGAGGACCCTTCACGCGACCCCGCGCCGCCACCTGCCCGCCCAGCGGCGTACCGATCAAGGGGGTGAAACGGCTCAGGCTGAAAGGTTGGAGTTCAAAGCCGCTCTGAAGCTCACCGGTTTGCAACCGCCCCTGCGCCAGTTGCACAGGAAGGCGCGCTTCCGCCCGCAACAGCGGACTGGTGAAGTGATCCAGCACCAGGGCGGAGTCCTGCGAGGACCATCGGGTCTGAAACGACCACTCGTCCAGCATCGGGTTGGCTGCCTGGCCGAGCTTCAGGCTCAGCTCCGGTGAGGCCAACCCACCACTGACGTCGACGCTTCCAAGGAGCGGAGCGGTTTGGCCCAGTACGGCCTGCAGGGTCGGCAGCGCAGACCAGAAGCGGGGATCGATCTGCAGCTCCGTGCTGCGCAGATCCAATCGGGATCCAATCGTCCCGGCCAGCCCGAAGCGCAGTCCCGGGGCACTGAGGCGGAGCCTGTCCACGGCAACAGACGGTTGCTGGTCTTGCAACCAGGGGGTGCGCCACTGAGAGTCCAGCGTCAGGGCTGTGTTGAGCCCTGTGGCCTCAGGCAGCTGGATCTCACCATCTGCACTCCACCGGGGCTCCCCCCAGGGGCCCTGGATCCTGAGCTTCAACCGGTCCTGGCTTGCAGAGCTGAGGTCTGTATGGCGAACGTCAGCCTGGAGATCAAAGCTCTTGTCAAAGGCAACGGACCCTGAGGCCCGAGCCTCAAAGGCTCCAAAACGCAGTGTTGCGGGCTGCAAGGTGAGTTGATCGCCCTTGCAAGCGACCCTGAGGCGATTGCTGTTCAGCGCAGCAAGTTCGAGACGCTTGAGGCTGAGCCCACCTCGACAGTTCAACGACCCATCGGCCCAGCCAATCTGAACATCTCCCTCCAAGGTTCCAGAGGCATCCAGATCCTGAGCGGGGGCGATGACGGCCCCCAACGGTTTCAGGTTGAGCCGATCCAGCCGCGTTCGAAGCCTGAAGCGAGGGCGATCCCAATGCCCTTGTGCATCTAGCCGCAGCACCCCTTCTGCGTCGAGCCAGCGAAGTTCCGATGCGGTACTGAAAAAAGCCTCCCCGAGCCGCACTGCGCCCCGACTGCGGAGTTCAAGGGTCTGCTGCTGAGGACCGAAACGGAGCAATGCAGGATCGGCCAACCGGTACTGCACGCCAAGTCGCGGCATGGTGCCGTCGCCGCTCAGGGGCCCAAAGGTCCAGTACCGACCAGCCTCATTGGCCTGCAACTGACCACGCAGCCTGTGCACCGTGATCTGCAGAACCGGTTGCAGACGCCGAAGACTCGCTAAGGGAGCAAGGCCCACCTCCAGCCCCGCCAGGCTCAGTTCAGAACGATCCGCCGCCGACGGCAAGATTCGACTCGGCCCGATGGCGATCCCCAGGCCCAAGGGGCGAAGTCCTTCGTAAGGGCCAAGATCCACGTCGTGGCCCAGAGGACCCGACAACGTGCGCTCCAAGCTGGGGCGCGCCCGGCTCAGGATGCCTTCGGCAGCGCGGTCAAGGGCGATCAAGCCTGCTGCTCCAGCCCCGACCAGAACAAAACTTCCCGCAACCAACCAGGTCCTGCGCCGCGTTTTTCCCATCAGACGCGGCGGTCTCCCCGGAATCTCGCGCAATATAAGGAGACTGTTTTCAGTCCACCAGACCCCATGGCCTTCGATCAGCTGCTGCTTACTGCCGCTCCCTGGCTGGGTTGGTCTGGGCTTGGGCTTGGAGCACTAACGGCAGTTGCCTTCCTCACCAAGTGGGGCATTCGGTTTCGACTGGTCGGCGTGAGCAGCTTCACCCTGCTGCTGGCCGTGAGTTGCTGGGCATTCGGCGTGAGCTACACACCGCCAGTGGTGGTGGAGGGTGCGGTGCGGGCACCGATCGTGTTCGATAACGGCAACGACCTGGTGGTCGCCCAGGTTCCTGCCGACCTTGCCCCAACCACAGTTCAAGCCACCCTGGAGCAATTGGAGGGCAACCTGCGCGGCTCAGGTCGCTCCAGCAGCACCGTGCTGGTGCGGTTGCGAGGCATCCAGGCGGAGGGCGATGGGCTGGGACGCCCCGTCATCCTGGGCGAGGTGAGCAAGACCTTGCGTTGATGCCGAACTTCAACGACGCGATCGAGGAGCTCCCCCAGTCGTTTCGCAGGGAACAACAGGAACTGGATCGGGCCGGTATCAAGCGCTGGTCCAGCATTCGTGATCTAACGGATCTGCAACTGAGCCAACTCGCCCGCAGTGGCCAGGCTTCGGCCCGAAACCTCAAGCGGCTGCGGGGCATGGCCGATTTGGTCTGCCGCTTGGATTTGCCTCCCCAGGACGCCGCGCTGCTGATGCATGCGGGCATCGCCACGCCCGCCGCTCTTGCGGCATGCACCCCTGAACGTCTCGTGCGCCAGACCGGAAGGCTGGAGCGCAGCCTTGGAACCAAACGGCCTGCCGTGGTGGATCTGCGGGTGGCCGGCGATTGGATCCGCCGCGCCAGGCAACTGGCGAACTGACCCCAGCCACCCTGCCTTGGCATCCAAACCTGCGTATGAACCTGTTATGGGCTTGAAACTCCTACGCACAGCTTTGATCGCTCTGGCGCTACTGGGCTCACCATTGCTCGTGGTTGCCGCTGACTCGGACTTGCTCAACAGCGTCAAACGCAATCCTGAAAAAGCAAAGGCCATGTGCCGTTCGTTCCGGCAAATGAACGCCAACGGCCGATCGCCATTCTCCAAGCCCTACATCAACCAGGTCGCCGCCAGCGAGAAGCTGAGTTTTCAGGATGCGGAAATCCTCATGACCTACATCGTGGGGATGCATTGCGCCGATGTCCGCTGAGACCAGCGGAATTGTCTGCCGGTCTGCAGCGCTGAGGACGGCCGATGGCGTGGTGCTGCGTTCACGGTTGTGGCATCCAAGCGGCGAAGGCCCCTGGCCTGCCCTGCTGATGCGGCAGCCCTACGGGAGCCGCATCGCCTCAACCGTGACCTACGCCCACCCCAGTTGGTGGGCGTCCCATGGCTTCCTGGTGGTCGTTCAGGACGTCCGAGGACAAGGCGAGTCGGAGGGAGGTTTCCGGGGGTTTGGTCAGGAAGCAGCCGACACCCCCGCCACCCATGCCTGGGTGCGGCAGCTGCCGGAATGCAATGGACGCCTGGGGGTCTACGGGTTTTCGTATCAGGGCCTGACCCAGCTCACCGCAGCGGAATCGGCCCCACCGCCGGAGTGCACAGCTCCGGCGATGACCGGCCTGGACGAACGACGCCATTGGAGTTGTGAAGGCGGTGCCCACTGGTGGCACCTCGGCCTGGGATGGGGGCTGCAGCTGGCGGCCCTCCAGGCCCAGCGACGCGGAGATGCAACGGCCTGGCTGGAGATCCGCCGAAGCCTTGAAGACAACCGCTATTTGCGGGACGGACCAACCCTGCTGGAGCGCCATGACCCCGAAGGCATGGCCTGGAGCTGGTTGAACAACGACCCCAGCAACGATCAGCAGTGGACGGTTCATCACGCCCCGGAGAGCTGGCTCCAGCGGCCGATGCTGTTGATCGGTGGATGGTGGGATCCGCATCTGGTGGGTCTGCTGGACCTCTGGCATCGCAGCCAAGCGGCCGGCGGGCAGCCCTCCCTGCACATCGGGCCGGCCTCCCATTTGCAGTGGTGGCCGGAAACCCAGCAGCTGATGCTTCAGTTCTTCCAACAACATCTGCAGGATCGCCCCCCGCAGGAACCGGAGCCCAGTCACCAGCTCTGGAACATCACCCAGCATCAGTGGAACGCGATCCCCGCACCCGCCACGGGCAGGTCAGCGTCATGGGGACTGCGGAGCAATGGACTGGCCTGCATCGACCCAAGTGAAGGCGCCCTTGTGGCGGATGGAGAAGGAGAAGGAAGCGTGGTCATCGTTCATGACCCCTGGCGACCGGTTCCGGCCATCGGGGGACACCTCGGAACAAACCCTGGCCCCGCTGAGCGCACGGCCGTGGATCAACGCAGCGACGTTGCGACATTCACCACCGCACCCCTGGTCGATGAGCTTCTGCTGTCAGGTCAACCGCACCTCCTGTTGGACGCCGAAGCGGACCAGCCCGGGTTTGATCTCTGCATCAGCCTCTCGCGCCTGCCCGCGGAAACCAACAGCGTTGATCAACTGAGCACGGGAGTCGTACGGGTTCGCGGAGAGGAGGCGTTGCAGCCAGCCAGGCGCAGCGTGATCCTCCAGCCGCTGCACGCGAGCCTGGCTTGTGGCGATCGACTGAGGATCTCCGTTGCCGCAGCAGCGTGGCCCGCCATTGGCGTCAACCCTGGCCACGATGCCGTTGCCTGCGGAGCACCAAGCCCAGAGCATCGTGTGGTGACACTGACACTGAAACTTGCTGGCTCCACCCTGCAGCTGAACCCCTTTAATTCCGGCAGACTGAAGCTCGACTGACGTTTGTGCTTTGTAGCTCTCCGCTGCCCTGCTGGCCATCGCTCTGTCGGCTCCCATGGAGTTGATCAGTCCCGCAGCAGCGGAGCAACTCACCAGAACCGAACTCACCCCAGCCCAGCCAACGGCGGCGGCTGAACTGCTGCTGGAGGCGCTCAAAAATCGCCAGGGAGACGTCATGCATGACGCTCTCGCAGCCCCGGTTCAGACCAGCGTTGATATGAACACCGTCCAGGCACGCCTGAACCAACTCGCGGCCATTGATGCAACCCGCGTTGTCAGCGTGACCCCTGGCTACAACACAACAACCATCGATGCGGTGGTGACCACTGCATCCGGTGACGAAGGGGTGCTGATGGTGCTGGATGAGGACGGCAAACTGCTCGCCTGGAAGTGGAGCGACCGGATCCAGCCGATCGAGACAACGGCCCTCGACTTCACCCGCGACCTGGCAGCAGGACGCTGGATTGCCGCGCGATCCAAGATGTCCCTCCAACTCCAGGAGGAGCTGGCCCCGGGAGATCTGGAACGCAAATGGACCAAGCTCAGCCAGGTGTCAGGTGGGTTCCGCAAGGTCAAGGACGCTGTGATCGCCCATCAAGGCGGCGATCAGCAGCTCGTGCTGGTGGCTGTCGCCTTCGGCCAGGCCACCACCAACCTGTTCGTGATCTTTGACGCAAGCGGTCGGATCATCAACGTCGACATTTCCCGAGACTTCGTCTGATCAACAGCGGATCTGTTTCGTAAATCGGGCTTAACATCTCGCCCAATTCACAGATCTCCCATGGGTGTCGCCGCAGTCCTCGACTGGATGGTGCAGGACGGCGAACGGTTGGCGAATTGTCGCCATGACCACCCGTTTGCGGTGCTTGGTCCTCAACCCTCTGATCAGGGTTGGACCGTGCGGATCTGGATGCCGGAAGCCCAAACAGTCACCCTGTTGCAGGCTGGCGACGAGATCGCCATGACAACGCCGAACCACCCCTGGGTGTTCGAGGCACAGCTCAACAGAGACCCCGGCTGCACTTACCGGGTCAGGGTTGAGCGGGGCGGGATCGTGCACGAACAACACGACCCCTGGGCCTTCCGCGGCGAATGGATGGGCGAAATGGATCGCCACCTGTTCGCTGAAGGCAACCATCACCACGTCTGGCAAAAGATGGGTGCCCACCTCACCGAGCGTGACGGGGTCAGGGGTGTGATGTTCTGCCTGTGGGCGCCCAGCGCTCTCACGGTCTCCGTGATTGGAGATCTGAATTCATGGGATGGACGTCACCACCCCATGCAGCAGCGCGTCGGGGGCATCTGGGAACTGTTCATCCCCGGCCTCGAGGAGGGACATCTCTACAAGTACGAAATCCGTACCCAAGAAGGCCACTGCTACCAAAAGGCTGATCCTTACGGCTTCCAGCACGAGGTTCGCCCGGACAACAGCTCCGTTGTGGCTCGCCTGGGCGGATACCAATGGTCCGATCAGGGCTGGATGCAGAAGCGCGACAGCAGCAACGCGCTCGATCAACCGATCTCGGTGTATGAAATGCACCTGGGCAGCTGGATCCACGCATCAGCGGATGAGCCCTGGATTCAACCCGACGGCACCCCTCGGACGCCCGTTCCCGCCGCGGAGATGAAACCCGGCGCTCGCCTGCTCACCTACGCCGAACTCGCCGAGCGCCTGATTCCGTACGTCAAGGAGAGGGGCTTCACCCACATCGAGGTGATGCCGATCACCGAGCATCCCTTCGATGGCTCCTGGGGCTATCAGGTGACGGGTTGGTATGCCCCCACCAGCCGTTACGGAACGCCCGATGAATTTCGGGCCTTCGTGGATCGCTGTCACGCCGAAGGCATCGGCGTGATCATCGACTGGGTTCCGGGCCACTTCCCGAAGGATGCCCACGGCCTGGCCTTCTTTGATGGCACCCATCTCTATGAACACAGTGATCCCCGGATCGGGGAACACAAGGAATGGGGAACGCTGATCTTCAACTACAGCCGCAACGAGGTTCGTAATTTCCTCGTCGCCAACCTGGTGTTCTGGTTCGAGCAGTTCCACATCGATGGCATACGCGTGGATGCCGTGGCCTCGATGCTCTATCGCGACTACCTGCGTCCCGACGGGGAATGGCTCCCCAATGAGAACGGCGGTCGGGAGAACACCGAAGCCGTTCGCTTCCTGCAGCAGGCCAACCACGTGCTGTTCCAGCACTTCCCAGGGGCCCTCTCGATCGCGGAGGAATCAACCACCTGGCCGATGGTGACGCAGCCCACGGACAGCGGCGGCCTCGGGTTCAACCTCAAATGGAACATGGGTTGGATGCACGACATGCTCGATTACTTCGAGCTGGACCCGTGGTTCCGCCAGTTCCACCAGAACAACATCACCTTCTCGATCTGGTACACCTACACCGAGAACTTCATGCTGGCCCTGAGCCACGATGAAGTGGTGCACGGGAAGAGCCATCTCCTGCACAAGATGCCGGGAGATGACTGGCAGAAGTACGCCAACACCCGGGCGTTGCTCTCCTACATGTGGACGCACCCCGGCAAGAAGACGATCTTCATGGGGATGGAATTCGGCCAGCGGGCTGAATGGAATGTGTGGGGCGATCTCCAGTGGGATCTGCTGAACTACGAACCCCACAAGGGCATCCAGCGTTTGGTGGATGACCTCAACGTTCTCTACAAGGCAGAACCGGCCCTCTGGCGGGACGACTTCGACCAGTTCGGCTTCCAGTGGATCGATTGCAACGACAACCGCCACTCCGTGATCAGCTTCATGCGTCGGGAGAGTGCCAGCGGCACCTGGCTGGTGGTGGTGGCGAACTTCACGCCCCAAAGTCACTCCCATTACCGCGTGGGCGTTCCTCTCTCCGGCTTCTACGAGGAGATCTTCAACTCCGATGCAGCCAAATACGGCGGCAGCAACCTCGGCAACATGGGCGGCAAACCAACGGACGAATGGGGCATCCACGGCTACGAGAACTCCTTGGATCTCTGCCTGCCGCCGCTGAGCCTGATGGTGTTCAAGCACGACCCGAAACGCAGCCTGAGCAGCAGCGAGCCGGACAACATCGTGTGACGAACGTGATGACAAAGAGGGGGTAAAGCTCTAGCCAAGGCCTCAATTCGGGTAGGTTTCCGGCTGACCTGACCGGGCTTGATGAGCGACTCTTTACCCCTGCTCCTGCGTGCTGCGCGCGGTGAATCGGTGGAGCGTCCTCCGGTGTGGATGATGCGCCAGGCCGGTCGCTACATGAAGATCTACCGGGACCTGCGGGACAAGTACCCCAGCTTCCGTGAGCGTTCCGAAAACCCTGATCTCTCCTATGAGATCTCCATGCAGCCGTTTCACGCCTTCAAGCCCGATGGCGTGATCCTGTTCTCCGACATCCTCACGCCCCTGCCGGGGATGGGAATCGATTTCGACATCATCGAGAGCAAAGGCCCCCAGATCGGCGATCCAATCCGGAGCATGGCCCAGGTGGATGCCCTGCGCCCCCTCAACCCCGCCGAGTCGATGCCCTTTGTGGGTGAAGTACTGGGTCGTCTGCGCCAGAGCGTTGGCAACGAAGCAGCTGTTCTCGGCTTCGTTGGTGCCCCCTGGACCCTGGCCGCCTACGTGGTGGAGGGCAAGAGCAGCAAGAACTACGCGGTGATCAAGGCCATGGCCTTCCGCGAACCCGAGATCCTGCACAAGCTGCTCGACCACTTCGCCGAGTCGATCGCCAACTACCTGCGCTATCAGATTGATTCCGGCGCCCAGGTGGTGCAGATGTTTGATTCCTGGGCGGGCCAGCTGAGCCCAGCGGACTACGACACCTTCGCTGCGCCTTATCAGAAGAAAGTGGTGGATCTGGTCAAGCAGACGCACCCCGACACCCCCTTCATCCTCTACATCTCCGGCAGCGCCGGCGTGATCGAGCGGATGGCCAACACCGGTGTTGACATCGTTTCGCTGGATTGGACCGTGGACATGGCCGAAGCCCTGGCACGTCTGCCGGAGCACGTTGGTGTTCAGGGCAACGTGGATCCCGGCCTGCTGTTCGGCACCCCGGAGGCAATTGAGGCCCG
Organism: Synechococcus sp. M16.1; assembly: GCF_014279895.1. Classification (NCBI taxonomy): domain Bacteria; kingdom Bacillati; phylum Cyanobacteriota; class Cyanophyceae; order Synechococcales; family Synechococcaceae; genus Synechococcus; species Synechococcus sp. M16.1. Next base: position 827,220 of record NZ_CP047954.1, on the reverse strand, counting down.
CATCGATGACTGCGTGCGCAAGGCCCGCGGCCGGAAGCACATCCTCAACCTCGGCCATGGAATCCTGCCGGGTACACCGGAAGAAAACGGTGAAGCCTTCTTCCGGGCCGGCAAGAGCGTGATGGACCGTCTCGGGGCTGTCGTTTGACCCGCATCCTGGTGACCGGCGCCAGCGGATGCGTCGGTCAGTACGTCTCCCGCTGGCTTCTGGACCACTCGGATGCCGAGCTGCTGCTCTGGCTGAGGGATCCCGCCAAACTCACCGCTGTTCCAGCAGACCATCCCCGCATCCGCCTCTTGGTCGGGGACCTGCGGGACACCGACCGTTTTGCCCAAGAGCTGGCCTCGGTGAATCGGGTGATTCACACCGCCACAGCCTGGGGTGACCCCGAGCGGGCCGAACAGGTGAATGTGGTGGCGGTGAAACGGATGCTGACGCTTCTGGATCCCAGCAAACTGGAGCAGATCATTTACTTCTCCACGGCCAGCGTGCTCGACCGGCACCTGCGCCCCCTGCCGGAAGCTCTGGCCTACGGCACGGAATACATCCAAACCAAGGCTCGCTGCCTCAGGGATCTTGAGCAGCACCCTCTGGCCAGCAAAGTCGTGGCGGTGTTTCCCACCTTGGTGTTCGGTGGAAGGGTCGACGGCACCAGTCCCTTCCCCACCAGCTACCTCACCGAAGGTTTGGCTGAAGTCAGCCGTTGGCTCTGGCTGGCCCGTTGGCTTCGGGTGGATGCGAGCTTCCACTTCATCCATGCGGAAGACATCGCCCGCATCTGTGGTCTCTTGGCCACCCGCCCCCATGAACCGAACCGAGAACCCGGGCAAGGCGCCCTGCGTCGGGTGGTGATGGGACAAGCGGCCATCTCGGTGAACGACACCGTGAAAACCCTCTGCCGCTGGCGCGGTGTGGCCCGAACGCCCGGCATTCCGCTCTGGCCATGGCTGATTGAGACCCTGATCCGCGTTCTGCCGATCGAAGTGAATGCCTGGGACCGGTTCAGCATTCGCCAGCGCCACTTCATTCATGACCCTGTGACCCAGCCGGAACGTTTCGGCGGCAGCAGCCATGCCCCTGACTTGGCAACAGTTCTTAGCGATTCCGGCCTACCCAACCGCGGAACCACCAGACCCGCGCGTAAGGTCAATGAATCGACCTAGCACTTTCATGCGCTCCGTCATCCGCACCATTGCAGCCGCCTGCTGCGCCTTCCTGATGCTGATCGGCCTCAACGTCGGCAGCGCTCAAGCCGCCACTGTTGAAGTGAAGCTCGGCACCGACGGCGGCATGCTCGCCTTCGAGCCCGCCACCGTGAACATCAAGGCCGGCGACACCGTCAAGTTCGTCAACAACAAACTGGCTCCTCACAACGCTGTTTTCGAAGGCCACGACGAGTACAGCCACTCTGACCTCGCCTTCAACCCCGGCGAATCCTGGGAGGAAACCTTCGCCACCGCTGGCACCTACGACTTCTATTGCGAGCCCCACCGCGGTGCTGGCATGGTTGGCAAGGTGATCGTTGAGTGATTCCTTGATTTCTGAGGAAATCTCTGAACATCTCAAACTGAACTGAAAGCTCCGGGCTGTGTATCAACCACAGCCCGGGGTTCTTTTTTTTGCCGGCAACGATGGATAGCTTGGGGCATTGAGGGGGGTTGCGATGGCACGCCTATCAGGCCTGATGCTGACATTGCTGTTGATCGTTGGCGCAACAGGCCTGCTGTCTGCTCCGGCGATGGCGATCGACACGATCGAAAGCTCCGCCTTGGAGCGAGGTGAGCAGATTTTCAACAGCAACTGTGCGGCTTGTCACATGGGGGGCGGCAATGTGATCCGCGCCAACAGAACACTGAAGATCAGCGACTTGAACGACCATGTGGAGGCCTACTCCAGCTCCCCGCTGGAGGCCCTGGAGCATGAGATCGAGGATGGGCTGAATGCCATGCCCAGCTATGCCGACAAACTGAGTGAAGAGGAGATCATGGCGGTGGCCACCTACGTGGAACAACGGGCCGAATTGGGCTGGTCCAGGCGATGAGTCGTGAAGCTCTTCGCGATTTTTTGCGGGCTGTGGAGCACCACCAGGGCTTGCGGCGTGATGCGGCCCAATGCCGTGATGACGATCAACTGTTGGCCCTGGCACGCCGCCACGGCTTCAATGTGATCCAGCGGGATCTCTGCTACGACGCCCGCGAATCAGCCATCACCCGTTGGTTCGAAACCAGCCGGATCCAGCGCTCGTTTCAATCACCACCCTTCCAATCAAATCCCTCGCAATCAACAGCCTCCCAATCAACAGCCCCGCAACCACCAAAGACCTGATGGCCGTTGTCACCCTGCTCAGTGATTTCATCGACGGCACCAGCATGGCCCTGGCGGAAGACACCGACGCCGCGGATCTGAACGCCTTCATGACCGCCAATCAAGGCCGGCTCTGGGCGATCGTGCAGCAGCGCCGCCGGCAGCGGCAGCAAACCATCGAGCGGCGAGGTCCGGGAACGGTGTACTTCGCTGCGGACGCCCCAGGGGCTGCGGCCGTGGAGCGCTACCTCGGCAGTGACACGGGCTCAGCTGAGGAAGCAGCAGCGCTGCAGGCCATGCGGAGCGCTGGGGTGGAGATCGCACCCCATGTGGGAGCAGACCGTGAACGCGATGTTCTGCTCAACGGCCGGTTGAAGGACCTAACGGCCCAGGCCAAGGCCAAAGCCAAGGGTTTTGGTTGAAGCCATGGGCGATGCAGCGATGACGCTTCCTGAGAACCCGCTTGGCCTGCAGAGTTTTGACGAGCTGGTGGAGTGGACCGTGTCCTACCTCCACTTCAAACACGCTCTGGAGGTGATTGCCTTCACCCCAGAGGTCGCAAGGTCGTATATCGATCGCTTCAGCGCGTTCAGCAGCCGCTATGCCACGGAGATGAAAAAACAGGACATCCTTGAAGCCCGCCTCCCAAAAGAGATGCGGGAGAGCATCGAAGCCGAAAACGCTCACCGCGCGCTTCTACGGGAGCTGCTCAACGGCTGATTAAACGGCGGACTGAGCCTGCTTGGCCGCCTGCAACACAGCCAGATAGAGATCCTCGTCAATTTCCCGGATGTCGTACTCCGTGGGTTTCACACCGTGGTGGTGCTCATGCACCACCATCCAACAGCTGCGTTCCAGCTCACCGCCAGCCGTTGCTGCGAGCGCCAGACCCTGCTGCACGAGGGAGTCCACCAGCGGCTGATCAGGCATTGGCATCCAAGGGTTCGGCAAACTCTAAAAAGACACCCCGGTTTGCCGCTCCCTGGCGTGGGGACCGATCCAAAGGCTTCGGTTTGCCCCCACTGAAAACGGAACAAGCCCCATACGGTGAACCCAGTTGAAACGCATCCGAGATGCAACCCACGGCGGAACAGTTCACCGAACAAGCCTGGGCCGCCATCGTCGCCGCCCAGCAACTGGCGCAGAGCGCCAGGCATCAGCAACTTGAAACGGAGCATCTGCTGCTTGCGCTGTTGCAGCAGAACGGTCTGGCTGGACGCATTCTCAGCAAAGCAGGGGTCGACGTCGGCAATTTCCAGGCAGCCGTCGACAGCCATCTCAGACAGCAGCCCAGTCTTGGCTCTCCACCGGAATCGGTGTTTCTGGGACGCTCCCTCAACAGCTGCCTGGATCGCGCCGAAACAGCCCGCGATGGATTCAGTGACAGCTACATCGCCATCGAACATCTGTTGCTGGCCCTGGCCGACGATGAACGCTGCGGCAGGCAACTGCTCAGCCAAGCGGGCGTTGACACCAGCAAACTCAAAGAAGCCATTACAGCCGTGCGAGGCAACCAGACGGTGACCGATCAAAACCCAGAAGGGACCTATGAATCGCTTGAGAAGTACGGACGGGACCTGACGGCCGCCGCCCGTGACGGAAAGCTGGACCCGGTGATCGGTCGCGACGAGGAGATCCGGCGCACCATCCAGATCCTCAGCCGGCGCACCAAAAACAACCCCGTGCTGATCGGCGAACCCGGGGTTGGCAAGACCGCCATTGTTGAGGGATTGGCGCAGCGCATCGTGAATGGCGATGTGCCCCAGGCCTTGCAGAACCGTCAGCTCATCGCCCTCGACATGGGTGCCCTGATCGCCGGCGCGAAATACCGCGGTGAGTTCGAGGAACGGCTCAAAGCAGTCCTTAAGGAGGTCACCGCTTCGGAAGGCCAGATCGTGCTGTTCATCGATGAAATCCACACGGTGGTGGGCGCTGGCGCCACCGGTGGAGCCATGGATGCCAGCAATCTGCTCAAGCCGATGCTGGCCCGGGGGGAACTGCGCTGCATTGGCGCCACCACCCTCGACGAGCACCGCCAGCACATCGAAAAGGACCCCGCCTTGGAGCGACGCTTCCAGCAGGTGCTGGTGGATCAACCCACGGTGGAAGACACCATCTCCATCCTGCGTGGCCTGAAAGAGCGTTATGAGGTGCACCACGGCGTCCGCATCGCCGACAGTGCCCTGGTAGCAGCTGCTGTGTTGAGCAGCCGCTACATCGCCGACCGCTTCCTGCCGGACAAAGCGATCGATCTGGTGGATGAATCAGCCGCTCGCCTAAAGATGGAGATCACCTCCAAACCGGAGGAGATCGATGAAATCGATCGCAAGATCCTGCAGCTGGAGATGGAGAAGCTCTCCCTCGGCCGTGAATCCGACAGTGCCAGCCAGGAACGCTTGCAACGGATTGAACGGGAACTGGCGGAACTGGGCGAACAGCAAAGTTCCCTGAATGCCCAATGGCAGCAGGAGAAAGGAGCGATCGATGAGTTGTCGTCGCTCAAGGAAGAGATCGAACGGGTGCAGCTGCAGGTGGAACAGGCCAAACGCAGCTACGACCTGAACAAAGCAGCGGAACTGGAATACGGCACACTGGCCTCGCTGCAGAAGCAGTTGCTCGAACAGGAAGCCCAGATCGCCTCAGAGGAGCCGGGCGAGAAAGGCTTGCTGCGAGAGGAGGTGAGTGAAGACGACATCGCCGAGGTGATCGCCAAGTGGACCGGAATCCCTGTGGCGCGGCTGGTGCAGAGCGAAATGGAGAAGCTGCTGCAACTCGAAGATGATCTGCATCAGCGGGTGATCGGCCAGCACCAGGCCGTCACCGCCGTCGCCGATGCGATTCAACGGTCCAGGGCAGGGCTGAGCGATCCGAACCGCCCCATCGCCAGCTTCCTTTTCCTCGGCCCCACGGGTGTGGGCAAGACGGAACTCTCCAAAGCCCTCGCCAACCGGCTGTTCGACAGCGATGACGCCATGGTTCGCATCGACATGTCGGAGTACATGGAGAAGCACACCGTGAGCCGTTTGATCGGGGCACCTCCCGGCTACGTGGGCTATGAGGCCGGTGGCCAGCTCACCGAAGCGGTGCGTCGTCGGCCCTACGCCGTGATCCTGTTCGACGAGGTGGAGAAAGCCCACCCGGATGTGTTCAACGTGATGTTGCAGATCCTCGATGACGGCCGTGTCACCGATGGGCAGGGCCGCACCGTGGACTTCACCAACACCGTGCTGATTCTCACGAGCAACATCGGTAGCCAGTCGATCCTGGAGCTGGCCGGCGATCCCGAGCAGCATGGAGCGATGGAAAGCCGGGTGAATGACGCTCTCCGGGCCTATTTCCGGCCGGAATTCCTCAATCGCCTCGACGATCAGATCATCTTCCACAGCCTCAGGCGAGAGGAACTGCGCCAGATCGTCACCCTTCAGGTGGAACGTCTGCGCCAGCGGCTGGCTGAGCGCAAGCTGGAGCTCAGCCTGAGCGATGGGGCCGCCGACTGGCTCGCCAATGCCGGATATGACCCCGTCTACGGGGCACGACCGCTGAAACGCGCTGTGCAGCGGGAACTGGAGACACCCATTGCCAAAGCGATCCTGGCGGGTCGTTACAGCGAGGGGCAGGCGATCAGCGTGGAGCTGGAAGCGGACGCGTTAGCTCTGCGCTGAAAACCAGGCGGGAACAGCGCTGTAGGTGGCGGCATTGCGGCTGTTCTCCCGCGCCTCCACACCAAAGCAACAGGTGCGACCGCCGTCCCGCTCCCGCAGCAGCTCATTGGCCCAGGTCCAAATCAAGGCCGCCGTTGCCTCCATGCCCACGTTCTCCATCACGCGGAGATCAATGGCCTGGAGGTCATGCAACCGCTGCCATTCCGCCAGCAGTGGATCGTCGGCATTGACCAGAAAGGTGTGGTCGAACTGCTGCCTCAGGCGTTCTTCGAAGGGGCGAAGGCTGGAGAAATCAACAACAAACCCGCAGGCATCCAGCTCCGTTGCGGCGAACCAGAGGTTGAAACTGCGGCTGTAGCCATGCACGAAGCGGCAATGGCCCTGGTGGCGCCACTGCCTGTGACAGCAGGGATAGCCGCTGAAGGCTTTGCTGCAGCTGTAGGGGGTCGGAGAAACGAGCAAGGGGTGAAAACGCGGAATGGAGCACGCTGCGGGAAGATTCAGGCGTTGCCCGAATGTCCGAGGCCTGATGCAGCCCCTCAGCCCCGCCTTCATTGACCAACTCCGTTTTAACGAAGCGGGGCTGATACCAGCTGTGGCCCAGGACTGGCTGGACGGGGCGGTGCTGATGGTGGCCTGGATGAACCGGGAGGCCATCGAAGCCACCCTGCGCAGCGGTGAAGTGCATTACTGGAGCCGCTCACGCCAGGAGCTTTGGCACAAGGGGGCCACCAGCGGGCACATCCAGACGATGCGGGAGATCCGCTACGACTGCGATGCCGACGTGCTGCTGGTGACCGTGGAGCAGGCTGGGGATGTGGCCTGCCACACCGGCTCCCGCAGCTGTTTCTACGAAAACAGCGATGCACGAACCCCAGGTGGAGCCGAGGCTCTAGCGCCGCCAACGGATGCCTGCACCGAACTGTTCCGGGTGATCGAGGGGAGACGCGAGCAGCCTGAGGAAGGCAGCTACACCAACAAGCTGCTGGCGGGGGGAGACAACAGCATCCTCAAGAAAATCGGCGAGGAGAGTGCTGAATTCGTGATGGCCTGCAAAGACGACAACGCCGCCGAGATCGCCGGCGAAGCGGCGGACATCGTCTTCCACATGCAGGTAGCTCTGGCCCATCACGGCGTGAGCTGGCGGCAGGTGCAGGAAGTGCTGGCCGCACGTCGTGGTGCCCCGCGCCGGCACTAAGGCAGACAGGGGCTGTCGCTGCTGATCACAACTTCATCGCCAAGCTCCACGGTGTCCAACAACACCCCCATCGTGAGCTTTCCGGCATTGATGCAACCGCCAGTCACCGCCTTGCCGATCCGGGACTCGTCATTGGTGCCGTGAATGGCGAAGCTGTACCAGCGGAAGACGCCGTCGTAGGTGTTGAAACGGAAGGGCTGCTCTGTGGCAGGCACAGGAGCCAGGCTGATGTAACCGATGCCGTATTCCCCGGTTTCCCCATCACCTTTGAAGTCGATGGAGTTCATGTTGGTGAAGAGGCTCTCGCGCAGCTCCTCTTTTGATTTGCCGGATTGCTCCACCAGTGCGGGATCCATCTCGAAGCGGTCGTTGCTGAGGATGGCGTTGACCTGAAAGGTTCCAAGCGGAGTGACGCCCTCTTCAAAGGTGGTGCCTTCACAGGCAATGCCATGGCGACCATGGCCAACGGTGAAACGCAACGGCCCCTCAGCACGATCCAACACACCTTCACTGGCTGCTGGATTGCTGCCATCCAGCTGAATCCGAATCGGTGCTCGAACCTGTGGGTTCTGCTGGGGCAGGCTGTTGTTGGAACGACAACCCACCAGACTCAGCAGCAGACCAGCCAGCGCCAGAGAACGGACCAGGTGCATCGATCAACCACGACTGCCGGCAGCATGCCGCGCCCGCATGGTGACGTCACTCAAGTGATTCAGATTCGGCCGGTTCGATGGGCTTCCGAAGCGTTGAACCGAAACGGGTGGTCTGCTGCATGACCCACGCCAGCGTGAGGCGATCCCGCTGCGATGGCACCAACACCGGACGCTCGCCCTGGCTGATGGCCAGAACATCAGTGGGAACCGAACTGTGGCCCCAGAGGCCGAAGGCGTGACCCAGTTCATGCAGAGCGGTGGCCTGCAGTGCTTCAGCTCGCAGCCCTGGTGACACCATCACCTTCACCAGGGGTTCAAGCCTTCGGCGGCCCTGGCGCTGCACGTCCACAACCTGAAGTTGTGTGCGTCCGTTGCTGGCGCGCCACACCCCAGCCACCTGCCGGCGGGCCGGACGCTGCCGGTGAATCAACACGTTCGCCTGGTCCGGATTGTCCACCAGCGTGAGCGGAACCAGTGCACGCCAGGTGGTCAGCGCCGATGACACTTGATCAAGCCAGCGTTGGTCCCAGCGGTTGGCCGGAGTGGCGGCGGCGGGCTGAACCCACACGCACCAGTGCTTCAACACCGGAGGGCCCAGGGAGGTGGTGGCGATGGAGGAGGCATAGCCCGGCCTTTGGCCTGGAGGCTGGCGTTCCAAAGCCACCTGCAGGGTTCGAACCTGCTGTTGTGGAGGACAGAGCTCGGGCTGCATCAGGCGGCGGGAAGACCCACACCGCGGGCCATCAGGGTCGCCATCAACGGAATGCTGGCGAAGCCGACCAGTTCAATGTTGATGATCCAGGCCAGACGCTTGGCCAGGGCTTCGCTCACCTTCGGCAGCTCACCCTTGCGCAGGGGAATCGCCCAGAGGATGTAGGTGATCGTGGGATACAGCGACAGGCCTCCCACGGAAAGGTACAGACCAACCTTCCACCAGAACAGCGGATTCTGGGTGTAGAACTCAGCCCCTTGGCCGAAGTGGATCACCCGCAGGATTCCACTGACAAGAAGAGCCAGGGCAGCGATGCCATAAACGATGTCGGTGATCACCATCGCCGTGGCTTCCTGGCGATTCGGATCCGCTTTGATCAGCTTCCGCTCCAGCACCAGAGCGCCAAAGCAGAGCATGAAGCTGAGGTAGTGAACGTAGGCAACGCCGGCGTTTTTGGCGATGTCGGACGTGAGAGCGACGGCCAGGGGCATGGGCGTGGCGGCGGAAGGTGCGGCGACCTTAGCCACCCAATTGAATTAACAATGAAAGATTCACTTCAGTAACAGGAAGAAAGAGTGAAATAGCGCACAAAATATTAATTCGGGAGTCTTTATTATGACCGCCAGAAAAAAACACTTTGGTTCTAGGTTCAATTCAGCCGTATCGTCATGATGACGAGTTCTCTGAGTGCTTTTCTCGGCGAAATTGGTCGCCATCAACTGCTCACTCCAGAGCAGGAACTCATGATGGGGAGGAAGGTTCAGGCGATGGTCACCATCACAGAACGCTGTCATCTGGCTGGCGGGAGTGGCCCAGCCTGTGAGTACAGCGATGAAGAAAAAGGCGTGATTCGCCGTGGCGAACGGGCCAAGAATCAGATGATTACCTCCAACCTTCGTCTTGTCGTCAATCTGGCCAAGCGTTATCAGGGCAAGGGTCTGGATCTTCTCGATCTGATTCAAGAGGGCACCCTTGGCCTCACCCGAGCCGTCGAGAAATACGACCCCACCCGCGGCCATCGTTTCTCCACCTATGCCTACTGGTGGATTCGGCAGGGGCTGAATCGAGCGCTCTCCACCCAAAGCCGCACGATTCGCATTCCTGTGAATGTGAACGAAAAGCTCACCAAATTGCGGGCTGCCAAGGCACGCTTGATGCAGCGCAATGGCCTCAGCCCCAGCGGAGAGCAACTCGCGGAGTTCATGGAGATCCCCATCGCTGAGGTGGAAGATCTGCTGGCCTGTGAACTGCGCAGCGTCACCGTGAGCCTGCAGGGGGTTGTGAAATCGAAATCAGATCCCTCCGAGCTGGTGGATGTGCTGCCAAGCGAGGAGCTACCGCCGCTGGAACGGGCCGAGATCGCTGAACGCACCGCGTCCGTGTGGTCTTTGCTGGCCAAAGCCAATCTCACCCCGAAAGAACACACCGTTGTGACCCTGCGCTTTGGGCTGGATGGCACCAACGAATGGCGCACCCTTGCCGAGGTGGCTCGCCACATGAACTGTTCACGGGAGTATTGCCGTCAGGTGGTGCAGCGGGCCCTGCGCAAACTGCGCAAGACGGGCATTCAAAGCGGACTCGTGGAATCCACACCCTGAAGATCGGCACGCCCCGCTGGCGTCTTGCGGAGGAACTGGGGAGAGTGGATCCAACCGGTTCCCTTCGCATGACTGACCAGGCTGCGCGAACCACCGTTGAAGCGGACGTGCTTGAACGGGAGGTGATCGACGAAAACCTGCTGCGGCGCCTGTTGCAGCGGGCCGGCAGAGGTCTGGCCGCCCCAGCCCTGGAAGCCCTGGAGTTGATGCTTGACCCCGGAACCCCCTCAGCCGCGCGGCTGACGATGCTCGCTGCCCTGAGTTATTTGCTGATGCCGGCCGACCTGATTCCAGACCTGCTGCCGGTGGCCGGTTTCAGTGATGATCTGGTGGCGCTTACGGCCATGGTGGGTCTGTGGAGCAATCACGTCACTCCAGCCATCCGGATGCGAGCTCGGCGCAAACTGGATCGCTGGTTTCCCCTGGCGGCCTGAATCGCTGAACTGAAACCGCTGAACTGAATCGCTGAACTGAATCGCTGATCAATGTCTGGCTGGACCCCTGAATTTGAAGCGGATCTCACTCTGCTGCTGAAGGACTGGTTGAAGCAGCAAGGGCGCACCCAGGCCGACCTGCGTCGAAACCTGCGCGCTGTGTCGACCCGAATGCCCGCCCTGCTTGAGGTGCTTGAGCGCGAACACAACATGCGTGGACTGGCTGGACTGGCTGATCGGCTCTGCAGCGTTGAAGCCGAATGGCACGGCCAGCCTTCCAGCGAACCTGCCGGTGTGGCAACGGCCGACGACGATCCGTTCGGGCAACTTGATCTGCTTTTGCAGGAAATTCGAGACGACTGCACCGATTAACGGCCGACACGGGCAAAGTGGTGGCTCAGATATCGCTCCGATGACGCGAAATCACCTCCTCAGCGCCTCTGTTCTGTTGATGATGTCGGTGTTCGGCGCCGCCTCGGCCCAGGCGCAAACCGAGGGGTGGCTGCGGGGACCTGGCAGCGCCACAGGCAAAGACAGCAAGATTGAAGCCGATTGCATCAAGGCAGAGGACGGCTCCGTCACCTGCGACACCAAGGTGGTCAACCCGGCCAGCGACACCAAGGCTCGCCCCTACTACAACCCCTTCAACGACTGAAGCCCGTGAGTGAACCCACGCCTTCCAAGAGAAGTTTTCTCGGTTTCGTTGATGCAGGTGAGCGCGAAGTCGCCCGACTGCTCACCCTGATCACAGCCGTGGTGATCAGCGCCGCCATCATCCAGCTGATTGTTTCCTTGGGCTCCAAATTGCTGACTGGGTCAGCGGCAACGTGGTTGGGCGATGACCTGATCAAGATCCTCGGCAATCTGCTCACCGTGTTGATCGCGTTGGAGGTGCTGCAGAACATCACCAGTTACCTGAGGCGCCACGTGGTGCAGATCGAACTGGTTCTGGTCACCGCGCTGACGGCTGTGGCTCGAAAGGTGATCGTGCTGCCCTCCGGTGCTGAAAACAAACCCCAGCTGCTGGTGGGCCTCGGGATCGCTGTCGTCTCACTTTCAGCGGCTTACTGGTTGGTGAAGCGTGCGAACGCCACGCCCTCCCGCAAACGACTGGGCCGCGGAGGATCAGCCAACAAGCTTGATTTCCAGGACTGAGCTTTAACGAACAAAAGGAAGGCCGCCCTTCCCGATGGAAAGACGGCCTAACTCGCTCGTTTGCGCATGGCAATCGACCTCAACTTCAGTGTCTGATGTCTTGGAAAATCTCCTCTAGCAATGGAACTGAGACAGGAAGGTCGAAGCGTCTGGCTCAAGGCACCCTGGGGCCATCGGGTCCAGGTGTAAAGCGGCTCTCCTGCGGGGCACCTACGAACGATGCAGAGGGGAGTCGACTGGCTTGACGCTCTTCGTTGTCGCGCCAGACGAATCGCTTACGAATGGGTGGAAACTGTTGGAGCAGGGGCCAGAAAGTCAGTCTGCTTCTGGGGTTTGCTCAGGTGGAGTGTCGGCCGTCATGGGCTCCTCCGATCTAGATGCACTCACTCTCGTCAGCGATGCGACCGACGGCAATCAGCTGTCGTGCTCATTGCCTTTTGGGGGCTGCACGACCCATCGTGGAAGTGGCGTGCCTCGCCAGGCTTAAGCAGCATTCCAGTGCAAGGCCAGCCACAGGGTTCCTGGATCGGGATCGGTGCGCTCGACCCGGTGGCGTTGATGGGGCGCAAGCAGCAGATGATCCCCTGGACTGAGATCCACAATCCGATCGGGGTTCTGCAACGCAACACAGGCACTCCCCCGCAGCACAAGCACCCACTCGTGATCGGACTGATCCATCCATTCGTCACGGGGGGAGCTGAAGACGTTGGAGGCGATCAACAGCAGCCTCCATGTTTCAGCAGACGCCACCACCTGGGTTGATTCCTCACCCGGTGGAGGGCACGGGGTTGCCAGCAGGTTGGCCTCTCCCCCCGGCCGATGGTCACGCTCACCCCAGCGCCGACCGATGTCGAACCCCCAGGATCGGGCCAACTGAACAACCTGGTTGTGGTCCGCACAAGCCGCCAGCTTTTCGCGGCTGCTGGAGTCGTTCCGCACACGCTCCGCAAGGGCCTGAAGTTGGGAGATCTTGTTGAGGAAACGGATCAGATCCTGTTCCGCCACGGAGACCACCGCACAGCTTCAACAGTGATCCTGACAACAGACCAATCAGGCGATCGACGCAAAAGTCAGAAGATCCTGACCTTCTGTTTCATGCCGTCCGCAACCAAGGCACTCACCATCGGAGATCTGGAGGCTGGATTCTCGACCTACTGCCAGGCCCTGCGTCGCCTTGTGGCCGATGGACGCGACCTCAACGCCATTCGCCGGACGGTCTGCTGGGACTACCTCAACCGATTGCACACCTCGCTTCCGAAGGATTACCGCTCTCCCGATGAACTGATCCAGCGGTTCCAGAAGGAGGCATCGCCTGCTCAAGCAGACTGATCCAAGCCAAATCATCCCTGTGCTGAGCCACCTCCTGCGCTGCTGCATTGGTGCGTTTCTTGTTCTGCTGCTGAGCCTTGGTTCAGCCGGCGCTTCGCTGGCTGCCGGGTCTGACGCCAGCCCCGGCGCCCTGTTGTTCGAACAGCACTGCGCGGGATGCCACATCAACGGTGGCAACATCATTCGCCGGGGGAAAAACCTGAAGCTGAAGACCCTCGAGCGTGAGCAGATCGCAACGGTGGACGCCATCGCAGCTATCGCCCGGGAAGGGCGAGGCCAGATGAGTGGTTACGCCGATGTTCTCGGGAGCGATGGAGATCAGCTCGTGGCTGAATGGGTGCTCATGCAGGCTCAGAACGCCTGGACCCAGGGATAAACCTCGAGCGCCGTCCAGATCCCCTGCTTCCAATAGATGTCGTCCTCAACCAGCCTGCGGACGACGTCGATGCTGTCGGCCTCGAAGATCCCGAAAACATGGGTGCTTCCCTCGGTGGGTCCGAGCGTGACCAGCGTTCCCTGCTCTTTCAGACTTTGGAGACGAGCAAGGTGCTCATCCCGATAGGGAGCACGCTTCTCAAGAGCATCCGCGCAGTAAGTGCCCCACAAAACGAAACGTGCCATAGCGAAGGATGAAATAACAGCGAACTTTTCAGTAGAAAATGATGGCATAGCCGCTTGAACCATGGCTATGTTGTGAAGGTTGATATCTCTCGAAAGCGATGCTCACTGGGAGCGACCTTCTCAATAAAGTCAAAGACCTGGGTGACATCAGCAAGTCTGACATTGTTCGTGCCTGTGGCTATGTCTCCACCAAAAAAGATGGTGGTGAACGTCTGAATTTCACCGCTTTTTATGAAGCACTTCTGGAGGCCAAAGGCGTCAGTCTTGGCGTGGGTGGAGTTGGCGGCGTGGGCAAAGGCGGCCGCAAACTCAGCTATGTGGCCACTGTGCAAGGCAACGGCAATCTTCTCATCGGCAAGGCCTATACAGCGCTGCTCGACCTGAAACCTGGAGATGAATTTGAAATCAAACTGGGTCGCAAACAGATTCGTCTGACACCGGTGGGTGCCACCGAAGAAGACGACGAGTGATTCAACATTAAAAAGCAGTGCAACCCCGGCCAACGCCGGGGTTTTTCATGGCTTGAGCGGGATGGCAGCCCCTAGGGCTGATCGGCAGCGGCACGCAACTCAGCGCAAAAACGACCAGCTTCCTGAGCTATGTCCCCGGGCGACGCTGCTGCCATCCGTTTCACAAGTGCACTGCCCACAATCGCTCCATCGGCACCCCAACCCCGAACCTGACGCACCTGCTCGGCACCGGAGATCCCAAAACCAACCGCAACAGGAACCGGTGAGGTTTGTTTGAGTTGCTGCACCAAACCTTCAACCCTGCTTTCCATCTGAGCTCGCTCACCGGTGACACCGGTGACACTCACCAGGTAGGTGAAACCTCGGCTGCATGTAGCAATCCGACCCATCCGATCCTGGGGAGTGGTGGGTGCAACCAAGAGCACCAAATCCAAGCCATGACGCTCTGCGATTGTCGACAGCCGCTCCGCTTCCTCAAGGGGTAGATCAGGGACCACCAAACCCGCCGCACCAGCCTCCGCTGCGGACTGGCAAAACGCCTCCATCCCCACATTGAGCAGTGGATTGGAATACGTGAACAGGATCACGGGAATCTGCAGCTGGCCTTTCAACGAGCGCAACATGTCCAGAACACCCTTTGGCGTGGTTCCGGCGGCAAGGGCCCGGGACGCAGCAGCCTGAATGACCGGCCCATCAGCGAGGGGGTCGCTGTAGGGCATTCCCAGTTCGACCATGTCAGCCCCTGCACGTTGCAGGCTGAGCAGCACATCAGCGGTGACAGAGAGATCCGGATCGCCGGCCATCAGGAATGGCATCAAGGCGAGGCGACCGTCCTGCTTCAGCTGCTCAAAGCGCTGGGCGATGGAAGAGGACTGCTGATTGGGCATCTCGGTCAACCGACCAGGAACAAACTTCGGAAGCCTATGAGTCGACGGGGGCATCGCCGTCCGCGGGAACCGAGGCATCCGCTCCAATCTTGCGCAACAGCGCCTGTTGCTCCTCCTCGGGAAGAGCATCAAAACGGGCTTGAAGCGCCTCAGCTTCCTGTTTGTCGTAGACCTCGCGGTAGCGACGCCGCTGATCCATGTAGGTCATCTGGCCGGTGACCACACGGAACAGGTAAGAGCTTGTCCACACCACCACAATCACAACCAGCAGGGCCTCCGCAGCAATCCCTGCCGAAAACCCCTCAAAGCCTGCAGCCTGAAAGCCGACTTGCCCAAGCCCGCCCAGCAGGAGGACTGCAAGTCCGATCAGAAGAACCTTGCCACGCGTCAATTCAGACGTCTCCTTGCCCGCTCAGCCGGAAATTGAGGAAAGGGGCAAACAGAATCATCCCCGGGAAAAAGAGGAAGACCAGGCCATAGATCCCCAGACGCTCCAGCTTGCCCATGCGATGCCAACGCTGGTTCATCCACGCGTACAGGGCGAGGGGAACCACAACGAGATACAGGCCGCCCAGAACGGTGTAGGCCAACAGAACCAACAACGTGTCCTGTGGGACTTGAGAAAGCAGGGACGAAAGGTCCAAGGCCTGAGGACATCTGGGGGAAATCTAAGATGTCCGGGCGGGGGCATGGCGGAATCGGTAGACGCACGCGACTTAAAATCGCTTGGGCTGAAAGGCCTGTGGGGGTTCAAGTCCCCCTGCCCCCACCACCTGAGCTCAAGACGGCAGCAACTCAGCCAGCTTGGTGCGGAAATCTCCCTTGGGCATGCCGCCCTTCAGTTCTCCCTCAATCGAAAAATCTCCATCGGGATCGTTCACCAGGAGGTAGGTGGGCCAGCCCATCCCCTCCTTGTTGGGGTACTGCTTGAGCAGGATCTTCCGGTATTTCCGATACATCTCCGTGTCCTGCAGCATCACGGAGATGAAGCTGCAGCCGAGTTCCTCGGCCACCTTGCCGTCGTAGTGACTCATGCGGTGACAGGTGCCGCAGTCTTCAGAGCTGAACTTGATCAGGTGCATCGGCAACGGCCCAGGACAGGATCTCTCCAGCATGGAAAGGAACCAGTCCATTCACAAGTTCCGGCACGAGATGGTCACGGCGTTGCAACGTGATGCGACGCGTGTTAGCTGGACGGTTGTAGAAGGCCGGCCCATTCAGGCTGGTGAAGGCTTCGAGATGCTCCAAAGCATCCTCCTCATCAAAAACCTGGGCATAGCTCTCCAGGGCGAAGGGCGCATTGAAGATGCCGGCGCATCCGCAGGCACTTTCCTTGGATGCCCGTTCGTGCGGTGCCGTGTCGGTGCCGAGAAAGAAGCGTGGGTCACCGCTGGTGGCCGCCCGGCGCAGGGCCTGACGGTGACATTCCCGCTTGGCCACGGGGAGGCAATAAAAATCACTGCGCAACCCGCCGGCAAACATCGCGTTGCGGTTGATGTGCAAATGGTGGGGGGTGATGGTGGCGGCGAGATGACGATCCGCTGAGCTGACGTATTGCACCGCTTGTTCGGTGGTGATGTGCTCGAACACAACCTTCAGCTCGGGATGGCGGTACCGCAGTGGTGCCAGATGGCGTTCGATGAACACCGCCTCTCGGTCGAAGATATCGATCTCGCTGTCCGTGACTTCACCATGGATCAGCAAGGGCATGCCGATCCGGGCCATCGTTTCCAGCACGGG
This sequence comes from Synechococcus sp. M16.1, assembly GCF_014279895.1. Taxonomy (NCBI): domain Bacteria; kingdom Bacillati; phylum Cyanobacteriota; class Cyanophyceae; order Synechococcales; family Synechococcaceae; genus Synechococcus; species Synechococcus sp. M16.1. Next base: position 810,456 of record NZ_CP047954.1, on the reverse strand, counting down.
ATCGATCTGCAGCAGATCCGTCACCCCTGCGGCGGAATTGGTGGTGGCGTTGGCGGGATAAAGCTTGGCGGCAGCAAAAACGCCCTCTCGAAATCCTGTCTCCAACTCGGCAGGAGCGATCGAATCCGTGAGGTACGCCGTCATCAGGGGCGTGAACTCCAGATCAGCGGGGCACGCCGCCTGAATCCGGTCCCGGTATGCCCGTGCAGCAGCCACCGTGGTCACCGGGGGACGCAGGTTGGGCATCACTATGGCCCGCTGAAAACGGCGGGCGGTATGGGCCACAACCTGGTTGAGCATCTCCCCGTCGCGGAGATGCACGTGCCAATCATCTGGGGCGATGATCGAGATCTGATCAGACATTCAGCGGCAAACCGTTCACGGCAAGGCGCAAGGCATCGAGGCGATCACCAGTGATGTGGCTTTGGGGGAGCCGATCCAACAGCTTCAGCTTCTGCAGGCGCTTCTCCGTGCTGCCCGTTGCACCGACCAGGAACACCTGACGACTCTCTTCAATCGCTTCCTTAACAGCATTCTCGAGGGCGATTGCAGCGGTGACCCCCAGGTGGGACACCTCGGAGAGGTCGAAGACCACCGCCTGACAATTGCCGATGGCGTTGTGCTCACGCGAGATGGCCTTGGCCACGCCGAAGATCATCGGCCCGGCGAGCTGGAACAACAGAACCTTGCCGGAGGCCTGATCCAGCAACACCTGCTCTTCATCAGTCAGCTCCACATCGTCATCGGCGGTGCTGATCGTTTTCACTTTTCTGGACTGCAACGCGCTCATCCGATCAATGGTGAGCACGTTGGCCACGAAAACTCCAATGCCCACTGCAGTGATGAGATCCACCAGCACCGTGAGCGCAATCACGCCGTAGGTGATCACCGCAGCTTTCACCGAGAGGTGGTGGGCCCGTTGGAGGAAATCCCAATCAATGATGTCGATGCCCACCTTCAGGGCGATGCCCGCCAGCACAGCGAGGGGAATCGTGGACGCAAGGGGTGCGGCAGCCAGAACGACCACCATCAGAATCAGCGCTCGGACAATGCCCGACAGGGCTGAGCGTCCGCCGGCCTGAATGTTCACCACGGTGCCCATCGTGGCTCCCGCTCCAGGCAGTCCGCCAAAGACGCCCGACGCGATGTTGGCCAGTCCCTGACCCACCAATTCCTTGTTGGAATTGTGCTCCGTGCGGGTGAGGCTGTCAGCCACAACTGAGGTGAGCAGCGCATCGATGCAGCCGAGCATGCCCAGCACTGCAGCATCCACGAACATCAAACGCAGCTGTCCGCCCGAAAAGGTGGGCACATGCAGGCTGGGGAGCTCAGCATTGAACGGCGGAATGGTCTTGAGACCGGCGTCGTGGAACAGGGTCATCGACAGCACCGTTCCCAGCACCAGAGCGAGCAGCTGCGGCGGGCAGAAACGCTTCACGCTGGCTGGGGTGAACCAGAGGATCGCAACGGTGATCAACGCCAGCGCCAGCTCCATCGGCTGAATTCCGGCAATCAAACCCGGCAGGTTGGACAGGGTTCCCATCACCCCGCCCGATGCGGTCTGCCCCAGGAAAGCGGGCAGCTGGAGAATCACCAGGATGGCTCCAATCCCCGACATGAAGCCAGAGATCACTGTGTAAGGCATCTGGGTGACGTATCGACCCAGACGGAACACACCAAAAAGGATCTGAAACAGACCCGCCAGGATGACCACGGTGAAGGCCATGGCCATGGCCGTTTCCTTGTCCGGAGCTGTGGCGGTGAAGCTCAGGATCACCGACGTGAACACCACGGTCATGGGACCGGTGGGTTCAGAGATCAAGGTGGGCGTTCCGCCGAAGAGAGACGCCACCAAGCCGATGATCACGGCGCCCCAAAGCCCAGGGGCAGGGTCACCCGTTGCGGCGACCCCGAAGGCCAGGGCCATCGGCAGAGCAATCACCGCGGCGGTCACGCCACCAAAGGCGTCACCCCGGAGGTTGCTGGTGCTGATCCGGTTCAACAAGGTTTCTTATCTATTACCCAGGTGAGTGACCTTAGGTTAATTCGCTTCAAAGCAGAATCCCCGTACAGCTGAGCTCACCCCATGCCTGAATTTCTGCAGGCCTCGATCCAAGTGCTCCTGGGCATCGGACTGCTGTTCGGTGGCGGGGAACTGTTCGTTCAGGGGTCCGTCGCCATGGCGGTGATCTTCGGGATTCCCCAGCTCGTGATCGGCCTGACGGTGGTGTCGCTGGGCACCAGCGCCCCTGAACTGTTCGTGAGCCTGAGTTCGGTGCTGCAGGGAGCTGACGCCCTCGCCGTGAGCAATGTGGTGGGCAGCAACATCTTCAACGTGATGGTGGTGCTGGGCAGCAGTGCCCTTGTTCTGCCCTTGCGGGTTGAAAGCCGCCTGGTGAGGCGAGATGTGCCTCTGATGATTGCCATCTCGGCGGCGGTCTGGGGTATGGCCTCCGCAGGACGGGTCACCTGGCAAGCGGGCCTGGCCTTGCTCTTGGGGCTTGTGATCAACACCGTCTGGGAGATCCGCACCGCCCGTGAAGAACCGGACGACAGCGGCAGCGCTGAACCCGAAATCAGTGACGAAGCAAACAAAGGTGGATTGATCCCAGCTTCAGTGCGATTGATTGCCGGCATCAGCGTTCTCTCGATCGGATCCAGGGTTCTGGTGAATGGCGCGGTCAGCGCCGCAACCCTTCTGGGAGTTAGTGAGGCAGTGATCGGTCTGACAATCGTTTCCGCTGGAACGTCGATGCCGGAATTGATCACCTCCCTGGTGGCCGCCCTGCGCGGGCGCACCGATCTGGCGATCGGCAACGTGGTGGGCAGCTGCCTGTTGAACCTGATGCTGGTGCTGGGCGGCGGAGCCATAGCGGCAGCTGGCAACGGACTTCAAGTCAGCCCGGAACTGATTCAGGACGACTTGCCGGTAATGCTGCTCACCAGCCTGGCCTGTATGCCAATTTTTTGGACGAAAGGTCGAATATCCCGCTTGGAGGGAGGGCTACTTCTCGGCCTCTATGTTCTGTATCTGGTCGACAATGTTTTGCCCCGAACGGCCATGGCCACCTGGGCCGATGAATTTCGCCTTGTGATGCTCTGCGCTGTAATTCCAATCGTGATGATTGTGATTTTCACTCAGGCAGTTTTTTATTGGCGGGACAACCAGAACAGTCCAACCACTTAAATCATTGACTAAAAAGCGATTGCCTTTTGGCTATTAGCCGCCACATGGTCCAACTCATCTCTGGCAATCAATTCGATTACATCTCGAAGAGTTTTTGGCTCACATTCATCCCGGGCAGCCCACATATTTCCCTCTTTTCTCCAATAGGCTGTTGCAATGGGAGTTACGGGCTGCTGCAACCATTCTTCTGGCTGCTCCAGAAGCATGCGCCGGTACGTTTTGACAGCTTCGGCCTCAACAGCTTCTCCAAGCAAAGAGGCCAACTCGTGATCCAACAAGGTAGTAAAAGCAAATACCCAATAAACAAGGACAGCTACATGCCTTGCCACAAAGCGATCTACCCATAAAGACAATCCACCAAGATCACGAGAAAAAATGTCTTCATGCGTCTGCTCATTACTATCCTGCCGACGTGCCAGCTCCAGAGTTTTACGAATAGCGCCACTCTGATCGAGGCCAATCGTCTCAAGGTAATGACAAGCACTTTCCTCAGCTGTATAGGCCGTGCGAGCAATAATCTCTAAAGATGCTGCCCGGCGAGCGTCAGCTGCAGGCCAAAAAAGGCTGAGCAACTGCTCCCCTGATTCAATCAAAAAATGAGCAAAATCAGCCTTATGACCTCGAGTCTGCATGAATGATTCCACGTCATATATATCGATCTAATCGTGGTCTAGTTCGCCATATATGCATTGTCTTGCACCTTTCATACTGTCGAAAGGATTGCCGGATCACTGCATCGTGACGAACTCCTCTGAAACAGAGGGGTGCAGCGCCATGGTGCGATCGAAATCAGCCTTGGTGGCTCCCATCCCCACGGCAATCGCCGCCATCTGAATGATCTCCGCGGCATGCTCGCCCACCATGTGGCAGCCCAGCACCCGATCGGTAGCCTTCTCCACCACCAACTTGAGCAGACAACGTGGACCGGAGGCGGGCAGGGCCCGCGCCATTGACCGAAAGCGGGCGCGATGCACAACAACACCATCCACGCCATGGCGTTCGATGGCCTGTTCTTCTGATAGGCCCACGGTCGCCAGCTCTGGATCGCTGAACACGGCACTGGCCACCAGGTCGTGGTTCACCTGCCGCTGACGCGACCCGAAGACGCTGTCGGCGAAGGCACGACCTTCATCAATGGCCACAGGCGTGAGGTTGACCCGATCGGTGACATCGCCGACGGCATGGATGTGGGGTACCGAGGTGCAGGAGTTGGCATCGACCCTGATGCGACCGTTCTCGACCGCCACGCCGGCAGCATCCAGGCCAAGATCCGCAAGCCAGGGGCGACGCCCGGTGGCCATCAACACACCGCCGCAAGCCAAAGACTCACCATTGCCCAGCCGCGCCGTCAGCGCCCCGGGCTCTCCCTCCACGGCCACCAGCGTTTGCTCCAACAGCACCTCGATGCCCTGCTCACGCATGCCAGCCAGCACGGCATCGGCCAACTCAGCATCAAAACCGCGCAACAAGCGCGGACCACGCACCACCTGGGTGACCGCAACACCAAGGCCCCGCAGGATGCAGGCAAACTCGCAGGCAATGAAGCCTGCGCCCACCACGACCACGGCTGAGGGGACATCCTCCAGAAGGAACATGTCGTCACTGACCCAGGTGTGCTCAACCCCAGGAATCTCCGGCCGGGCCGGCCGGCCACCAACCGCCACCAGAAAGCGCGGGGCCGAGAGTTCCTCTCGCACGGGCCCACCGCGTTGATCGGAAATGCCAATGCGATCTGCTGCCGTGAAGCGTCCCCAACCGGAGATCAACTGAACGCCGGCCTTCTCCAGAAATCCGAGATGGAGGGCATTGAGCCGATCCACCTCGGCGCGCACCCGACGCAGGAGATCAGGCACATCCGAACGCACCGAACCGATCTCAAGGCCGTAGGCCGAGGCATCCGCCAATTGATGGCGGGCCTGGGCGCCGTACACCAAAAGCTTTTTGGGAACACAGCCGCGGATCACGCAGGTGCCGCCGACGCGATCGCCCTCCACGATGGCGACGCGGGCTCCATGACGGGCCGCGCGTTTCGCAGCGGCCAGACCACCGGAGCCTGCTCCGAGCACAACCAGATCCAGATCAGCGCCCATAACAGAAGGGTGCTCGAGACGACGGGCGTCATCGTAAAGATGGCGTTATGGTCCGGGGAGGGGGGGCCATAAAGGCCCAAGACGAGTCGGTCGTATTTCAACCGCGTCCTTAAACCATGAACCGTTCTTCCAAGCGCCGCAGGCAGCCGCCTGAACCTGAGCTGCGCCTCAAACGTTCGCAACGCCGCGAGATCGTGATGATGATCACCAGCGACGACATGAAACTGCGGCTGAAGCAGTTGGCTGATCAGGGCCGCCAGCAGGACTGTCTGGCGCTGATGCACGAACTGGGTGACTGGCAGTCCTATGGACGGGCAACGCTTGCGCCGATCCTGCATGCCCCTTTCATCGGAATCAGCTGAACCCCTGAGCTGGTCGGACCTGGCCAGCCTGGCGATGCCGGAACCGAATCGGATTGAAGGGCCGACCAGTGCCCAGGCCACGTTGCGCCTGTTCGGACAGCCTGAATCCAACGTGATGGTCACGCTGTACCGCGACCACCACGCCTGGTGCCCCTACTGCCAAAAAATCTGGCTGTGGCTGGAGTTCAAGCGCATCCCCTACCGGATCCGCAAAGTCACCATGCGTTGCTACGGCCCGAAGGAGCCGTGGTTCCTGGAGAAAGTGCCCTCAGGGATGTTGCCGGCCCTGGAGCTCAACGGGCGGCTGATCACCGAAAGCGACGACATCCTGCTGGCCCTCGAACAGCAGTTCGGCTCCCTGGGCATGGCGATGACAGCGCCGGAAGCTCTGGAGCTGCGCCGTCTTGAACGGCTGCTGTTTCAGGCCTGGTGCATCTGGCTGTGTTCACCACGGCTGAGTCCGAGGCAACAGGTTCTGGCCCGAGAGCAGTTTCAAGACATCGCCCGGCGCTTCGAACGGGAGCTGAACCGGGAGGAAGGACCGTGGCTGCGGGGCCCGGAGCCGCAGACCGTGGATCTGATCTTCGTTCCCTACGTGGAACGGATGAATGCCTCGCTGGCTTACTACAAGGGATACCGGCTGAGGGCTGAGCATCCAGCCATTGACCGCTGGTTCCGTGCCCTGGAGCAACTGGAGACCTACCGCGGTACCCAAAGCGACTTCCACACCCATGCCCATGACCTGCCGCCCCAGATGGGCGGCTGCTGGCCCGACGATGGAGCGGAAGCAAAGCGCCTGGCCGAACGGATCGACCGAGGTGATGGCCTCGGCGAGGACGAAGCCTGCTGGGATGTGGACCATCAAGCCGATCAGGCCGTCATCGCCCTGAGCCGGGTGCTGCGTCACCAGCAACGGCTGCGCGAGGTGAACCCCATGGGTGCTGCAGCCTTTGACCAGCCCCTGCGCTGTGCCCTCACCCGATTGGTTCGCGACACCCCCTGCCCGCCTCCAGCGGGGAGTGCCGCCGGGCTGCGCTATTTGCGCGATCGCATTTCGGTGCCAAGGGATATGCCGCTCCCGGCCGCTCGACTGCTGCGTCAAGCCCTTGAAGCCACCGCCCAGCTGGATGGCCCTGAGCAGGCCAAGCCCTTGCCGGTGAGGGATCGCTTTGATCAGGATCCCCGACCCTTCTTAATTGGGTCATAGTGCGAGGGCGCCAACGCTGAGTCGTGCCCCTGCGGCTGCCCGCTTACCAACCGATCCCCGCCCCCGATCGGAGGACCGATCTGATTGAGGTGTCAGCGGCGCAGCTGCAGCCGACCCAGTGGTGTGTGGGACTGGCGGAGATCTGGTCGCGCGAGAAGGATTTCGCCCAGGACACCCGTCAGCAACGTCTTGACTACCTGCGCGGCAAACCGGTCCCTTTGATCCGATCTGCCGATGGCGCCATGTGGATGCTGGACCGGCACCACCGGCTGCGAGGCCTGATCGGCATTGATCCAGGGGCCACCACCTGGGGTTACGTGGTGGAGGAGCTGCCAACCGCCGACCGAAACGCTGTGCTGGCCCATCTGCACAACCAGGGCTGGCTCTACCTCTACGACGGACGAGGCAACGGCCCGCGCCCGGCCGAGCAGCTGCCCACGAGCCTGCTGGGACTGGACGACGATCCCTACAGGAGCCTCGTGTGGAAGCTGAAGCAGGAGGGGTGGATCAAGCCTCAGCCCCTGATCCCCTATCACGAGTTTCGTTGGGGTGCCTGGCTGCGCAGCCGGCCCCTGCCCCCCTTCAGCTCCAGGCGCCTGGAGCCGGCACTCGCAGCAGCCCGCCAGCTGGTTTGCTCAGCCGCTGCACAGGACATGCCGGGCTGGAAAGGTGACAAGAAAGCCTGCTGCTGATCAGCGCTTCTTGCGGGAATCGATCTGCAGGAGATCCTTCACCTTCTGCACCTGACCGGCGAGCTGGGGGTCGGAGGCCAGTTTCTTCTCCACCTGCTCGATCGCGTACATCACCGTGGTGTGGTCTTTTCCGCCGAAGTTGTCGCCGATCCTCGGCAGGCTGAGGTCGGTGCCCTGGCGCATGAGGTACATCCCCACCTGACGGGCCTGGCTCACGGCGCGGCGACGGGTGCTGCTGCACATCTCCTCGGCCGTGACATCAAACACTTCAGACACCTTGTCGATCACCTGTTGCGGCGTGACCTCCACCCCCTGCCCCGTGGGGTCGAGCATCGGTGCCACGGATTCCACGGTCATCGGCAGCCCCGTGATGGAGGCGAAGGCCACAGCCCGGGTCAGGGCCCCTTCCAACTCGCGGATGTTCGAGGTGAAGCGACCGGCGATGTACTGGATCAGATCACGGGGCAGCGACATGCGCTCCTGTTCCGCTTTCTTCTGAAGAATCGCCATGCGTGTTTCCAGGTCAGGCGACTGAATGTCTGCGATCAGGCCCATCTGGAACCGGGAGATCAGGCGCTGCTGCAACCGTGGAATCTGGCTGGGGGGACGATCACTGGCGATCACCACCTGACGGCCTGCCTCGTGCAGGGCATTGAAGGTGTGGAAGAACTCCTCCTGGGTGTACTCCTTGCCCTCGATGAATTGAATGTCGTCCACCAGGATCAGATCCGCGGCGCGGTAGCGATCGCGGAAGGCCTGCATGCCGTCCTTGCGGATGGCCTGGATCAGGTCATTGGTGAAGGTTTCGGTGGAGACATAGGCCACCCGAGCCCCGGGGTCGATTTCCAGCCGGTAATGGCCAATGGCTTGCATCAGGTGGGTTTTGCCCAGGCCCACACCGCCGCAGATGAACAGGGGGTTGAACTCCCGGCCCGGTGCTTCAGCCACAGCCAAAGCTGCCGCATGGGCCATCCGGCTGTTGGGGCCGACCACAAAACGGCCGAACACGTAGCGGGGATTGAGCCCGGGCAGGTAGCGCCGTGGGGAGCCGTTCCGCGCTGGAGCCGATGCCAACTCCTGGGCCGCTGGAGGCGGCGCCGCATCTGCAGCGGCTGAGGCCTCATCGGTGGCGTCCGGCAGCGGCAAGGCGGTTTCCGCCAGCACCGTCACCTGGACGGGCTGACCGCTGATGCTGCTGGCCATCTCGGCGATCGTGGGGAGCAGCTGCTCCCGCAGACGAACGCTGGCAAAGGGATTCGGGGCCAGAAGCTTCAGCTCTCCATTGGCAAAGCCGCTGCAACCCGTGGGGCGAATGAAGGTCTCGAAGGTGGGCTTGCTCAGCTTCGCCTGCAACCCATCCCGCACCTTGATCCAGAGCTCTTCGCCCGTCTGCGCCAAAACCGCCCATCGCCCGAGCGCTGAATCTACGCATGCCGATCCGCTCAGGCCGTCTTAAATGCATCAGCACACATCTCGTCGTGATGCCCAACGCCCAGCATTGGCTCGCCATCGCCCTGGCCGGGAGCGCACTCTCCGGTTGCAGCCTGGTGAGAGACCAGCTGGGTCTGACCCCCAAGCCAGCGATGACGGCGCCACCGGTGGTGCACGATCAGCCCCGCAGCGCCCCTCTGCAACCGGGGGACAACGTGATCGTGAAGGCGGTGGATCGCGTCGGTCCAGCGGTGGTGCGCATCGATGTGGTGAAGGAGATCTCCAACCCCTTCGGAGGGATTTTTGGGATGGGTCCCTCCAGCCAGCGGCAGCAGGGCCAGGGCTCCGGCTTCATCACCCGGGCCAGCGGCCTGATCTTCACCAATGAGCACGTGGTGCGTGGTGCCGATCAGGTGGCGGTAACCCTGCCGGACGGACGCAATTTCAAGGGCAAGGTTCTCGGCACCGACCCCCTCACCGACGTGGCGGTGGTGAAAGTGGTGGCCGACAACCTGCCGGTGGCGGCCCTGGGCAACTCCGACCAGCTCAAGCCGGGGGAATGGGCCATTGCCATCGGCAATCCGTTTGGGCTTAACAACACCGTGACGGCCGGCATCATCAGCGCCGTCGGCCGCCTCAATGCGATCGGTGACGGCCAGCGGGTTCCCTACATCCAGACCGATGCAGCGGTGAACCCCGGCAACAGCGGCGGCCCGTTGATCAATGCCGCCGGTCAGGTGATCGGCATCAACACAGCGATCCGCACAGCCCCAGGTGGCGGCTTGAGTTTTGCGGTTCCGATCAACCTGGCCAAGCGGATCGCGCAACAGATCGTCAGCACCGGCCAGGCCTCCCATCCCTTCATCGGCGTGCAGCTGATGAACCTCACGCCGCAGCTGGCGCGGGAAATCAATGCCACCAACAGCGCCTGCACGGTGCCCGAGCTGAATGGCGTGTTGGTGAAGGAGGTGGTGAAAGGCACTCCGGCCGCTGCGGCCGGCATCCGCCAGTGCGATCTGATCCTCAAGGTGGAAAACAACCCCGTTCAAACCCCCACCGAAGTGCAACTCGCCGTGGACCGCGGCCAGGTGGGGGAACCGATGCAGCTCACCCTTCAACGCAATGGGAAAGAGCTGATCGTGCAGGTGCGCCCGCGGGAACTGCCCCGCAACAACTGAGATGGTGCAGATCGTTGTGATGGCCCGCTGGCCATCACCGGGCCGATGCAAACGCCGCTTGAGCCGCGATCTCAACCATGAGCTGGGCCTGGCCAACAGCAGCGAACGCGCCACAAGGATCCAACGGCGGCTCACGCAGCACACCGCTGCGGTGGTGCGGGACCTCGCCGGCGCCATGGAGATCGAGCCGGTGCTGGCGGTGAGCGGACTCGGCCCCCGTGCGGCCACGCGCTGGGGGCAACAGCTGGGAATGGGTCAGGTGCGGCTGCAGGGGAGGGGGCAACTCGGCACCCGATTGCGACGGCAATTGATGCACGGCCATCGCCACAACAGGCCCTGCCTCGTGATCGGCACGGATCTGCCCGAACTCAATCCCGATGATTTGAGGCAGGCCGTTGAGCGGTTGAAGCAGCATGACCTGGTGCTGGGGCCAGCCTCCGATGGGGGCTACTGGCTGCTAGGGATCGGCGCATCCCTGATCCGCAGCCCGCAGCACTGGCCGCTGCTCGGCATTCCCTGGGGCGGCCCCAGGGTGCTGGAGGCAACGCTGGAGGCGGCGCGCAGGCGGCAGCTCTCATCGGCCCTCGTGGCCCAAAGGAATGATCTGGATCACTGGAGCGATCTGAGGCCATGGCAGGGCTGAGCGTTGTAATTCCAACCCTGGAGGAAGCCAGCAGGCTGCCGCTGCTGCTGGCGGATCTGCAGCGATGGCCGGGGGAGTTGGAAGTGATCGTCTCTGACGCGGGAAGTAGGGATCACACCCGGGCGGTGGCTCAGCTGGCCGGCGCCACCGTGCTCAACAGTCCCAACGCCGGACGGGGTCCACAGCTGCGCTGGGGCGTTGGCCACAGCTCCCATGCCTGGGTGCTGGTGCTGCACGCCGACAGCCGCCTGCCGGACACCTGGCACCAGAAGGTGGGAGCGATTCTGAAGAGACCAGAAGCTCACCTGAGCGCCTGGTGCTTCGACTTCAAGGTGGAGGCGCATAGGCGGCCGATGCTGTGGCTGCTGGAGCGGATGGTGAACCTGCGCAGCCGTTGGCTGCAACGCCCTTACGGCGATCAGGGCCTGTTGATTCAGCGCCAGCTGTATGAGCGCGTGGGCGGCTACCGGCCTCTGGCGCTGATGGAAGACCTGGACCTGGTGGAACGCCTGAGCCAGGTCGCTCCCCTCCGTTCACTGAACTGTGCCCTGCTCACCAGCGCAGAGCGCTGGCAGAAGCGAAGCGTGCTGGTGCAGGCCTGGCGCAATGCCCGGCTGCGCTGGCTGTGGCGGCAGGGGCGATCAACGGAGCAGCTGTTGCGGCTCTACCGGCGCTGAAGGATCCGATCAGTTGGCGTACCAGAAGGCACAGCGATGGCCCTGGGGCTCGAGATCCCAGCCCTGGCCCTGGTAAAAGCTGACGACGCCCGGATCGGCGAACAGGCTGACCCGCTCGGTTCCCATCTGATCAAGAGCCTCGAGGATGTAAGCCATCATCTGCTTGCCCAGACCATTGCCCTGGTACAGGGGATGCACGGCCACGTCCCAGACGGTGGCTTCGAAAACACCATCCCCGGTGCAGCGCGCAAATCCCACCAGACGAGGCACCCGTGGGTCGTGCCGCCAGAGGCCAACTTTGAGCAGGCTGTGGCTGAGGGCTTTGCGCACCCGGCGAATCGGCCGGCGGCTCCAGCCCACCGCTTCCAGCAACTGCTCGAGTTCCACCAGATCGAAGGGGTACTCCTGGCTGAACACCAAGGTGATCTGATCATTGGCACAGGGGCAGAGACGCGCCCCCTGGCCGTACTGCTCCAACAGAGGATCAGCAGGCATGGGCAGAGGAGCGATCACAGTCGCGCCAACCCCCGCTCCTGCAGATCAGCCAGCTGGGCATAGAGCCCGCCGCGGGCCCTGAGCTCGCGATGGGTTCCCTGCTCGATCAGTTCACCGCGGCGCAGCACAAGAATGCGGTCCGAGGCTTCCACCGTGGCCAGGCGATGGGCAATGACGATGGCGGTGCGCTTTTGCAGCAGGCGATCGAGATCAGCCTGCAGCGTCGCTTCCGTTGAAGGGTCCATGAAGGCGGTGGCTTCATCCATCACCAACACCGTTGGTTTGCGGATCGCCACCCGGGCTACCGCCAGCAGTTGGCGCTCTCCTGAAGAGAGGTTGCCGCCCCGCTCGCGCAGCTCCGTCTCCAGGCCGTTGGGAAGCTTGGCCAGCAGCTCGTTGAGACCAAGCTCAGCGCAGACCTGAGCCAGCTCTCGATCGCTCACCGACGCATTGAGCCGAAGGTTGTCGGCCACATTGCCGCTGAACAGGAACGTGTCTTGAAGCACGACGCCCAGCTCACGCCGGAGATCGGCCATCGGGATCGTGCGGATGTCCCGTCCATCGAGAAGGATGCGTCCCTGCTGGGGTTCATAGAGGCGGCAGAGCAGGCGGATGATCGTGCTTTTGCCCGACCCCGTGGGGCCCACCAGGGCGACATGTTCTCCGGGGGCGATGCGGAAGGAGAGGTTGCGGAGGATCGGATCGTCCGGCCGATAGGCGAAGCTCACGTTCTCGAAGATCACCTCGCCGCCACCGCCACTCACGTGGGGGAGAACCCCTTTGGCCTCAGCGATCTCAAGGGGCTCCTCCATCAACTCGCCGATGCGTTCGACCGCCGTGAGCCCACCCTGGATCTGGGTGAAACGCTCCGCCAGCTGACGCAACGGATCAAACAGTCGCTGGGAGGCAAGGATGAACGTGGTGAGGGTGCCCAGACCCATGGCGCCATTGGTCACCATCAAGCCGCCAAGGGCCAGCACCAGGGCAATGGCGGCCAGAGCCACCCATTCCAGGAAGGCTGAAATGCTGCTGTCGAAAAAGATCGTTCCGTTCACAGCGCTGCGGTAGTGCATGCCGGTGCGCAGGAAACGGGCGCTGTTGACCGTTTCACGGCCATACATCTGAACCACCTCGAGGCCCTGGAGGTTCTCCTGGAAATCGGCATTGAGCTGGGAAAGCTCTTCACGCACGCGGTAATTGGCCTTGCGGTAACGGCGCTGCAGCCAAAGCACGGCCAGGGTGACGGGCACCTGCGTGAACAACAGCAGCAACCCCAGCCTCCACTCGATGAACAACATCGTTGAGGCCAGCACCAGCAGGCTCACCAGATCATTGAGCACGCCCACGGCACCACTGCCGAACACCTCAGCCAGGGCATCCACATCGCTGGTGAGCCGTGTGAGCAACTTGCCCACCGGCATGCGGTCGTGAAACCGCAGGGACAGCGACAACGCATGTTCAAAGAGGTCGTCGCGGATGCGGGCGGTGAGCCGTTGTCCGACGGCCAGGATGCTGAATTGCTGAACCCCCTGCAGGGCGAGCCGCAGCAGCACGGAAACGAAGTAGAGCCCGATGATCACGCGGATCGAGGCAGAGAGGCTCATCCCCGAAAGGAAGGGAAGACTGGGCTCTCCGCGCAGGACGCTGACGGCCTGCCCGAGCAGAACGGGTTGCAGTGCTCCGGCAAAGGCCAAGGGCAGCAGCAGCAGCAGGGCCACCAGCAGCCGCCGGCGATCCCGCACGAGATAACGACCGAGACGACGGACCCGGCGCCAGTCGGCGACGGCCCCCATCAGCTGGAGCTCCCGACGGGTGTTGCTGCGCGGATCGCATCAACGATGGAGGCCAAGGGGCCGTGATCGAGGCGAACCGACAGGGGGTGCCCCACCAGTCGAGCTGTGGAGTGGAACAGGTCTTCGATGGCGATCAGGCCGTTCTCACGCAGGGTGCGACCGGTGGCCACCAGGTCGACAATCGCTTCCGACATTCCCGTGATGGGCCCCAGCTCCACCGAGCCATTGAGGTGAACCAACTCAACGGGAAGGTCGAGGGCATCGAAATATTCCCGGGCGCAGTGGGTGAATTTGCTGGCGACGCGGCAGTGGGCGGGCAGATCAGCGGCCCGGGTGTAACCACTGCTCTCCTGAACCGCCACAGCCATGCGGCAGCCGCCAAAGCCCAGGTCCACCAGTTGAGCAACGGGGAGTTGATGCTCTTTGAGCACGTCGTAACCCACCACCCCCAGCTGAGCCTGGCCGTAGGCCACATAGGTAGGCACATCGCCGTTGCGAACCAGCAGGGCCCGGGCGCGCCCGCAAGGGGTGGGCACCATCAACTGGCGGTTGTTCTTGTCAAGAACAGCGGAGAAATCAAGACCAGCCGCCGCAAAGCGGGCCACCGAATCTTTGAGCAGCGCTCCTTTGGCCAACGCGACGGTGATCATGGGTCCAGCGCTGACCGGTTAACCAGGCAGGACTTTAACGATGCATTCCTCACTTCATGCCCTGCCGGTGCTCCAGGACAACCTGATCTGGATCTGGGTGAGGGGCGCGGAGGCCGTGGTGATCGACCCTGCCGTGGCGCCGCCGGTGCGCGAGTGGCTGGATGCACGGCAGTTGCGCCTGGCCGCCGTGCTGCAGACCCATCACCACGCCGACCACATCGGCGGCACACCGGAATTGCTGAAACGCTGGCCCCAGGCTGCGGTGATTGCCTCCGCTGAGGACCGGGAGCGGATCCCGTTCCAGACGATGCCGGTGCGGGATGGGGACCGGATCACTGTTCTTGGCCATGAGGTGGAGGTGCTGGATGTAGCGGCTCACACCCGGGCCCACATCGCCTTTTTCATCCCGAACCCGGAGGGCGGCGAGATCGGGCCCCTGTTGTTCTGCGGGGACACCCTGTTCAGCGGGGGCTGTGGCCGACTGTTTGAAGGCAGCGCTGAACAGATGCATCAGGCCCTGCAGAAACTGGCGGAACTGCCCGAGGCCACAAGGGTTTGTTGTGCCCACGAGTACACCGAGGCCAACCTGCAATGGGCCGTGGAGCAACGCCCCAGCGACACCGTTCTGGCTGAGCGCTACCGGGAGGTGCGGAGGCTCCGTGCCCAAGGAGAACTCAGCCTGCCCAGCAGCATCGCCATGGAACGCCGCACAAACCTGTTCATGCAGGCCGGTTCAGCCGCGGAGTTGGCCGTGCTGCGCCAGCACAAGGACCAGTGGCGGCCGGCATGAGCGATGGCGGAGCAGGGGATCACCAACGGCGATGATCGTGATGAATGCTGTTGAGAACCAACCCATGAGCGCCAAGGCCATCACCACTCAAGACGCCCCTGCACCGGTTGGGCCTTACAACCAGGCAGTGCTGGCCGGCGAGTGGCTCTATTGCTCCGGGCAGATTCCATTGGATCCAGCCACCGGCGCGATGGTGGGGAACGGTGATGTGGCGGCGGAAACACATCAGGTGCTGAAAAACCTCTGTGCAGTGCTGAAAGAAGCTGGCGCCACCCCGGCTCAGGTGGTGCGCACCACGGTGTTCCTGGCGGACCTGGGCGATTTCGCAACCGTGAATGGCATCTATGCCGAGGTGTTCGGCGAGGGGGTCAGCCCAGCGCGCGCCTGCGTTCAGGTGGCAGCCCTCCCCAAGGGAGCACGGGTGGAAATCGACTGCGTCGCCTGGCTCGGCAGCTGAGCCTGGCCCGCGGGGGCATAGGTTGGAACTGGCTTCAGTGGTCCTATGCCTCAGGCAAAACTCACCATCGGTGAATTAGAGGCGGGATATCCGATGTATTGCAAGGCGCTGCGGCGTCTCCTCCAGCAGGGAAAAACCGTTCAAGACATTGAGCGCACTGTCTGCTGGGGGCATTTGGAAACGCTGAACCGCTGCCTGCCCACCCGCTACAAATCGCCCTCCTACCTGCTGGCCCTGATCCGCCGCGACCTGGAGAACCCAAAAGAGGATTGAGAGCGGTTGTCTCAGCGTTTTCCCAGCGTTCTCGTGGTCAACGCTTCAATTTGAACTGAAAACAAGCGTTAAATCAGGCTGAGAATCAAGGGCCTGGAATGACCCGCTGTATTTTTCGCAAGCCCAAAAGGCGACTCAAGCTGAGTCAGGGACTGGGCGTAGTCACGGTGATGCTGGGAGCGGCCCTTTGCCTGGAACTGCAGAGCGAGCTGAATCCCAAGCCCTCGACGATGCAGGGGACACCCCTGCTGGGAGAACGCGGGACAATGCAGGGATGGAGATCGAACAGCTCGAGCAGATTGCCGCAGTGATCGTGACGGCTGGGCTGGTGGCCGGAAATTTCCTGATGTTCACCCCCTGGCGCAATGGGGAGGATCCCAGGCAGCGGCAACCGCAGAGCCTGATGCCCCAGAACGAGTCTGTTGTTTCTGATCGCCCGAAGCCGTACGCCATGCAGACATCCCAACGCCTGGATTCGTGATCTCCTTAGGGTGACTTGATGCACCCACTCGAGCTGTTCGACCGTTTTCGTCGCTGGTTTGACTGGGTCGCTCCAGGACGACAGCTGTGGGAACGCAAGCCTGAGCAAGTGGCCCCGGATCGCTCTGATGACTGGCTCTTGGAGCCGCCGAGCCTGGGGGAGGCCCGTTTGCTCTTTCCTCAGCTGGATGAAGAGCGGTCCTTGCTTCGTTATCAACAACTCCGCCTGGAAATGCGAGAGCGTGACGGCCGCGGATTTTGATCAGCCACCCCACGGTGCCGCCGGCGCCCTAAGTCAATGCGCCAGTTAGCTCATGTATCGAGCTGAACATTTGAGCCATAACTGAGGTTCTGCGGCACGGGCTAAGACCAGCTACATCAAGGTGAATGCGTCAGCCGGGTTGCGATTGGAGACAGCACCCGGCTTTCTTATGCCGCCACGGTGCAGCCCGATCGAGCCCGGTTCTGGAGCCCAAAGCTTGCAGCGGGTCTGGCTACTCCTTGTCTTTCCTCAGCTTCTTGAAAGCTGCCATCACGTTGGCAGTGGCTACCGCCTGCGACTCTCCAGTGACCCGCATCCGCCTCTCAACCAGTTTCTCCACGAGCTTCTGGGTGGAGTCCATTCAGCGATGAACCAGGAATGCCAGGACGTAGCCGATCAGCAGACCTTTGCCGAAGGTGATCCACAGCATTTGGTATTTGCTCAGACCAAAGCGTTGTCTGATCCGCTTGATAAACGTCTTATGCCACAGCAGGACAGAGCAGCTCTGCTTCGCCTTCTTTGACTTCTTGGATTTCTTGCCCATCCATCCATCCTGCCCTCAACCATCCTCAGGTGCCCAGCTCAGCTCCTTTGTCCAGGTGGGCGCCCAGAGCTTGCCGCGCTTCATCTTTTTGCACCAACACAGGGCATCGAGCGGAATCATCACCGCGCATTGGCAATAAAAAAACCCAGCCAGAGGCTGGGCTTCTGTTGAATGGAACCAAGGAGACTCGAACTCCTGACCCCCTGCATGCCATGCAGTCTTTTTGATCGCCGAGACTGACTGCGATATCTAGAAAAAGCCCAGACACACTAAGGATTCTCAAGGAACACCACTTAACTTGCGACTGCATGCTGGGGCGAATAAGGGCAGAAAACACACTTGCAAAACACACTCATGACCGCCAAGCTCTGACCACCTGCAAAGCAGAAGGGGGTCATGGCGAAGGCGGCTCAGTGGCTGAAGGATCTGCGCTCTGTCGTGCGACGCAGCAATGGTCCCGGCTGGGTACTGGAGGATCAGTACGGGCGCTTCAAGATCCAGAAGATCGAAGGGACGCGGCGCTCAGCCAGACGCCCGTCGATATCCACACCATTACCCTTCGCGCCAAGCAGCTGCGATGCCGTCACCGCGCTGGTGAAAAAGCTGCGGGAGACCATGGCCGACCAGAACATCGGCCTCAAGGACGCATATCAACTGATCTCAGACAGCCCTGAGCTGACTGGTGAAGCCACGAACTGGACTGTGGTTTCGGAGCGATACCGCAGTTTCCGGGTTGATTCAGGGACCGTCTCGGAGTCGAACTACAACACGAATGAGGCGTACCGGATCAAGCGTGTCGTCGATCTCATAACGGCTCGCGCTGGTGCTGCGCATGATGCTGGTGCTCTGCTTCGCCTGTACACCGAGAAGCACCTGACCAAGATCGCGCCAGGCTCATCAGGGCGTAAACGCAACCTGCTGGATGTCTGCCGGTTCCTGCGTTTTGCGGTGAAACGATGCGCCGCCGACAACCTTTGGCTGCCCCCTGACGATGAGGAGGTGGCTCTTCTTATTGGGGTCAGGACCACACCCAAGGAAGACACGCCACCAGTGAAACCAGAGGCGCTGATCAGGCTGCTGGACAGCCTTGAGGGCAACCCTGAGCTGCACTTAGCCGTGGGGCTGGTCGCTTTCTATGGATTACGTCCTGCTGAGCTGATGGTGCTGTCCTTTGAGGACGGCAAGCTCAAGGTCGGCAACACCAAGCGAAACAGCAGAACAGCGGCAACACCCAAGAAGCCCCGCACTGCTCGTGCTCTCAACCTGAAAGAGCTACCTGGAGAAGGTGAGCGCCTGATGCAGCTGTGGCACAGCGGGCTGGTGAAGCTCCCGACCAGCATCCGCAACGCCAAAAACTTCAAGGACGGCGGGGCGGCCTTTGGGCAATACCTCGATCGCCATCCTTTCTGGAATGAAGTGCTGAAAGAAGAAATTAAAGGTTTGAAGCCATATAGCCTCCGCCATGGCTTCGCTTGGCGCAGTGCTCTCTACACACCCATCGCCATCCGGACGGCCGCAAGGCTGATGGGCCATGACGTTCGCACTCATATGAAGCACTACGGCCAGTGGATCGACGACCAGGATATGGAGAAGGAAGTGGACGCCGCCAACATGGCTGTGGCGGCGACGCTCAGCAAGCGTCAGCAGCAGATGCAGCAACAGCAGTAGTCACTTCATTTCATCTATGAATTCAGACAAGCAACTGAAAATTGCCATCAAAAAGATGTTTGCCAGAACACACTGAGACGATCAGGTGTATCCGCAGAGCGACAAATAATTATCACTAAATTATTAAGTAACGGATGGAACATTGTTTTATCCGATTCCTTGGGCTGAGATCTAAGCGTTTGCATCCCCCACCCCCCCTAATGGAACTCAATTTCCTCGGCAACAAGTACACCACGTGCAACGAGCCAAAGGAGAAAACTGTTGTTCAGCTCAAGTACATGGGCAAGGCTTACCAGGCATCAATGAGCAATGCCTCTCGCGCTGTGACTGCTCTCACATACCGCGGGGTCAGCTACTCCCACTAAGTCGAGTGGATGGGGCGGATGCTTCCGCCCTTAATGGCTTCAACGCACAGGCGGGGGGGCAGCGCCTCCGGCAGTTTTTTCTCTTGGCAACAAAAAGTCGAGGTTGGTATCGATTCACTCTGAATCGATTGGCGTCACTGGCGTATTTGAGGTGCGTCCCGTTCTGGAGGGCTCCGGCCGGGACGCGGACCCAAGTCAGCGGCAACTGCTGGGTCCGTTTGTCATGACGAAAATGATTGGTCCTCAGCGCACAGGCGGGGGGCAGCGCCTCCAGCCCGTCTTCTGCATCGCCTGCCAAGCCTCAATGGCGTTGTTCCTACAGCAAGTGACCACATGGTTGATTTGATCTGAGTTCAGGATTGGAGCACTCAGTTGAACGATCGGATCGGATCCCTAGCGTTGATCAGAGATGGAGGACTTAGAGAGGCGATGACATGAGCCAAAAATCAAGGCTCGCCAGGCAGGTGACGCTTGACGAAGCGTGGTCGTCTTCAGAACACAGTGAAATTTGCTGTCTGATATATGCCACCCAAAACGGCTGGAAGCTCCCAATCCTTTTTGAAGAAATGGGTGTGCCTTATGACTGGGCACTGGTGAACTTTGAGAAGAGTGAACAGCGCAGTGAAGGTTTTCTTTCCATCAACCCAAATGGTCGGATTCCGGCACTGATTGATCGTGCGCGCGGAGTAACAGTCGCCGAGTCGGCAGCCATCTTGGAGTACAGCGCGGCTCGCTTCGTCAGCCCTTTGCTGCCCCCTGCCGATGAGGACCTGCAGCTGCACTTGCAGACGAAGCAATGGCTCCATTGGCAGGTCAGCGCCCTCGGACCTTCGATGGGGCAGGCCATGTACTTTCAGCGAATCGCCAAGGTTCGCGGCCAAAACGATCCCTTCGCGATTGGTCGCTTCATTGCCGAAGCGGAGCGCTGTTTGCGCATGCTCGACGACCAGCTCGCGTCATCGAGCGGCCCGTTTGTGCTCGGTCAGCGTTGCACACTCGTGGATGTCGCCTGTTTCCCTTACTGCGCTAGTGCTTATTGGGCAAATGTCGATATCTCGGCGATGTGCCATCTGCTCGCCTGGATCGAGATGCTCCACCAGCGTCCGTCCTTTAGTACCGGTCTCACCGTGCCTTTCTCTCGGCCTGCTTTCTTTGGCCCTCCGTATGCAACACCGGAGGAAATCGAGGTAGAGATTGCGCGTAACGCCGGTCAGTTCGCTGTGATTTCTAAATCTCCCAGTTGAGCTGCCAGGCGTTAAAGAGGCTTCCTTAGGAACACGCTGTCGGGGCGCCACTGGCAGATGCACTGCAGCTTCTCCCTCAGCCCCTCTATGTCAACCAAACGCTGTCCCGTGTGCTGCTGCACATGGACATGCTCATGCAGGTAGCCGTCGTTGATAAGTCTATAGAGCTGAGATCTGGACTTGTATCCGAGGCGTCGTGCAGCCTCACTACTTAGGCAAAACACTGGCAACCTGAAGGCTCTTCAGGCAGCACTCGGCATCCCATCGGTCAGCAAATTCCAAGCACAGCCCACTCGACACACAGACAACAAAGCGTTTGTCGCCAAGCTGATGCACCATCGGCGGCGGCCGAGAAATCATGCTGAATTCTTGGATCATCTCTCTTCTGCTTTTCCTGATGGTCCGTTAATTCCTTGTCCTTAAATGCATCAAGTGCCACATATTGCAGACAACTGGCAGCCTCTGCGTCAATGCTTTCTTCGGGGATATTGGCCATTGCTGTTTTTGCAGGGGCATTCCCCTCGCTTCAACTTCATCCACATGGCCTTCTCAAGTGCGGTGAGCTTGGGGGAGGCTTCATTCAGCACTTCCAGCGCGCGAGCCCTTGCATCACGGATATGCCTGGTTGTCCTATCGAGTTCGTCGAATGCCAAAACCAGTAGCCAGGGGCATCACAAAGCTAAAACCCTTGAGGTTCAAAATTGCATCAAGTGGCACATACTGATCAAAACTGGCGGAAGCTTGATGAGATGTGTTATCGAAAACTTATGGACACTGAATTACTCAAACAATCCTGGGAGAAGTTGACCCAACGTGGCTACACGCTGAATAGCCCTGCCCCTGAAGTGGTGAACATCATCACGCCGACGGGTTATTCGACTCAGATTCGATTGAAACGACTGCCCAGTTATGCCCGCTACGTGCGGTGAATTTCCACCAGCTTTTGAGCTGACGGCTTGGAATGGTGTGGGGAAGAGTCCTTACGGTCCTCGATTCCCCGGTTAATAGGGAGGAGGCCAAGTGGTCCTCGACTCCCAAGTGCAGACCCCCTCGGGCTGCAAGTTCAAGATGCGCCTGCCACTTGAGCGGTCTACTTAAGCCCTCTGTTTTCTTCAGGCTGCCCCGCCGACTCACCAAACAAAGGCTTCAAGCCACACCAACGCCACTAGTGATGCTCCTGCAATCGCCATCGGTGCCCACTGGTCACGAAGAACGCGAGTCATCGCCACAAAGCAGCTGACCCAATAAATCGCAACCAAACCAGATAGCAATCAGCACTCGGCTCTGCAGCCCCTTCCATCGGTCGGGCTGACTTCCAACAGCCTTACCGAATCAATGATGTGAGGCCACAGAACCGCGAGGAGAACGACGTTCTCCCCGAGCGATGCGGTATCCGCTGAAAACAAGTTCGTCCCTATACAAGGCTTTAGCGCGAATGCACCAACTCTTTTCAGAGATCTGAAGAGCGCAGAAAGCTACCCCTGGCAATCGCTCGTGCCAAGGGAGCTATTTCTGCCAGTTACCAGGTCGCTCTCCCGGTACTGCCTGGACAGTGTCACGTGATACGCGTCTGCTGCCTGGGCACCAAATATGGGGGCTAACGCCGGGGTTTGCAGCGACTTTTTGGACAGGTTTTAGTTTCCAGAAAATCTTCCGTGAACGTCTGTTCAGTGGTATCTCGGACTACCGACGAGACGCCTACCAGCCCGTGCCCAAAAGCCATCAGACGTCGATCATGCAACTTGCCGTTCCAGCTTGAGGAGATGTCGGCGCCCGGCTGCCGCAGCCAGCTTTTCCTCTTCTATTTCCGCCCGCAGAAACCGTTTTCTCTGGGCTGACTCGAAACCACTCAGATCTGTCTGTTTTTTGGAATGTGGTTTGGGCTTCGGTTTGTCCAAACCCATCAGCAGTGGGTGGATTCCTCTTCGGCTCATTGAACTGGCTTGATATGTGGTTCTCGCGTAGTGGCCTGCCTGACCCAGCCGCGTCGAATAAAGATCTCGATATTGGACAAGGATTGCGGTGTAGGCGACGACATTTGCACTCAAACGTCGATCACGGTTGGCTTCACCTGATCCAACGCTACGGGCTAGACATCACGACAGAGGGAGGAGAGGTGAATGCACGAAGCGGAGCTTCAACCAAAAACTCGCTGTGTATCCGCCCGAACGACAAAGGGGTTGACGCCTCCCCTATAAATGATCTGTAGCAACCGCTACCAACAACGTTCACCTCGCTTCTGCGAGGCGCAGATCACCAGGCCAAGGAACGGGGACCTGGATTTCTGAGGAACCTCAAATGACCCTGACCTATCGCGGCCAGAAGTACGACCAGCAGAAAGTGGCTGGCGCTTCCGCTAAGCCTGCTCTGACCTACCGCGGCGTTTCTTACGCCAAGTGATCAAGGCTTGATCAGACCACAAGCCCCTGCCTTCGGCGGGGGTTTCTTTTTGCCTACAAGTCAGCGCCGACATCGCAGAAGGAGATGGGCTGGGCTCCTGAGGCTGGTTGAGGGCAGGATGGATGTATGGGCAAGAAATCCAAAAAAAAGAACACGGGGAACTCGCTCGTTCTCTGGCATAAGACATTCCTCAAACGGATCAGGCAGCGGTTTGGTCTGAGCAAGTACCAAATGCTCTGGCTCACCTTTGGCAAAGGTCTTGTGATTGGTTATGTCCTGGCCTTCCTGCTTCACAGCTGATCAGCAATGGAGCTTCTTGGGTTTCTGCTGGCAGTCCTTGCGATTGCTTTTGTCTTCGCAAAGCTGATCTTCAGCCGTAAGGCTGAGAAGACTCCGAAGCGCGACGCCGAGTGGGAGGCCTATATGGAAGGCCTGAGGGACGATGCCCGCGCCAGAGGAGTGACTTTTCCTGAGGACGCTGCGAAGGCTCCAGCGTTGACGCCTCAAACGTCGATGCTTGCTGCGAAGTCACCGAAAGCTTCTGAACCGCCCTTAGTCGAAACGACTGAGTTCGGTACGGACTGGTACGTCGAGCAATGCAATGCAGGTAAGACCTCCGGCGAGATCCTCGGAATGATGTTTCCTCAGACTCTTGTCGATGGGAAGCAGACCTGGGAGGTTCTCAAGGACTCTCCGGAGAGCAAGCACGATCTTGATCTGATGCTGGCCTGTTGCAAGGCCGAGATGGAGTCGTCTCAGATCAACCTTTGGTTCCCTGCTCCTGCCTATTTCAAGCGGGTGGCAATCATCCTGCGCAAGCAGAAGGATTACGCACGCGAGATCGGAATCATTGAGCTGTATTGGCAGCTGTGTGATCGGGTTTATGAAACCAAGAGAAAGGATGGAGCTCGGGCGCAGCTGATGGCACAGCACTCGGGACTGAAAGCTGGTTTTCAAAAGCGCTACGACAAGGCCAAGCTCATGCTGGAGAAGCAGAGGGCGAAGGCTCAAGAGTGATTACTGAGCAATCGATGTACCAATCGAACGCTTGCATCAGCTCCTAAACCAACGCCACAGGCGAGACATCAGACCCTTGGGATTTCGCTGATTCTCGCGATCCTGCCAATCCTCGTAAGCAGGCAGATCAATCTCTTCAGGCAGTGGCGCCCAGCTACCTATCCACACGTTGACCTTCTCCGGATTGAGGTTGCAGGGCAACGTCTCCAGCCAGTCGATGTAGTCGCGATTCATGATCCGTGGCTAGTTGTGGAGATGAGACGAGATAGCCGAGGGAACGGCGGTCTTGGCTCGGGGGATCTGCTCGACGGCTGACTAGATCCCCCTGCGTGGAAATGGTTTGTGGCCCCGTTCTCAACCGAGGCCCGTAGTGGCGGAAAGCTCAAAAACCAACCACGGGAGGAGTTATGGAGATGGCTGAGCTCAAGAAACTGACTAAGGACAAGCGACAAGCCGTCCACCAACAACTGTCACAGTGCCAGTTGGGTAGAGATAGTGAATGTGTGAGGAAAAACGCCTCACGGGGTGGAAACAAGGTCACACTCCCGAGAGACGTTTTTGAGCCCCTGCCTTTGGCGGGGGTTTCTTTTTGCCTCGCGTTATCCACATACCAAGTGGCCCTACCTGCAGCTTCGAGCCTCGAAACGCCTCAAAAGCACTACTGCTAGTGCTTCAAGGCATAAAAAAACCCGCTGTGACGCGCACATCGGGCCAGGTGATGGGGGAACTGACAATATGGCCCAGCCATTAGCCACTGCCTAGCCCCACACTTGGTGTCTTAAGAGTCGGTACAGGACTTCACCGCACTATGTCCGGAATATGGATTTGTTGGCACTACTGAGTCCAACGAGGCTAGTTTTGTCCAGTCCGGTCGGGTGATGGGGATCAACCGAAAGGGTTAGCGACCTCGGAGAAACCTCCGGGGTTTCTTTTTGGGTAATGGCCACAAACCAAAGATCTAGCTAAGGGTTGAAATTCAACCATCCCGATTTAGATGACCTCTGGATATCCCGAAATAACGGAGCAAGATCCCTTGGTGCCCATGCAGTCTGTGGGTCACCGGGAACGACTCGCAAAGTTCGTTGGCGAATTGTGGGCACAACGCCGACACGTTGTTGAGACTCGGCGCCGTATCGATAAGAGATT
The DNA here is from genome assembly GCF_014279895.1 of Synechococcus sp. M16.1. Lineage (NCBI taxonomy): Bacteria > Bacillati > Cyanobacteriota > Cyanophyceae > Synechococcales > Synechococcaceae > Synechococcus > Synechococcus sp. M16.1. The sequence continues at coordinate 785,405 of NZ_CP047954.1, read as the reverse complement.
TGCGGATGAGAACGACTGGTTTGTCCGCAAAGACACTGAACTCGTGGACTGAACTCCTGTCTGGCTGTGGCAAAGCCCAGACCATTAGAGCTATGACCTCAATAGAGACACGTCCCCACGAGAGGGTGGTGGGCTTGGCTCAGGTGATCTGCTCTATAGAGCTGCAGCGGATCACCCTGTCTGCGATTCCGTAGTAAGTAACGCGATTTAGCTGAAGTCAGTGCGGTTACGACGGAATTGCACCGCAACTGGCAGAGCTGGCGGTGCAGCGGAGCTTCAATCGCTCGGGGCTCCGCTTGCCTGGAATTGGATGAGGGCACTGAGCTGGATCCAGCCAGAAAAGTGCTGTGTATCCATATGAACGACAGGGGGGATGACGACCCTGTATAAAAGATCTGTAGCAACCGCTACACAACGTTCACCCCTTTTGAAGGGGCGCAGACACTCCAAGCCACGGAACGGGGACTTGGAATTTTCTGAGGAACTAACCATGACTGCTCTTCTCTACAGAGGTCACTCCTACGAGGCTCCAGCAGCCTCGCCCAAAGCTTGTATTGAGCTGACCTACCGCCGCGAGACTTACAACACCTGCCGCGAAGAAGTCGCTCACAATGCTCATCCAAGCCTGACCTACCGCGGTGTTTCCTACGCCAAGTGATCAAGGCTTAAGCAGGAGATCTCAAGCCCCTGCCCACGGCAGGGGTTTCTTTTTGCCTGCATCTAAGCACCGACTTCCCAGAAGGAGATGGGCTGGGCTCCTAAGGCTGACTGGGTCCCTTGCTCGCTGGTCGCCAACTGAAGACATGATCCCGAAGCTCATTTGGAGATAGCAAGCGAGCAGCTCTGCCCTCTCCAAGCTGAGAACCTCAAGGGAAACAGATGATGTTCTGTGTTGAACGAAGCGATGGGCCCGACATTTGGTTTCAGGAACAGTGCTTCGAGACTGAGTTCAAGGCGTTCACCAACGCCCGAGCCAAATCGCTGAATACTTTCGGGCTCTATCGAGTCATGTACGAAAGTCCCGACAACTCAGGTGAGGTGCTGAGGATTTCAAAAGGGAAAGCGATCCTGGCTGAAGATGACCGACTCGTTGGATAAGTCCTGTTGCCTAAACAGCGGAAATTCCGTGATTTGGACTGACACATCCACGGCATTGCTAGAGCAAGGGTCCAGGCAATAGCCGTGTACAACGTCGTCAAGCAAGAAGCTCCCGACCGTTGGGTCAAGGAGCTCTACTTCCAAACGGAATTCAGGGCTTACCTGTGTGCCCGCACAAAGTCGAAGGCGCTGATGTGCACTTACATGGTGGTTGACGCGACCACTAACGAAGTGACCTCGATCGTTCGTCACGGCAGGCCCCTCATCGCATGAGTGATGCTGACAGCGCCATCTGCCTGATCAGGGATTACCACGTTTAGCGCCACACTGTTGTCGTGGAAGCTCTTCTACTGCTGTTGATGGCAATGACCTTCCTGCTGCTGAGGAGGATCGTTAGAAGGTCTTATGCACGCTCCTACAAGCTTCCGCCTCAACAGGTTGATCTCGATGAACTCCGAAGGAAAGCCGGGTCATAAGGTCTATGAGAGGGCGAGCGGCAATCACCAGGCATCACGCAGCAAGCGTCAGGTGCAGATGCCGAAACAACAAATGAAGGCATGAAACGACTACTGCTGCTCTTGGTTCCACTGGTCTTGACAGATCCAGCCATTGCCTTTGATGGAGGTTGGCATGAAAAAGAGGAAAAGCCGGAACTTTCTACTGATCAATCAGAGACACTCGCAACGTATTCAGAGTTTCACCAATCCTGCATGGACATCCAAATGACCATGTGGGGAGAGGTTGCAGAACTAATTGAAGATCTGGCTACAGCACACTGCTACTGCGAATACACCAAGCTTGAGGGCTTGGCAACTATTACTTGGGCAGACAAGAATGCTGCTGACATTGAATGTGCTAACAAAGGCACAATTAGCAAAAAAGAAGCTTTCATCTGGTGGGCTCTTCCACTGCATCGTCAACGCTTAGAAGACGAGCATGAATAGTCCCAAATTCCTAGAGCTCAACCGCTAACGCCTGAGGGAAACGCTGTCTACTCTCCACTGGCATAAGCCCTGCAGCGTCTTCTGTAATCCATCAACGTCAAGCAAACGCTGCCCACTAGGCATCTGAACATGCACGTGCGCGTCCAGCCAGCCGTCATTCATGAGCTTGTAAAGCTGGGAACGGCTTTTATACCCGAGGTGCCTTGCAGCGGCACTCACAGTCATGAGTTGCATGCTCTGTCTCCCGATGTCTCTAAGTGTCCAATGTTTTGACAACCACTGTCTAGAGGGTCAACACGCCTTCGGATGACCCACGTTGATTTGGCTCAAAAGGACCCTGTTCGCGCCAATAGCGCCGTGACTGAGGACTGCTCAATGAGTCATCCGGGGGGGTAGGCACCTTCGGGGAGTCGTCATCAATAAGCTGCACTGTTGACACTGATAGTTATTACTAAGTCTATGTCTATTGAAATGGCTGATTGACCAGAGCTAGTGGTGAGTTGTCGTTGGAAATAAGACATGACTTCAGAAGCAACAGCACTACAAATGGCGCTGCCTCTGTTCAACACCAAGATCACAAGTCACAGGTGCAAGCACTGCGGAGGTAGTGGTTACAAGAAGAGCAGATATGACGGCTACATGCACGTCTGCAGCTACTGCAGCGGAACGGGCAGAAAGCTTGTCCTGACTCGGAAGTACGACATAGAAAAAGGGCCAGCCTGACGCCGACCCTAAGTTCATGGTCCTTTCAAAAGATCAGGACATTTTGGCGAAGAGCTTCTTGTGGTAATCAACCACGTCCTGACAGCCGATAACAGGAGTGAAGTCCATTTCAATGCCGAACTGAGCACGCCATGGTGCGAAGTGCTCAAAGATTTGAGCATCACTTTCAGCTTTGAAGAGGATCGTCACTCGGCCTGCGCCAGGAGCGTGCACGCGGAACAACATTTCAAAGCCATCAAAGTTGTCCAGCTTTGCCATTTCGCCTGAATCCCACAGCTCACAGAAGCTCTTGTAGGCAGCCAGTTGGCCTTCAATCTCAGGAAACACGCAATCTGCGAGATACATCTGCATGGCAAGCCAAAACCAGGGGACAGCCACGTCGTAGCCACCACCGTTGCTCTCAACTCATCAGGTGCTCGCGTCGTGACAAAAGAGATACGCGATCGGGTCCTGCATCACAACGAATGGATCTTTTATGAGGCACGCCAACACAGCAGGATTCAGACCAGCTCCAGCCACCATGCTTCCCATAAATGCAGTGATTCTGTAGAGGCATGGATTAGGCCAGGGTCAAACCTCCCACTCCGGCGCAGAACAGCACCACCCGCCAAGCCGGTTGGCGCCAACACACCAACAACACAAACGCCACCAACGCCAAGCTGAACTCAGCACCCCCGCGGATCCCTGTCTGCCAGACGGGCTGAAACAACGCCGCCAGCAGGATGCCCACCACTGATGCGTTGATGCCCAGCAGGGCTCGACGCATAGGAGCCAAACGGCCCAGGTCACTCCAGAAGGGCAAGAGCCCACCAACCAACAAGAACGATGAAAAAAACAGGGCAACCAGCGCCAATACAGAACCGGCGATGCCCTGAAGGCCAGGCTGCATATCAAAGCCAAGAAAAGCCGCGAAACTGAACATCGGCCCTGGCACCGCCTGGGCTGCGCCATACCCCGCGAGAAACTGCTGCAGGTCGATCCAACCGTTGGGTACCAAGGCTTGTTCCAGCAAGGGGAGCACCACATGACCACCACCGAACACCAAGGCACCGGTGCGCAAGAAACCACTGAGCTGCTGCACCAGCAGCGGTCTGGCCTCAGCAGACAGCCAGGGCATAGCCACGAACAGCAGCACAGCGAGACCAAGCAAAACCACCGACACCGAACGCCGCAGCGGAACCACAAGACGTTCCGGTGCCGATGGCTCCAGCTCAGGTGGCGTCAGAGCACACAACCCCACCAACCCACCGAGCAGCAGGGCCAACAGCTGGGACCAGACGCGAGGCACCAACAGCACCAGCACAGCAGCCGCCACCATCAAGCTGACCCGCTGCCGGTCGGGAGCCAGCTTTCGCTGCAGGCCCAGAGCGGCCTGGGCCACCACGGCCACAGCCGCCACCATCAAGCCATGCACCCAGCTACCGTCGATCCAAATGGGATGGGCTGAGAGCAGCGACGCCGCCAGCAGCATCAACACAGCCGAGGGCAAGGTGAACCCTGCCCAGGCGGCCAACCCGCCAAGCCACCCGGCCCGAATCAGTCCCAAACCCATGCCTACCTGGGAACTCGAGGGTCCAGGCAACAACTGGCAGAGCGCAACGAGATCGGCATAGGCATCAGCGGTGATCCAACGCTCCCGCTGCACAAAACGCTCATGGAAATAACCGAGGTGCGCCACGGGGCCACCGAAGGAGGTCAGCCCCAACACGAAGAACTGGACAAATACCTGCAACGTCCGGGAGATCACTTGGTTGGGTGTATTTCGTCCTGTTGTTTCATAAGTTTTCCGAGGCGGGCGAGGAGGTCGGTGGTGTCTTCTAGAAGAGCAATGTCGGAGTCGTAGCTGGGATCGTGGGGGAGGGTCTCTGGCTTTTGTTGTTGCACCTCCTCCAACAGAGCAATAAGGTCGATGACCGCGGGACGCAAATCATGTAGTGCCTCGCCGATATCTGTGATGTTCATCCAGTAACGGCTGCGGCGAATGCTCACTAATCGGACCGCAAGAGAGTCCTGAAGTGCCTCGTCACTAAAGTCTGGCGGCATTGATTGCGCAGGGGAATTGAAGCCCTGTTGACAGCCGAAAAGATGATGCCATCACTTGGTTAATGGTATGTAAAAGAATAGATAAGAGAGTGGGTAGTGTGATCTAAGTCAAGCGATTAACGTGAATGACCATTCGTATTCACCGAAGTAGATCAGCTTCGCCTTGATGTAAGGATAGATACAGAGCACAATCGAGCAGGTCAATGGTTCTCTGGCACAAGCGCTTCATTAAGCGGTTTAGGAAGAAGCTTGGCTTGAGCAAGTATCAGTACCTTTGGCTGACTTTTGGTAAAGGTTTAATGGTCGGATACATCCTCGCTTTTCTGTTGCACCGCTAGGGACTGATCAGGGGGTATCGGCAACATGTGATTTTTCTGCAAGTGCAGCGCCAACAAACCTGGTCCCCAAACTATGCCTGCAGCAAAAAGCCAGGACCAAAAGGGAGATCTCAAGAGAAGGTCTTGCAAAGTGCCTGCGCTTTTCGATTTGAATTTCTACGGCTTAAAGGTCAAGACTGGATTTCAGACTGATTAAGAGAACCGACTGGCAGGAGCTGTTTCCACGTGTTGTCTGGCTGTAGTACTGCATTCACGGAAAGAGGAAGGCCACCCCTCGGCCCGCTTCTCCCTCAAGCCTCGACTTCAGTCTTTTGGTCATCCTTCCGAGGAGCCTCTGTGGAGGTTTGCTCGGCTGTCTCAGCGTTGCGATGGCAAGCGTTGGCGACGTTGGCGACGTTGGCGAATGCAGCCATGACCATGATCGCGATGATCACGGTGCCACCGAAGAAGGCAATGTTCGGATGACACTTCACGAGAGGCAGGTCTAAGAGTCAGCGGACCCTATCGGCTCAACTCAGACCCTGGGGACGAAGTGACTCAAAGGCGACGTGCAAGCTGCGGGACTCTCGCATTGCCCGTATGGATATCAAGGATTTTTGCCTCACCTGTCTGGTCACTTTGGCGGCACACCAACACAGCAGGAATCCAGGTCCTCTAATCACATCCAGAGACAGCTCAGCACATTTGCCAAAAACACATGTGCTGAGTGCCAAGTCGCTCAAAACCCATGCCTTAAAAGGGCAAGGTCGACACAGGCTTACCTGGCGGCGCCTGTGTCTCCTGTGCCAGGCCAGCACTGGGAAGTTGCCTTTTTTCAAGCTTACATTGTAAGGCTGAAAGTATTAAATAAGGACCACCGAAGCGGCCCTTATCGCTGCGCTGAGCAACCAGCCTAACTACAGAACATTCACCCCGTCTTTGCTAACGCGGCGGACGACTCAACTCAGACCAGGCTGGTGCTGAAGTTGAAAGCATCCAACGTGCCGGACACTTCGCTCGACACCAGAAGCATGCCGCCATCCGCACTGGTCTTAACGAATTCGGATGCTTCAGGAGAGATCGAGTTCGCCGCCTGGAACGTATACACATGCTCAGGCGCATCCACGTTGGTGATCTCATAAACCGGAATCAGAGTGCTGGTTCCGCGCTCGAGCGAAATGAAGGCAAAGGATCGATCTCCCAGGGTGGCGACTTCCACGTGTTCAGGCTCAACACCCTTGTCGTCGCTACGCCCGTCGTCATAAACGCCGTACTCCGCAGCGATGCGATCCAAGTCATCACCTGAATCCCAAACGATGTTGCCGCCAAGGTCGCGAATCGTGAAGGAACGACCACCAAAGCCGGTGATGCTGTCGGCAGTGTTTTGATCCGCCACCGTCTTCAGGCGGCCTTCTCCATCACCGCTAACGATGCTGTTGCCCTGAGGGCCATCCAACTTGCCAGCGCGCTTTTCGTCGGAATAGAAGTCATCATCAGCCACAGCGCCGAACTTCCAGGTAATGAAAAATTCATCACCGGCTTCTGCTTCAAATGCGGTGGAGTTCTTACCCCGCATGTCGCGGTGCACATATACCTTCATACCCGTCAACGGATCTTCAATCTCAGCTACAGCACCTTTTTCCTTGCTCTTGTGGAGCGTGAAAATTCCATCAGCATCCGCCTCAAAATTCACATCATCTGGACGCACACGACCATCACCTTCGTTGGCCATCACCGAATAGGTCGTGCCATTGCTTGCGGTGAAAACATCCATGCCATCGGGCATATAGAGGCTCTTGAAGTTGCGGTTTCCAGGCAGATAGCCACCATCTTCATCGGAGGTATCCACCGACAACCCCACCCAATCCTTGGCACCCAAGCCCACAGGCGTCTCCAACGCCCCCGTCGCCAAGTTCACGACGACCATGGCGTTATTTTCCTGCAAGGTTACAACGGCGCGCTGGCTATCTGGCGTAATCTTAACAAATTCAGGCTCAATATCTCTTGCAGGATTATTAGCATATTCGCCAGAAAGGCGAACCCCATTATCACTCAGTTGCTGGGCTGTGAATACATCAAAACCTAGGGTCTTTGTTTTCTTTAGTGATTTGCTCTTCTTTACGCTAATGATCGAAACAGATCCTTTTGGATCAACCCCATCAGATGTTCCGTAGTAATCATTTGGCTCACCTTCATTGGCTACCACAATTTTCTTGCCATCAGAACTCCAATCAATGGAGTCCGGCAAAAAACCGACATTAGTAGTGAATTTTTCGCGCAGTTCGTTCCTTTTGTTGAATCGAAAAACACTGACGCTGCCTGCTTCCGTCTTGCTAGGGGATTCAGCCACAGCAATATAACGACCAAAGGCTGCAACAGATTGAACACTACCCTCGAATTCTTTTTCCAGAACCACCTCTGGATTTTGGAAGTTTGCGTCGTACTTGACAAAGCTCACGGTGTTGTCCCCACCGCAGACCGCAGCAATACTCGCACCAGGGACCCAGGACACAATCTCCGCGCCACCAAGCTCAATGCTGACGGGTGTGTTGTTCAAACCAGCCACAAGCCCAAAAATAAGATCTCAACACTTAGTCAATCAACTAAACGACTGACAGAATTTAATACAAGTGAAACAACCGGTTATCGATTCATTAAATGAGCAAAAACAACATCATTGATGTGATCCAAATCACATGGTTGTCACCACTAAACATCAACGCCGCAACGAGGCTCTCCACTTGATAGGTGATGGTGGTGTTGATAACCGTGACGCTGCTATCAATCTCCTGGATCGGCTGTAATCAGTATTTGACGCAGCTGGTTTTAGGGGTGTGACTAATCCATCAGCCAATCAAAATCGTCATCCCAGTCCTGATCCCTACCGCTATTTCGCTTGCGCTTCTTGGGTTTGGCTGGTTCCAAGAGCAACGGAGGTGGCGGCAGCAAGAACGGCAGGACCGGTATCTCCTGGTTTCTCACTTGATAAGGAATCACCTGCAGGCGGATGGGCTCCGCCCCCTCTGCAGGCAGTGCTGTCAACACCAATAACGCCAGCAATGCCCTTCGCACGCCCCACCTGAAAGATGGCCAACATTCTCGACGACATCTGTGATGACGGTCCTGTGTTGTCACCAAGGCTGTCCCGACCTAAGGGCATCACCAAGCGTCAGGTGGAACGCTGCATCCATGAGCTTTCAGAGCATTGGTCTGATGAGCAGCTCAATGATGTGATCGACATGTTCCAAGCCCACGGCCTGCTGTGATCAAGAGGAAACTCAAATAAACAACTGTCAATAGATGCCTGGCATACCAAGCCAATCGTCTTCACAGTGCGTGGAATCGACCTTGTCCGATGCTCCGCCGTCTTTCCGTAGGACTGTTGGCTTCTGCTCTGGCTATCGCTCCGTTGCCTACTAAGGCACAGGACGGCACCGCAGAAGACCTTGGTGATGTGATGAGCATCAGCCTCAAGGACGTCGTCGGATTAACTCTCAGAGCAATCCGCGATCTTGTCGCGCCAATCAGGTCCCAGCTCAGCTGCCAGCTCCTTCTCTAACAATCTCAGGTACCGCTTCCGCTGCCCTGACTCTCCGCCGACCCAAATCGGAATCTCTTTCGTGGTTTGACTCATGTTCAGAACCTTCCCACATCGAGAGGTCAGCTTGTAGTTCACCATCGATTTCGGTTTACACAGTAAAGGCTGCCCACATACCAACCAGCGCAGATTATTTTTATCCCTCAATATCTTGGAAAGCAACCCTCTCTAAAACTAAGCAGACATTTGATCTTCATAAACAGCGAGCTCTTTTTCTAACTCCACTATCTTGCTCATAAGATTGTCATTGTGTGAGCAAATAGAATCTGGGTGCAGGCACTCTACGCGGTAAAGCATCAATCGAAGAATCATGATCTCTTCTCTCAGGTGCCAGCTCATGCCAAACAAGAATTAAGCGTAGAGATCATGACTAGCGCCTTGGGAATCCGCATCCTCAGAATCTTCAAATGTCCGCAAATGAGCATCAGCAAGCTTCCGGTCCAATGCCTCTATTTTACGCAAAAGAGGTCCATAGAGCTCTCGAGCACTGGGGCCTGGGGGAAGAAATGCTTCTCGGTAAAGCATCAGCTGAATTATCTCGTTCTCGGCCGATCGAGAATCATTCAAAACAAATACAGGCTCGTCGTACAAATGAACAGTGCACGAATTTCAAAAAATCATCTGTACCAGCAGAACAATGTGCTGAACTCAACAACACAAACCGTGGCGGTAGTTACAAGTCAAAGGCTGAGGCCTCGTCCTCCGCCTCCGTTAATCCTTCCACTCAGCTACAGATTTCATCGGGCGAATCAGTGCTTTCATCCCGTTTTCTTGGTGGTGAGCATTGGTCGCTGAAAGTTCTGAGCGAATCCACCTCATGCAATACAGGAGGGGGGAGTACATCCTGAACCGACTGCAAGCTCAAATGGCGATCAACAAGGTTGTGAGCCTCACCTACAGAGGCATTACCTACGAGAAACGGCTCTAGTCCAACTGAGACAGATGTTCACCCACAGCTGACGGGTCAATTCCACTAGAAATTGCTAAAGGACGCTCTTATGAGGGGTCTCCTCAATGGAGGGAGCTCCAATGTCTGAACGTTCAATGCGAAGTCGCCTCACCTACAGCGGTGCAACAAGTCGAACCTATGCAGAGTCTTTGCATTGGGGCATTAGATGGGAAGGGCTACGCAGCAAATGGTTCAGCCGCTATGGGCGCTGGGCTGAAGCAGAAGAGTGCCTGGCCCGCCTTGACTACCTGGAGCGGGAATACGCTGGAGAGGTAAAGCAGGGCTGCTAGTAGCGATTAGCAAACTCAGTCAGCGATAGAAGTGGTTAATGTTTCTTAACATCGCATTGAATAAGCAGTGATCGCAGGTCTTTTCCCAATCGCTTACGCAGCTGTCTTGACGTGCTTGCTCCTGCAGGCTTTTCGGATGATGCGCCCATCGTCGACTTCTAAACCCAGCACTTCGAACGACCGAACAGGTCTCAAAACCACACACCCAGAATTGCTGGATGAGAACGGTGAGGTGACCAACGAAGAGCTTTGGGCTGTTCGCTTCTCGGACGAAGGCTTAGTTCTCCCTGAGGCATGAGCATCGAATTATGGATTCAGCCAGTAGGGTCCGTTGACTCTCAGGTCAGCCTCACGTGAATCGTCACCCGAATCTGGCCTTTTTTGGCGGCACCGTAATCATCGCCATCATGGTTATGGCTGCTTTTGCCAACGTCGCCAATGCTGGCGGTTGCTCCTACAGCAAGTCCAAATCAGCCGAAGCAACAACAGAAGAAATCAAAGACACAGGAGATAAAAAGGCTGAGGTTGAAGCCTGATGACCGACTATTCATCAGCCATCACTGCACTCGTCATCGTGACAGTGGTGATCTCTGCGGCAGTCGTTTACGTCCTGGCTCAGCCCACTGACCTGCCGAGATACAAGGAGAACGATCCAAGATCTAAAGAGGACGACCGCTGAATGTCGATCACCTTGGCGTTCCCATGGGCCGTCAGACCCTTCTATCGGCTGGGCTCCTGAAACCGGGCAAGGCAGGAAACCCAGGGCTCGCTTTAGGCGTATAGTTTATTTGTAGCAACCGCTACATCACGTTCACCCCTTTTGAAGGGGCGCAGACACTCCAAGCCACGGAACGGGGACTTGGAATTTTCTGAGGAACTAACCATGACTGCTCTTCTCTACAGAGGTCACTCCTACGAGGCTCCAGCAGCCTCGCCCAAAGCTTGTATTGAGCTGACCTACCGCCGCGAGACTTACAACACCTGCCGCGAAGAAGTCGCTCACAATGCTCATCCAAGCCTGACCTACCGCGGTGTTTCCTACGCCAAGTGATCAAGGCTTAATCAGAAGATCCCAAGCCCCTGCCCGCGGCGGGGGTTTCTTTTTGCCTCTGAGGCAGCTCCGACCTCGCAAAAGGAGATGGGCTGGGTAACAGACTCAAGCGGCAATACGCTGTTCCATGGGCGTGAAGTCCCATCCAATCGGCGACTGAATTGGATTCAGTTTTTTGTGCTCTTCGTATAGCTCTTCGATCTCTTTACAGGCCGAGCAATAGGCAGACCATCCAGTCATTCGGCGTGGATTTGATCGCCCGCGTTGGTCAATCGCTTGATCAACAGTGACTCCCTCTGTTTCTGCTTGTTCAAATGCGCTTAGCAATGGAATTTGTGCGTCGAGAACCTTGATATCGAATCCTTCAAGGCATTCTTTGGCGTTTTTAGCTGCAGCTTCTTTGCGTGAGTCAACTTTTACAAGTAGCGCAGCATAGGGGATCTTATATTTGTTTATTGTCTGCGCCATCTCAATTGTCAATTCAATTGATCTACTTTGTGTAGTTGTAGGCAGCAAAATAAAGTCAGCACCTTCTACCAAATTCTTCATCTCTTCTTCGTTGGTGCTTGCTTGCCCATCTGTAATGACAATCTCAGCCAATCGAGTCGCTTTAGCTGCTGCTTCAATCGGGACAACTGGGCAAGGCAAGAGGCCTCTGGCGCCATAGGCAGTCGCAGATCTGTTGCGGTCGGCATCAACCAGCACGACCCGTTTTTGCTGATGGCTCCAGCTTGCGGCTATGTGAACGCTGCTACATGTTTTTGCAACACCACCTTTCTGACCAAAAACAGTGATGAACATCAGGCGGCAGCCAATGACTTATTCTCAGGATCGCGTTTTTTCTACGGAAGGCAATACTTGGGTTGTTTCGGCTTCAGCCCTGTCAGTGTCACCCAGCTTCCGGTCCTGCGTTGTTATTGGATTGGCTACTCAAGCGATCCCCATCATTGGAGCTAGCCACTCGGCATGAAGTGCTGCGAGCACTGACATGTCGAAGGCATGAACCGCTGGATTGGTCTTATCTGCCACCCACAACAGGCCAAAAGGAGCATTGATCGCCAGCTGAAGCCGCCAGCGCCAGGTGATGAGCATCCAAGCCTTCAGAAGGATCGGGTTCTTGATCACGGCTGAGCTGGACCCAAGGTGCGGACCCTATCTAGCTATGCGCCCATATCGCTGATCAACCCACCTCTCTCTTCTGTCATCCCTGTGCTTATAGATAAAGCAGCAGGTCGATCCTTCAGCTCCACATCACCAAGGATGCAGGTGCCGCCAAGGACACCCAAAGACAGAGCCGCCGTCACTCAGCGAACTCATCATCCGCCCAACTCAGAGCTCAAACGGAGAGCAGCTCCCAGCACCCACCCGCTTAGGAGTACGACAAGCAAGACGTAGAGAGACCGAATAGACAGCGGATGCTTCGCAAGGTCAGTACCTCATAGAGGATTTCGACGTCCTTGTAGAGGTGACTCAGACATTGGTCACACCCACCTACGTCACTGATGCTCTTTGGTTCTCTTGCATCCGTTGTGATCGCCACCTGCTACGACGGCGATACCTGCACCACCACAACAGGCGAACGGGTTCGACTGGCCTGCATCGACACCCCTGAACTAGTTGGGATGAGAGCTGAGCCAGTGCCAGCCAGAGCTGCTCGAGACCATCTGAGAAGTCTTGTGGTGGGCAAGAAGGTTGGGATCCGTCGGATCACCAAGGACCGCTACGGACGAACGGTGGTGGAGTTGTTCCTAGGGACGACAAACGTTCAGCAAGAGATGGTCGTCAGTGGCCACGCAGAGATCTACTGGAGGTATCAAGATCAATGTTCTTGGACAGAGGGTCGATAAGGGACCGGCGTCATCAGCAAAATGACGACATGAAACGACTACTGCTGCTCTTGGCCCCACTGGTGTTGGCAGATCCAGTCATTGCCTTTGATGGGGGTTGGTATGACAAAGAGGAAAAGCCGAAACTTTCTACTGATCAATCAGAGACTCTTGCAAAGTATTCAGAGTTTCACCAATCCTGCATGGACATCCAAATGACCATGTGGGGAGAGGTTGCAGAATTAATGGAAGTTCTGGCTACAGCACACTGCCCTCACTGATGGCTTGAGCCATCCCGTAAACCAACGTGCTTTTGCTGGCTCCTGTTGCCCCGCCAAGGACGACCAGTGAGCCGCGCATGCCGAATTGATCAATCAACCAGTCGTCTGGTTCTTTGTCTTTAAGAAAGTCCGCCGCGCTCGGCACTTTCCCTACATCCCCAAGGGGGGGGCCCTCGGCAGGAAGGCTTGCTCGTATGCGAGTCATCTCGGCTCGCATGTGGCCGAGGACTTCTGGCTCTTCGGCGGCGGCGGCCTCTTCTAAAAACTCTCTGGGGTCATCCATGTCCTGTCTCCTTGGACGGTCTGCAAGCGATTGGTTCTCCGAACTGGTTGCACTCGCCCAGCTCGTTGCGGCGGAACTCCTCCACCGCTCTGCACATCCACCACAGCGTTTTCAACGCACGGTCGAGGACGGCTTTTCTCTCCCGTAGGCAGGGCCGCGCGCGGGCCAACTTGCCGACGGTTTTTCGGAAGGCATTTGTCGCCTCGTAGGTCTCCAACGCCAGCGCAAAATCCCTGCGCATCTCATCGGGCCGCAGAAACTCAAATGGCGGAACCGCTAAAGCGCGATCGATGTCAGCAATGGCCTTCTCAATCTCCTCGGCAGCAAGGCGACCGACCTTGTCCATCGGGGGCGCTGTGGCCCCCAGAAGACGGCTGTAAACGCGTGAGCGGGCCTTGCCACGATGCGGCTTGAGGACCATGGCGCAGCCAGCGAAGCCGCCGTCAAAACGGATGACGGCCCAGTGCTTACCGCCGATGTTGATGGTGTCGCCGCGCTTGAGATGCGATGGAGGGCCATGTGACTGGCCCTGATGGCAAAGGATCGTGGTGTCGTTCCAGCGGCAGTCGCTATCACGCGTTCTCCCGCAACACGGGCAAGGCCGCGCAGGACTTGATGTCTGCATGGCTCAGAACTCGACGATGCGTCGTGCCTGCATGCCGCGTTTAGCAATCGCCTCACGCACCGCATCAATGTCCCAAGTGATTGGGGCATTTGAGCTGTGCCCAAGCCAGTAGTGGGTGCCATGCAAAAGAAAGCCACCATGGCTGTCACGCAGGCGCTTCAAATAATCAGGCGAACGGCCTAATGCCGCCGCCGCCGCTCGTGTGGGCAGGTTCATTGAAAGGATTCCTTAGAGGTATCCCTTTGCTTTCAATGCAGCGCGCAGATGGGGCTCAGTGACGTTCCTAAAAGGGTTCGGCTCACAGCCCAAATACCGTTCGCCGCGAGTGTGAACGGTGATGCCGTTAGGCAACGTCGTAATGACGTTCCTGAACATCCAGCGTTCCTTACTTCCACCACGTTCCTGATACGCCTGCCAAATGCGATCACAGGGGCGTGATTGCCCTTTCCACTCATCGCCATCAGACGCATTGCCTGTGAGCAACAAGTCTTCGATCACCGCAGCAGGAAGCTCCTCAGGGCCACGCTTCGCAGAAACGAAAACGTCCTGACCATTGATTGTGGTCTTCGGTGGTAGTGCGAGACGGTTTTTGCGCACGCCAGTACTTGCAAAGGCGGAAACCGTTGAATCGCCGTTAGACCGCTTGGGCGGAATCGTGCTGCCCTTAGGACAGGAGTGGTGCCACTAAGGACTAGCCACGCGCAACGTTGCAAAAAACATATGCGCTTCTGACAGCTATGGCAACCAGCAAATAGGGGCACCTACCACCATTGGTGGCGTGCAAATAAGTGTCGCGCTAAGAATCGCGCTAAATAATCCGAGACACCTCAGAAGGCGATATACCCGGCTACAAGAAAACCCAGTCAAAGACTGGGCTTCAAAGAATGGAGCCAAGGAGACTCGAACTCCTGACCCCCTGCATGCCATGCAGTTAGTTTCCCGCTAAACAACAACGGTCAAAACCCCGGAAATACTAGGCAATAAGCCGCTTCAACACTAGACCGAGAGAAAACTCGGCGCACAGGACTTGCGGGTTCTCATTGCTTCTTGCAAGGTTTTGGCGCACAATTTGGCGCACAAGCACTGACCACCTGCATCACGTGGCCAAAGCCATCTGGTCGGACAACCTGCGACAGGTGCTGAAGCGCGAGCACGGCAAAGGTTGGTCAGTCAGAGACCACCGTGGCCGGGTACAGCTGACTCGGATTTTTGAAGACCGCTCACGCAGTGCCGTTTACCTGCCACTGACTTGGACAGCCGATAACGCCACAGCGATCCTCAACACGGTTGGTGCAATCCACGACCTGATGGATTCGCGCAAGGTCAGCTTGAAAGAAGCTGCCCGGCTGAACACTCAGGCGTTGGCAGAGCCAGCCACAAGCACGAAGAAGGTGGCGGACAAAGGTTGGGATGCAGTTGCTGCTGACTTCCTCAAAAGCCGTGGTGACAGGCGCAGCAGCACTCTCAGGGACTTGAAGCTGCGGGTTGAACGTGCTGTTGCTGTCATCAACCAGAAGCCCAAACCACGCGACGGTATGAGCGTGTTGGAAGCGTACGCAGCCGCCTACTTCAAAGAGATGGCACCAGGTGGTCAGGGGCGTAAACGGAATCTCAACGACGTTGTGGCGTTCCTTCAGTTCGCTGTTGACCGCTGCGGTGCACCAGACCGTTTTCTGCCACCGCCCAAAGACCGCATCAATGAGTTGATCGGCACCAGCCCGACATCAACAACGGAACGTCTCACCCCACCGATCAAGGCAGACCAGTTCACCGCTCTGTTGGATGCGTTGGAAGCTGACAGTCGCCATGACCTGAAACTGGCAGTGGCGCTGGTTGGCTACCTCGGGTTGCGCCCTGCTGAGCTGGCAGTGCTGCGGGTTGGCGATGACGGCAAGGCAAGGGTCGGCAGCATCAAGCGCAACATCCAAACGATGCAGCAGACAGAGAAGCCGCCACGGCTGGTGATGCCGCTTGAGATTGAAGGCAGAAACAACGAAGGCGCTCGTGCTGTTGCCCAGTTCGCCAGTGGCCTGGTGAAGCTGCCGAAGGCACTACGGAAGCAGATTGATTTAGTTGAGGACAAACGACGTTTTCAGGACGTTGGCGCTGAATTTGCCCAGCAACTTTCACGCTGTAAGCATTGGCAGGCGATGAGAAATATGGACCCGCGCATCACCGCTTACAGCCTGCGCCACGGATTTGCCTGGCGGGCAACAATTGGCGAAAACAAGCTTCCGGTACGAACTGCTGCAGCATTAATGGGGCACACGATGCAAGTTCACCACAGGCATTACGGCGCTTGGGTTGATGAAGCTGCCATTGAAGAAGCGGTGGGGATGCACAACGCTGCCGTCGCTTAAACCAGATTTAGCGCTTGCAAGTTCCCGCAAGTTCTATTAGAAGTTGATCAACTCAGAGGTTTGCCCTGGCTGAGCAATCACCAGGTTCCACCTCCACCACGACTGCTTCGGCGGGTTGACGGAGTTACTACACCCCGATCAGATCGGCATGACCCGCCGCGCCAACAAGTACGCCATTAATGGTCGCTCCATTGCACTGCCGAAAGGCTGCACTGATGAAGACCGTGAGTTGCTGAACAAGGTGGCCTTTCAACTGCGTGGCGTAACGCCAGAGCAGTGGGACCAGGTCTTCGCCAGCCCTCAGATGGCAGGTACTCCACGGGCTTTTAAGGCGGCCATGCGGTCTATCGGGAACGTCTCCGTTTCCGATGACATCAAACGCTGGAAGAGGGCTAACCCCCGAGCTGTTCAAGACATCTGAAGCAGCAAGGCTGCTGGGTGTCTCCGGTTATTGGCTGAAGGACAACCGCGACATCAGCGGTGGGTTCCTTGTTGTCGATAAGCACTGGATTCCTGGCATCACGCCAACGTCACCAATCCGCTGGAACGTGCCATTGGTGCTGGAAGCCATGCGCTACCACGGCATGAATCGCATCAAAGGCGATCAGCTGTTGGGTACAAAAAAATGACCCAACGACCAAACGGTCGTGGGCCACTCCCTGCCAAGGATGTGGTCAATTTAGGCGACCTTCTGCCACAGCAGCAGTACGTCACGGCACTGAGAACCCTTGCAGGAGTTGAAAAAAATCTGCCTGAGTGGGCTCAATGTGCTCCAAACAGTGCGCCAAATCGGAGGTGGTCATGATCGACCCCACCGTTTTGAAACGGCTTGAGCCCATCAGCCTTCAGCATTGCCTCCTGCCCGTTGGTTGGGGTCAATCAAGGAAGGCTCCGATGCTTTCCGGGTGGACGACTCACCCTGGATTCAGCGTCTCAGAGGTTTCCACCCACCCCGGGGTGGTTGCTTGCGGTGTCCGCTGCGATCGGCTGTGGTGCGTCGACTTTGACGGCGCATCAGCAATCGAGCGTTCTCGGCAGTTGGGCCTCCACCCAGAAGGCGTTTCAACCTGGCGCGTGCAGCGAGATACAGATCTCTCACGGTTCAAGCTGCTCTTTGCTCCTAGCCCGGCGCAGGTTGACCAGGCGATTGATCAAGGGCTGACCGCCGGACACTTCCATTTCAACGAGAGCACCGGAGCGGGCGAGCAGCTCGAGCAGTTTTTCTCTCCTGGACGGCAGGTGATCGTGCTGGGAAAACACTGGTCGTCAGGCGGTCACTACTACTGGCCTGATAGCAGCGGCCCTGAGGCGTTGTCAGCTCCACCCGATTTCTGGTGGGACACCGTTCTTCAACTGGCCATCGACAACGAGCACACGTCAGTTCCAAAGCACCGCACCGTGAACACCGTGCGTTGTAACTGGAGGCGATTAGCTCACTGCCCGATCTGCGGGCGCGACACAAACGTTGTTTGTCAGATCCATACCGATGGCGAAACCATCCGATGCTTCAGAGGCAGCACCTTCTGCCCACCTGAGCTCACCCCCGGAGAATGCACAGGGGAGTGGCGATACAAGCGCGATCAGCACGTCGGCTGGGGCACCTTCGCCATCTTCCACAGAGCAAACCTCGGCTCTCCCCTCCAACGACTCAGGAGGCAGCACCGTGACTGATCTCCTGCACGTCGGCGACTGGCTGATCGAAGGCTGGACAACCGACAAAAAGGGCAACAAGAGGCTTAGCGCTCTGACGCCGGGGAATCTCTGCGTGAAGTTGAGATCGCAGTTTGGGAAACGATTGCGATGGAACGAACTCCTGCTGCAACCAGAACTGGGAGAGCAACCAATCCCAGGGACAGCCTTGGAGCAGCTGTACGTCGCCTTGTCGGAGCGGGGATGGCGGATCGCTCAGAAACCAGCGGAAGATGCTGTGCTCCGCGTCGCCCAGGAGAACCGATTTCACCCTGTCGCGGTCTACCTCGAGACCCTGGTCAAGGCTCCCGATCTAGAACCCATCGACCTGGATCAAATCGGCAGCTACTGGGGTGTCCAGGACGATCCGCTGTCGTGCCGGATGCTGCGGGTGATGCTGCTGGGAGCCGTTGCCAGGATCTATGACCCCGGCGCCAAATTCGACACCATGGTGGTGTTCAAAGGAGAGCAGGGCAGAGGCAAATCAACCTCGCTCCGCAAACTGTTTGGGCCGAAGTGGCTGGTCGATACTCAGCAGCCAAAGCACAAGGATCAGCTGATCGTTCTGCACAGCTGCTGGTGCTACGAGGCAGCGGAGCTGGACTACATGACCAGCCGCAAGGAATCGGGACTGATCAAGGGCCTGCTGAGTTCATCAGTGGACACCTTCCTCGCACCGTATGGGCGCTTCATTGAGGCCCATCCGCGCCGATCAATCATGGTCGGAACCTGCAACCGAGACGACTTCCTCAGGGATGCCACCGGCCACCGGCGCTTCCTTGTCATTGAAGTTGACCAGATCGACTGCGATCGGATTGAGGCAGATCGCGACCGCATCTGGCTTGGCGCTGTCCTGGCCTATCAGGCTGGGCAGCTTCCCTTCCTGGCAGCGGAGGACCAGGAAGCGAGCAACCAGCGGAACAAGAGCTTCGAGCTGGAGAACCCATTTGAGGCAAGCGTGGGGCACTGGCTCCGCTTCGGCCTGATCCCAAATGATGAGTTCACCTTCGATGAGTGCCTGAAAGGAATAGACCGGTGCAACCTTCCACATAGCGATCGCCACCACGTCAAGGAGGCGTTGAAGGAGCACGGCTGCAAACCACCCAAGCGACAGACTCGCCGCCACGGCGTGAAGGTCAGGCTGTGGACCCACTACCGAGCTGCCTCGGCAGCCTCACCATCTGCAAGGGTGCGTGAGGCTCCTCAACCAGCAGCGGCAGCAGGGGGTCCGGGCGATTTGTCTCATGCCTCACCTCCTTTTAGAGAAAGGAGTGAAGGACAAGAAACAGAGGGACATCAACAGTCCCTGCCGGGATTTGCGAAAAAGGGTGAGGCGGCGAGACAGCACCCCGAACTCCCTTTGGGGTCTGGGTTCGACGTTGACTCGGGTGGCTCCAAGCCCGAGACATTACCGCCGCTCAACCTCAACTGCCTGTTCTGAAGTCAAGCTCTGCGTGCTTGCTGAGGTAACAGGTGCGCAGGACAGTTGTGTTGGTCCTGTCTTAGCGGCGGTGGTGATGGTTTGAGTGACCACGGAAGCCCTTCTGGTCAGCACCCAGGGCCATCATTCGATTCAGCGCCGTAATAGCACCGACAGCCGCTGAAAACTGACCTGCATTTTCAGCCTTGCGGGCAATGCGTTCAAGTCGTCCCACCTGCTGGAAGAGCAAGTCCCGCTGGTCGATCTCCTCTGACCCGTAGGCAGCATCCAGCCAGTCCTTGTGGGCTGCACAGACGACATCACGAGCATTTCTACGGCTGCACCCCCATGTTTCGGCAGTAAAGGCAGTTAATTCACTCAGACCCATTCCGGCGTCAATCTGCCGCACCGCCCATTCATGGCGTTGTTTCTTCTCGC
This sequence comes from Synechococcus sp. M16.1, assembly GCF_014279895.1. NCBI lineage: Bacteria > Bacillati > Cyanobacteriota > Cyanophyceae > Synechococcales > Synechococcaceae > Synechococcus > Synechococcus sp. M16.1. The sequence continues at coordinate 765,470 of NZ_CP047954.1, read as the reverse complement.
TAGCGGTGACTCTCTTGCGGGTCATGGCTACATAGGGGGCAGTGGATGACTGGTGTTGGCGTGAGTTGGAGTGCTCCTGACTGGGTTAAACAAAACGATAAGGACTACAGCGAATTAATTCGGAAGAAGGCTGTAGCAGTTACTAGGCGCGACAAGAAGCGTGATGGCAAATACAGCGTCAAGGAAGCGATAGAGGCCATTCATCAGGCATTTCATCGCTGCAACGGCTTTGATCCCTACGACGGTTCCAAGCTGGATCCAGAGCTGCTGGGCGAGTACAAAAACGACAAGGCCAAGGCTCAAGGCGCAGCCTACAAGAGGCGTTTCGCAATGCTGCCAACCATTGATCACGTCAAAGCTGAGCCGATCCCTGACTTTCAAATCGTCAGCTGGCAGACCAATGACGCAAAAGGGGACATGACCCCTGAGGAATTCATCGCTTACTGCCGCCGGGTTGCCGATATCAGGCTTATCCGAGGGGATGCATTGGGGGAGTGATCGCCCAACGCAAAGGCTTGAACGAAAAACGAGTGTCAGCACTATGCGATGCGCAACGCGAGCAGAAACTTCAAAAAGCCTATAGACACTGGATAGTCAGGACAGCGAGACATCTCCAGTCAAAGCCCTTAAAGGCTGTAACGCCGTTCATTTGGCATATGTACGCGTCAGAATGCAGCATTCAGATCACTACGAGCGCTTGACAGGCAGCTCTAGATGCGTCTATAAGAAAGAAAAGGATACATTTTCTTGTGAAGCCCAATTCAGATCACTTCGTAGAACTGGCGAACAAGCGCGTTCCAAAAGCGCTTAAAGCTTTGGATTTGGTGGGAAATCTCTCTAATAAGAGCAATTACTCCTACTCAGAAAGTCAAGCCAAGGCGATTCAGAAAGCCTTGCGAGCAAAGGTACAAGAAGTGTGCAAAAAGTTTGAGGCCTCTAATGAAACCTTCCAGCCCTTCAAGATTGACTGATGGACTTATTTAATCGACCACTATCAAAATTTGCCTGGGAGGCAAACACGCGGAAAATATCGGCAGGAGTCTCAAGGACACCTTTGGAGAAGAAAAATTTTCGCCCCGAAAATCGTGACGAGTCGGAAATTTTCATACGCGAATTAATTCAGAATTCTCTAGATGCCAGAAGCCTTTCTTCCCAAAAAGCCGTAGTTTCAATCAGCTTCAAGCACATAGACAAGCAAAACTACAAGTTATACGACAAGATCGTCTCAAGCCGCCTACTGCAGTGGCTTAAAGATAGTGGCGACATAGGAGAAATGTATAACCGAAAATACAGCGTTGTGATTCTATCTGATAGAGGAACTACTGGATTACAAGATGAGGATTGGGAAAAATATTTTCACTTCTCCGGTCAAGTTCATACAGGGAGTAAAGGATCACAAAATCTTGGTTCAGCGAACCAAGGCAAGGTAGCCATTTGGGGATTATCCTCAATTTGGACTGTACTTTGCAGAACAAAGCTAAAAGGCGGCAAAACCAAAGTCCAAGGGAAATGCCTTATGGCAAAGCCACATAAACTCAATGCATTAGAAATTCGCGAATGTGACGCATATTTTAGAAAGGGAAGTAATAACGAGGATCATTTTGTTAGTGACGAAGAGAATGAAGCATTCGAAAGAGTTTTTGAAATGTCAAGCAGAAATGAAGTTGATACTGGCACTGACTTTGTACTTCTAGAAGCCGACCAATATGACTTCAATAATCTCCTAAGTGCACTAATTAATAACTGGGCTTTGCCTATTCTAGAAGACAAGCTTGTCGTGAACTTAGACGATAAAATCCTTGATAAGAATACTTTGATGCAAATAATTGCATCAGAAGTAACAGACGATGCCAAGAGCTATGTCAACAAAGACTTAATTGACTTTTGCTTAAGTGCTCGCGCGAATAGGGGCAAAGAACAAATAGGCAAAAACATCTATAAACTCCGCAGTAATCTAAAACCTGAAGAACTCGAGTCACCCTTAAGATCATCCTTCTTTGAGGAAAATGCAACTCCAGAAGAAATTTTTCAGAATATCAAAAACGGCAATATGATAGAAGTTCAGTTTAGTCCACCAATAAAATACAAAAATGACACTCCAACCAACTTCCCTTTATATTCAGTATTCATTCAAAAGAAATCTAATGTAGAACGTACTTCATCTTCAGCCAAACCCGGCTTAAAAAAATCAAGCTCTAAGGGTTTGATGATGAGAAGCGACCAAATTATATGGGAAGAAATAAGGCCAATGCTAAAGATCGCATCACAAAGAGATGATCTACACGTCTTGACAACTACTTTTCAACCCCGAATAGATTCTTTATTACAGCTATTTGAAGAACCAAGTCATTTAAAATTTAATGCTAAGAATATAGATTTCAATGCAGATGCTGTTCGTTTTCAAAAGACTTCCTCTCTACTGATATTGAGACTATTTCGAAATTCAGCGAATAAATTTCTAACCTATGTTCTTGATGCAGAGAATGATTCAGACCCTGATTACTTTTCGGATCTTTTCCCAGTAGTTTCTGTTGAATCACTACTACCATCGGAGTTGAAAAAAAATAAATCTAATACCGACAAAAAGGATACACAAGATGTGGTTGATATCGAAATCAATAGTCCACGGCGTTCCGCCATTTCAGTTTCTCAGTCAGAGGGTAAAATCGCAGTTACTTCTAATGAAGAATATGAATACGAAGAGGGTGATATGTTCAAAGTTGAAATTGCAGCAGATTGCCTTGAAGGAAATGGCAATCCTTTCAAGGACTATGACCCATTTGATTTCAATTTATCGACGTGTCGACTGCTTGAAGAAAATGGATGCGCATTTACGGCAGACTTGAATAAAATCGAAATACGTCCATACGGCTCTGAATTCGAACTAATTTTTGATGGTCTTCATCCTTATTGGGGTTATGTTATACGATATAAACTCATACGAAGGCCCATAGAAGACCTAAATAACGAGTCACTTGATGAGGTTGTGCAATGAATAACATTAAATCCACAGCAAAAAGCAGAACGACTCCTCGTCAAATTAAACTTCTGCCCCAACATGCCTTCTCATGGAACATCACACCAAATTTCGACAAGTTGATAATCACTAGTATTGATCAAAAAGCATACTTTAAAGATCTTGATATCGAGAAACTTACATTATCAATTTATGCTTGGGATAGTGCGCCAAAGACAGCATATAAAAACTATCCCCTTTCAGAGCCCCTTAAGTTTCCTCTTATTCTAGATCTTAAATCCCAGAAGTTTATAAATATCGATGGCAAGCCATACTTTCGTATTCGTTTATTTGACAACTCTTCAAAGGCAATTGTATGTCAATCTAAATCATTTTTAATGACAATATCGTCTAACACTGGAAGCTTATTGCCTATGATTCCAGCTGCTTTAGGCAATAGAATAGCAAGAGTTGATATCGATGAAGAAGACGGTCCATCCATCCAGCTCTCTAATAACTTCCAAACTGAATCAGGTAATGTCTCTCTTACTAGCATTAAGAATATGGCATTAAATGATCCAATTTTTGCTTGTTCATTTTGGCCATTTGCGATCGAACAAATAATCTCTTCGGCTATTCGCTCTGACCAAGATTGGGCACAAAAGTGGCTTGCTCTCGCACATGAGCTGGCGCCTGGTCATTTCCATGCTCAATCTGGTCGAATTACACTAATAGACGAGCTTAATTTTGATTCTGAGGTCCTACCTAGTATTATTGATCAATGGATCCGAAGATTTGGATACGATAAGCAACTATGGGAATCAGTAATGGGAGATGATGACTAATGAATAAAATCTCTTTCCCAGTTTCAAGGTTTAAGCCTGAATATCTTCAGCATATTTGGGACAGGATTGCTCTATTTCGAACAAAAAAAGACGAAAGACTTCTCCAAGACTTTGATCTTTTTTCAGAAGAAAATATCGAACAGATTTCTGAAATAGAAATCGAGCTTAATAGACGTTTTTCGAATCGTTTTCAGCTAGGCAAGTATTTGGTTGAATTGATTGACGAATCAGATTTTATTGGGAGAGAAATCAATCAACCATACATGTGGTCTTGGTTGTCCTGTGTCTACTTAGAACAATTAACGAAGAATTTCTCCAAAGTATCAAGAATGGAGCACTACATTCCTATCATAGGGGATTATAAAAAAAAGTTAGGGTGGCAACCTATTGCTCACCGTCATTCCGTGAGAGAGCCATATCGCTTATACAAACAATATAGAGATTCTGCCAAAATTTATTTCAGCAAAAACATTCACCAACAAGGAAATATAATTGAATCCATTCGTTCAAGACAAGATTGTGTTTCTAATAAGGAAATTCATGAATACCTTGTGATGAAATATGCAATGCCCGACGGTTTCGCTAAGGCAGGTACAGCAACTGTGCCAAAGCCTGACAAGGGTACTGGTCGAGATAGCACCGTTCGCCTTGGCAAACTGTTCAAACGTTTAGCAGTAACTTTTCATGCTCCTGAGCTAAAAGCATCTGAGTTGTCTAATTATTTAGGGCCAGGATTTGAACTGGAGAATCAATAATAATTTCTATCGAAAAACGTTTCATCAAAGCGATATTCGAGCGTAAATAATTTTTCTTAACCTGCTTTTAGATTTTCTCTTTCCTCCTGAGCAAACCCGCAACATCTGTTGATGCATAGAGGACACTGATCGCTGTTGACCGATAGACCGCCTTCGCACAGTGCCTCCGGCTGGCACCAGCGCTCTGCAACTGCAACGGCGGCCCGGTAGATGCGGCCGTCTTGATCCCCCCCCAATAGGAGACCCAGGTTCAGTTCGCGCCGCTGACGTGAGAGCAGCTGTTCCGATTCTTCGCTGCCGTTGATCCGACCCACCATCCGACCCAGACCAATGCTGCAGCTCCGATCAGTCGTGATGCCGACCATCGCCAAGCATTGCCGTATCCGATCTCGACCTAAGCCCTTTAAATCAGTACGGACCCACTCCCTCCATTCGAGTCCTTCCTTCAGCTGGATGGCTACCTGCTGGAGCAGGTTTTCATTTTTCTCGAGGTGAAGGCTGCGAAAGGTTCGACGTCGATTCGGTTCGGCGTCTGCAAGGAACGTCTCATAAGTTGGCCATCGCTTCAGCACCCGTTCCCAAAACTGCATCTGCCGCTCGGCAGGCAGCTGGTTTATGAGGAGTTCACCGAGGAACACTCTCCATGCCTTCATCTCCTCAGGAATCAACACTCCGTTTTCCTTCTGCCGTGCCCATGGCTGCAGTGCTACGACACCTTCATCGCGATACCAGTCGAGGAGTTCCTGCCTGATCGGCTCCGGTGATCGCCAAAGGTCTTCTTCGGTTCGTCGGTTAATCGCATCGAGCATTGCCCTGCCAAGTGCTTCCCCGACTAACGGGGCCACTGCTTCCCCCACTTGGTGGAAACGGTTCGAAGGCGTGCCGTGGAAACGGAAGCCATCGGGGAACGACTGCACCCGTGCTGCCTCCCGGATCGAGAGGGTCCGGTTCTGTTGGTGATGGATGTACCAGTAGCCGTCCTTCGCCATGTGAGCCGTGACGGTCAGGCACGGCTCCTTCGCCTTGAGGATGTTGTATTTATTGCTGAAGCTATTCTCCTTGTCCTTTTTATCCAGCAGCTTCCCTTCTCTCTTCGCACGACTGGTTACGGCGTAGCGGCGTTGTTCCTCACTCAGCTCGTGATATCGGAGCCCGGTATCTCGCATTAGCTGGAAGGTCTCTAGGTCATCGCCCCGCACCTTGCGGGTTATGTGGTCATACAAAGCATCCCTCTGAACGGGCAGCCAATTGCGCATCAGCTTCTGGTAGGCGTTGTTTGGGCCGTGGTATTTGCTGGTCTCGCTCCATTGCTCCCACCAGTCGCCCTCCAGTGCTGGCAGGTCGCCGATGGCGTCGTCCAAGCTGACTGCTTCTTCAAGAGAACTACAGGTGGGTTCAGGCCACACCAATGGCGAGCAGTAGCTGTTTCCTTTCAAATCAGGCAGACGGGTGCCCGCAATGAACAGCCGCGGCCGGAGCTGCGGAACGCCGTATTCCCAGGCATGAACAAGACGGGCATGCACGCGGTAGCCAGCAGCTTCCGCGCGGCTGACGATTCCTCGGAACACCTCTTGGTCACCTGTCTGGGCGATGTCAGGAACGTTCTCCATCAAGAAGGCACGCGGCATGACGCCCTCAACAACGGTGAGAAACGATTCCCACAGTTCGCGGCGGCCCTCGTTCAGCTCTTGGTGCTGATCAAACACGTCATCGTCGTGCTTCCTCCAGCGGATGTTCCGGGAGAAGGGCTGACAGGGTGGGCCTCCAGCTACCAGTGCCACCTCCCCACCGGCGTTGAGTTGGCGGCAGAGTTGCGCCAGCACCTCTGGGTCACTTAAATCGCACTGTTCAGAGCAGCCGCCGAAGTGATGACGGTGGGTCGCTATTGAGTCAGGCCGGATGTCGCAAGCCAGCACCACCTCGAAGCCGGCACGGTGCAGGCCAAGGCTCAAGCCTCCGGCACCGCTAAACAAATCCACCGCAAGCGGGGTATCCGCTGCGATCGATCGCATGTAGCCGGGTAGTTCATCAAGGCTGCAGCTGGTTTGATTCGGCTCGAGAACCTGTTCGGGCCCTTTCACAGCCTTCAACCGATGCGGATCATCAGGGATCAGGCTTTTCACCATTAGGCGCTTTGCTCCTCGTCGTTGCTTCGGATCAGTCCGGCGATCTCGCCTTCGTCCAGTAGGTCGAGACAGATCGATCCTCCGAGGCCGTTCAGGCGGCGGACCCCCGCACGCACCCGCAGATCAGGCAGATCTGCCAGCTCGCTCGTGAGTACACGGTTCACCGCCGGGAGCAAACCGTATTCCCGGTCACTGATGCCGAGATGCAGTTCTTGGCTGGTGAACAGGCGCCTGACGAGGTCGTAGTCCTCGCCTTCGGATCCGATCAGTCGCTGTGCTGCGAAAAACAGACGGGCGAAGGTGTTGCGGCCGTGGCCGTTGATCGAGGCTGTGCCCAGAAAACGAACCGCCGGCACTGGTCGATGCCCTTTCCCGCTGAGGAATCCGTCCTCAGGATCGGCGGGTGCGCTTCCCCTCCATCGCCTCCACACCAAATCGTGATGGCGAACAAGGCAGAACCAGTGCCAGACGCGCATGTCGGTGGTCACCGATTCCGGCAGGTGCCGCAGGGCTCTGTGCAGTGGCTCCACCAGAGCACCGTCCATCGCGGACTCGCGCACATCACTGCTGAGCAGTTGCTCAAGCGCGGCATCGAAACCCGAGAGGTCCACCTCGGCATCCACCGGTTTCACCTCCAGCAGATGGGGATCGCGAAGCGCTTCCACAAGCCCCTGTTCACTCACCGGATGGACGAGCCGGAACAGATCGTTGCTCATGCCGCCTCCGCTTCGATGGCCGCCTCAGCCTCTGCCGCTGGATGAACCTGCTGGGCGTCGGCCATCGCCTCGGCAAGTGTCACCAGACGTGTCTCTTCCTGAATCAGTGCCGGCATCCGCAGCATCAGGCGCATAAATCCTCCCGGGCTATGGAGTTCACGCACGAGCAAGGGAAGGGCGCTGTGGGCCGGCAGATCAGCGCCGGTAAGCCCTGGAGCGAACAGACCGAGCAACCTGCTCTGCCAGCTGTTCATCGATGCGATCGCCTCTTCGGGATCGATGCTCCGGTCCTGATCCACGATGCGCTGAAGATCGGCAAGTGCACCGGAGACAAGCAGAGGCCATACGCCTGAGCAGATCGCCATGAACACAGCATCACGCTGCAGAGCCGGCCCGTTGCGGCGCCTGCCGCGGCTCATCAGCAGTCTCCGCAGGGGTGCTGAAACTTTCGCGTTGAGTTCAAGCACCGGGGGTTCACCGGCCTGGAGCCGCCAGAGCTGCTGGCTCGCTCCACTTGGAAAGTCAGTCCAGCGCAGCTGAAACAGGGCTTCGCTTTTCGCACTTCTGCTTGTGAAGCGGATTGTATGAATGCAGCTGCGGCCAACGATCTGCCCCTTCTTGTCGGCAAACCCATCGCAGAGTTCTTCAGCTGCTTCCGTCCGGACCAGAAGAGCCTCGGCTCGGATTTCCTCCCCATCAAGAAGGGCTGAGAAATCATGCTCGGCGAACCACAGACCGAGGCCGTCATCCTCAAGTGGCACCACGATCCTTCGACCGGTCGATCTACTGATCAGCCGGCAGATGAAACGAGCAGGAGGCTGCTCCTGTTCAACTGCAGGGAAACACTCTTCCCAACCCCATGGTGGTGTCAGGAGAATCTCCAGACGGATGGATTTCGTCTCTCCGCTGAAACGGAAGGTGACCGCATTGCTCACCTCCTGAATCACCTCTTCAGAAATACTTTCTGGAGCTGTAACGCGGAATGCACCGTCCAAGTCGACTGTCTTCCAGGGAAGGAATTCCATGAATCAACCCCCCTGCCGGAAACCGGCAAGTGCCGGGTCAACACCCGTTGGAGGCTTGACCAGACAGCGGAACGGGAGTGTGCGGAACTCTGAACTCACCGAGAAGACGAAGCGCCTTGCATCGGAATCATCCAGGCTCACCTCTTTAACGGAGCCCATCAGTTCGATGTCGCTGATTCTCCAGGCTTCCCCTTTACCGGAATCGGCCAAGCTGCTGAAGCTGAGTCCTGCGGTAGCGCTCGCTTCGCCATTGCCATGACGGATCAGCTCACCCTGAAGTGACCATCCTTTCCGTGATGGATCAAAACAGCATCCATCGCGGTCCAGAACAATTTCCAACCGCGGTCGCTCGCCGCGTTTTGTCTCAGAAGTCGGGCTGATCCCCCGGCCGAGATTGAGCATCCGTGCAAGCAGTTCCGGGCCTTCATCCGGTGACGGTTCATCTGCAATCAGAAGTTTCTGGATCACCAACTGCCGCAGCTCAGAGCGCAGGCCCCTCAGTCGTCCTGCCGACCCACGCCAGTCGTAGCTCTCCCTCAGTCGGCGGGTGGTCGGAAGCCAGTCGTCATGCGTGACTGGCTCCGCAGCCCGGAAGTACTCCTCCACATCCGCCGGCACTGCGCTCTGAGCATCCATGGCGGCGGAAGCCGGTATGTGCTGAATGGCATTTCCCACCATTGCAGCTGCGCAATAAGCGCCGCCGTCGTTCAAGCGATTTCCGTCGACATAGTCGACGACCATTCCGGCCCCACGGATCAGAGCAATGGTGGATCGACAAGGCAGGCAGCCTTCGGTGGGACTAACCCTCGTCACACCCAGACGGATGGTGGTCTCAGCAGGCTTGTGAAGCAGGTCTGGCCGGTCCTCTGGGTGGATTCTCCGGGGGAGGGGAAAACTTGTCAGATCCAGGGCTGCGGAGTCTCCGGGGTCGAGGGCAGCAGCGGTTCCAGGTTCGGTCCGACTGGCGGCGAGAAAAGGTGCCCAAATGCCGTTCACTTCGGCACGGCTTACGTGGCTTGGATTTGCATCGCCACTGCGAAAGACACGGGCTTGCACTTCTAGGCGTCCCCAGCTGATCGCTGGCCAGAACCATTTCGCTGCGGCATCGGTCAGGTCTGCGCAGAGATCTTCCGGATCCCGAATGCCAAGTGCCCCTGTGTCCTCCCGATCTGGTTCATGGAACGCGGGAATAAGAAGTGTCGTCCCGCTTCCGCTGAGCCCTGCTCTTTCAAGCTTCAAATCGACGCATGTTTCCTCAGTTCTCCAGTCGGACAAAGCCACATCGATTCCGTCGCGAAGACCCGGTGAGCCGAGATAGGCACCATCAAGGAATGAAGCTCCTTCGATGTCATGGGCCGGGATCTCGCTTCGCCCGAACAGCCTCAAGCCTTCCTGTTCCCGGCCATGCACGCGTGAGGAGAACAGAACCGTGAGCAGGCGCGAATGCATCCAGCTCACCGCCTTGCCTAGTCCGAAGCTTCCACCACGCCCGGCGTCATTGCCGGTGGAGAAATTCTGAATACAGAGGCGGCGGAAGTTGCCGCTCTCGTCCCAGTCATCTCCCGAAAGACCTTCGGTGCCGCTGTCGCTGATGCGCAGGCAGACGAGCGTGTCGGCTTCCATCGCCTCGAGCCCCGCTCTGAGGGTGAGCGCAGCACCACTGAGGCCAGTTACCGCACCCATGTGCGGTTTCAAACCACCCCAGTCCGCAGCCCTTAGAAATGCATCACGCTCTTCACCGTTCAGCAGCAGCAGATCGAAATAGACAGATGCCCTCTCAGAGCCGATCCTTTGATCGCAGCTGTTCTGGCAGATCTCTCTTACGAGTGTCTCGAGAAGGGACCTGCGCTTCTGACTACTTCCTGACTCAAACAGCTCGGCCGCAGTGCTTCCCCCACTGGCACGGCCCTGACCAAGTGCCGGAGTCGAAACCCACTGTAGTGGTGCCGGCATGGAGCTTATGAAGCGTTTGGACACTGTATCTGGTGTGAGTGGAATTTAAGGACCTCAGGCGCTCCTGTCACTAGACCCGTGACCAAGACGAATCAGTTCTTTTCATCAGCACTCACCCCTACCTGAATTTCTCTCTCTTTTCGACCTTCCTTACGTCACTCCGCCGGCGAAGCCATTTCCCTTGGCGGTCATCACCAGCGCATCCCGCCAGCTGCATTTGCGTTCAGCGTTGGTGGCTCTGATTGATGCCAGAGCTTCAGCGATGGAACAGAAGCGCCAAGGCGTATCCAAGGACTAGACCGATGCCCAAGGTGAGCCAGAGCAGCTGTGACTTCGACAAGTGGAGATTCTCGGGAATCCCTTTAATCCACTGTTTAAGAAGCGAGAGCACTGGGTAGAGCCTCGCCACCCTCAGCTTCGACTGGTACTCATCCCAAGTCTCTTTATCTGGGTAGTAGTGGGTTCTGGAGTTGAAGGTTGCGCTACTAGGGATTTGGTGCGCCTCCCATTTATGCCTCGCCCGGGCCATACCCGACCAAGCATGGGCACCGGGATCAAAGTTGCAGTGAGGGCACTTGAAGTAGCTCATGTCTCCTCAATCACCACCAGCGCAACTTCACAACGGCTACGAGTCCGACTCTGAGGACTCGACCATCCAACCCAAAAGGCGCTCTATGACTTCACCGCGACTTCTTAGGCACCACTCCTTCCGCTTGAGATCAAGCATTGCCGCCATCTCATCGCTTAGGTGGACGGTGAACGCTTTTTTGTTGCCGATCCGTGCCATCAGAGCCTGACTGCTCAGCCAAGGATGCCAACTCCAGGCAAAAAGAAACCCCCACCGAGGGCAGGGGCTAGGGATCTTCTGATCAAGCCTTGATCACTTGGTGTAGGACGCGCCTCGGTAGGTCAGGCTCGGATGAGCATTTTGAGCGACTTCTTCGCGGCAGGTGTTGTAGTGCTCGCGGCGGTAGGTCAGCTCGACACAAGCTTTGGGTGAAGCTGCTTGAGCTTCGTAGGAGTGACCTCTGTAGAGAAGAGCAGTCATGGTTAGTTCCTCAGAAAATTCCAAGTCCCCGTTCCGTGGCTTGGAGTGTCTGCGCCCCTTCGAAAGGAGTGAACGTTATGTAGCGGTTGCTACAGATCCTTTATAGGGGAGTGTCAACCCCTGCGTCGTTCAAATGGATACACAGCGCGTTTTTGGCACTAGCACCGCTCAACACCTTCCCCGCAAGATTGGCGCACACTTTGGCGCACAAAAAATGATATTTAGCCGTTTTTCATTAAAAAAGCGGCCCGAGTGGACCGCTCAGATGCCAGTGCTGGACTGGCTTTTCTTAAGAATGGAGCCAAGGAGACTCGAACTCCTGACCCCCTGCATGCCATGCAGGTGCTCTACCAGCTGAGCTATGGCCCCATATCGACGTGGAAGCTTCAGAGCCGCCGTTGTCGTGAAACAGCTTACACCGCGGGAGCCTCAGACCTGGCGCCAGACGGCAACCAAGCGACCCTGCACCTCCACCTGTTCGGCGGGAAGCTCAATCGGTTGATAAGCGGGGTTGGCAGCTTCCAGCACCACCGTCGCCCCCTGGCGATGGAAATGCTTAAGCGTGGTGCCACTGCCGGCCACCAGAGCACTCACCACCGTGCCGTTGCGCAACCGCTGCGGATCCTGCACCGGCTCCATCAACACCACATCCCCATCGGCGATGTGGGAGTCGACCATCGAGTCACCATTCACCGTCAGGGCAAACAGGCCACGGGTCTCCAGCACCGGCGCCAGGTCGAGATGCTCCTGAACATCATCGAAAGCCGTCACCAGGCCACCGGCGGCAACGGCGCCCAGCACGGGAATCCCGGCGGCACCGACCATGTCTCCAAGGAGCTGCAAGGTCCGCGCCTGGCCTTCCTGCCAGGTAATCCATCCCTTCTGCTGAAGATGGCGCAACCTGCTCTGGATCGGCGCAGGAGAGCGCAGTCCCATCGCCTGCATCATCTGGCGAATCGAAGGGCTGTGGCGATGGGTGCCGATGTAGTCCGCCAGCCAGTCGTAAAGCTCTTGCTGAGCAGTGGTGAGGGGCTCCTGGGGGGCACGGGTCACCGCAAGAAAAGGTTCGGGCAATACATTTGTACCGTTCCTTGCCGTGTGCCGCAAGCGCAGGCTCACTCAAACCAGCTTCCACACCGCAGCTTCAGGAATGCTCGGCGCCAGGTTCAGGTCTTTGGGCTCCTTAAACACCACACGCCATTCCGGAACCCGGCAGGAGACATAGCCGGGATGCTCAATCAGCAGCCCCGGCTGCTCGGTTGTGCTGGCCACCCAGCCCGACATCCAGTGCCCCTCCTCCGAGAGGCCACCTTTGAACCAAACCCAGCAGCGTTCCTTACGCATCGCGATGCTCTTCAGCGGTTTTTGTAGTTCTCAAGCTGTTGCGGACAGGCCGCCATCAGATATCCCATCAATTGCCCGGTAATACGGGACTTTTCCTGATCGGTTGGTGCGTTGGGAACATCCTCGTAACGCATCGAGGTGTCGCGCTCAAACATGGTTTTGAGCTCAGGATCCGGCAAGGCGTAAAAAGCATCCACACCCATTTCACAGATTTTCTCGGCCGTCCATCGGGCGATGGTGCTCTGCTGTTGTTTGTCGGTGGCCTGATCCGCTGACGCTGCCACCGCATGGGCGGTGACCATCAACGGCACCAACCAGCGGTGGATCACCGTCACAGACCACCCATCAACACCGCCAACAGAGACTGCTGCGCATGCAGGCGGTTTTCCGCCTGATCAAAGATGCGGCTTGCCGTGCCCTCCATCACCTCGGCGCTGATCTCCTCACCGCGGTGGGCCGGCAGGCAGTGCAGAACGATCGCATCGGCTGCCGCCTGCTCCATCAGGGCTTGATCCACACAGAATCCTGCAAAGGCCTGCTCCCGCTGCGCCTGTTCGGCCTCTTGGCCCATGGAGGCCCAAACGTCGGTGTAAACGGCCTGGGCACCCGCCACCGCCTCACTGGGGTCAGTCACCACCTCAATCGAGGCACCGTGCTGGGCCAAAGATTGGGCCTGCTCAAGCACACCCGGCAAGGGCTCGAAGCCCTCGGGGCAGCCGATCCGCACATTCACCCCTAGCAGAGCGCCGCAGAGCATCAGGGAATGGGCCACGTTGTTGCCGTCGCCCACATAAGCCAGGGTCTGACCAGGAAGGGGGCCATGGGCTTCCTGCATGGTGAGGAAGTCGGCCAGGGCCTGACAGGGATGCTCCAGATCGGTGAGGGCATTGATCACCGGCACCGAGGCCCAGTGTGCGTAGTCGACCAGTTCCTGCTGAGCGAAGGTGCGAATCGCCAGCACATCGCAGTAACGGCTGAGAACCCGGGCCGTGTCTTCCAGCGGCTCGCCGCGGCCGAGCTGGGTGACGGAAGGATTGAGATCCACCGTCTGTCCGCCGAGGCGGGCCATGGCCACCTGAAAACTCACACGGGTTCGGGTGGAAGCCTTGCTGAAGATCAGACCCAGCACACGGTTGCCGAGATCGATCCGACGATCGCCGCTCTTCAGTTGTGCAGCCAGATCCAGCAACGCTGCTGTTTCCTCGGCGGAACAATCCGCCGAGGAAAGGAAGTCACGTCCGCACAGTGGAGAGAGGACAGCAGCAACGCCCGCAGAAGCGGTAGCCATCGCGACGGTTCAAAGGACTGTTATCGGGGATGAGCCCCGCTGCCGTCAAGCGGTCACACCGGACGGCAGCACACTCGCCTCGAGCATCTGCTTGAGGTCATCCCCCTCGATCACCTCTTTTTCGAGGATCTTCTGGGCGATCGTCTCGAGCAGCGCCATGTTCTCCCGCAGGATCGCGAGGGCGTCGTCATGGGCCTGGTCCACCAGCCCACGCACCTCCTTATCAATGGCCTGAGCCGTGGCATCACTCACCGAGCGGCGTGGGTTGTTGCCCCCGCCAAGGAAACGGCCACCGCCCTGCTTGTCGTAGGCCAAGGGCCCCAGGGTGTCGCTCATGCCATAGGTGCCCACCATCTGCTCAGCCAGATCGGTGGCCCGCTGCAGATCATTGGCAGCACCCGTTGTGATCTTGCCGAAGACGATCTCCTCAGCCGAGCGACCACCGAGAAGCGTGGCGATCTGGCCCTGGAGTTCCTCCTTGGAATTGAGGAAGCGCTCTTCGGTGGGCAGCTGCAGGGTGTAGCCCAGGGCGCTCATGCCACGGGGCACGATCGAGATCTTGGCCACCTTGCTGCCGCCAGGCATGAGATGGCCCACGATCGCGTGGCCCACCTCGTGATACGCCACCACCTTCTTTTCATCGTCCTGAAGGACGCGGCTCTTCTTCTCCAGACCGGCCACAACCCGCTCGATCGCTTCACCGAGGTCCTGCTGCTCAACGCTGGTGCGCTGGGCACGCGCTGCGAGCAGGGCAGCTTCATTCACCAGGTTGGCGAGATCAGCGCCGGCAAAACCACTGGTGGCCTGGGCGACGCTGTCGAGGTCAACACCTGCAGCGAGCTTCACCTTTTTGGCGTAGATCTCGAGGATGGTCTTGCGGCCGGAGAGGTCCGGACGGTCCACGAGCACTTGCCGGTCGAAACGACCGGGACGCAGCAGGGCTGCATCGAGCACCTCGGGCTGGTTGGTGGCCGCCAGAACGATCACCGGCTTGTCCTGGGCGGTAAAGCCATCCATCTCAGTGAGCAGCTGGTTGAGGGTCTGCTCCCGTTCGTCGTTGCCGCCGACAACGCCCATGGAGCCTGAACGGCTCTTGCCGATGGCGTCCAGTTCGTCGATGAAGATGATGCAGGGCGCTTTTTTCTTTGCTTCTTCAAACAGGTCGCGCACGCGAGCGGCACCGGCACCAACGAAGAGTTCCACGAACTCCGATCCGGAAATGATGAAGAAGGGCACCTCGGCTTCGCCGGCCACGGCCTTGGACAGCAGGGTCTTACCGGTGCCGGGAGGGCCGACAAGCAGCACACCTTTAGGAATACGCGCACCGATCTCGGCATAGCGCTCAGGGCGCTTGAGGAAGTCGACGATCTCGGTGAGTTCCTGCTTCGCCTCATCCACGCCCGCCACATCGGCGAAGGTGATCCGCGACTCCTCATCGGGCACGTACACCTTGGCCTTGCTCTTGGTGAAGCTCAACGCCCCCTGAGCACCACCGCCCATCGAGCGGCGAGCAAAAAACTGCAGCACCAGGATGAAGATCAGGGGCGGCACCACCCAGCTGAGGATGGTGGTGAAGATGTTCGGCTTCTTCGGGGGAGCTGCCGCGAACTCAACGCCCTTGGTCTCGAGGCGTTGGGGCAGATCCATGTCGAAGATCGGCGTGGTGGCCAGCACCGGAGGCGTGCCCTCCTCGGGATCGCTCAGCTCGTAGCGAATCTGGTCTTGCGTGATGAAGGCCCGCTTCACCGCACCGTCATTCACCTGATCAATGAACAGGGAGTAGGGCACCCGCGGCACCTGCTGCATGCCATTGCTGGGGAGGAAGCTGCTGGCCAGCAGCAACACCCCGAAGCCAATCAGCACCAGGTTGATGATCCCGAAGCGACGGTTCGGCTGGTTGTCGTCCTGGCGGATCGGCATGGATGGCCTGAGAGTTCCGACACGCTACGAGGGATCTCTGGCAATCAACGGGTGTGAGAACCGAACGGCGCCTAGCTTCTGCCCATGTGTGGTCGCTACTGCCTCGACACGCCTCGCGCGGAATTGCAGCAGCTGCTGCGCAGCTGGTTGCGGCCGGAGGACTGCGCCTGGCTGGAGCATTACGCCCCCCGCGAGCTGATCCGCCCCCAAGAACCGGTGCTGGCTGTGCGGCGTGAGCACGGTGAAGACCGTCTCTCCCACATGCTCTGGGGCCTCCTGCCGGGCTGGGTCAAGGACCCGCTGCAGGCGCCGCGACCGATCAATGCCCGCGCCGAAACCATCGCGGAGAAAGCCTCCTTTCGCGGGCCATGGCGTCATCACCGCTGCCTTCTGCCGAGCACCGGCTTTTTTGAAAAGGGGCACCTGATCCAGCGCAAAGACCGGCAACTGTTCTGGCTGGCCGGTGTCTGGGACCGCTGGATCGGCCCCGATGGCAGTGAAGTGGAGACCTGCTGCGTGATCACCACGCAGCCCAACAGCCTGGTGGCCCCATTGCACGATCGGATGCCGGTGATCATCCCCGAGGGGTTGGAGAGCATCTGGCTGGAACCGGGTGATGGAGCTCACCGACGCGCCCTCGAGCCGATGCTCACGCCAGCGCCAGCGGAGCCATGGGATTGCAGAGCACTCAAGCCAACTGCGGTCCCCGCCAACAAGCACCAGCAGCTCTCCTTGCTCGATTGAGTAAGGCTTGACAGTCGCAGCTCACTTCCGAATCTGGGGGCAGCGACAATGGCCAAGGTGCTGGTGGGACTGGTTCAGCGGCTCCTGCGGCGTGATGACACCCAGCTGAAGCTGCTGTTGCTCTGCACTGTGATTGCCACCGTGGGCTTCGCCTTTCCCCGCTTGGTGTGGGCGACCTACATCGGCTACAGCCTGATTGCCTTGCTGCTCACCCAAGTGATGGTGGGGAGCAGCAACGCTCCGAACTGGAGTGATGCGCTGTATCGGGGTCTGGGGCTGATGGCCTTGGTGACCATGTGGCTCTGGCTGCTCACGCCCCTGGAGCTGATCTACAGCGGCATGCCGCTGGCCCTGAGCTGGAGCGTGCTGGTGGGCTGGAGTGTGATCCGCCTGGTAACCCGCTTCGCCAGCACAAAACGCGTCACCGAAGCGCTGCTGATGGGTGCCACTGCGGGATACCTGCACATCGGCCTCGCCGCCGGCCTGGTGATGAGTGCTCTGGAAACCATCCAGCCGGGCAGCTTTCAACCCCTGGAGATGGCCAACGTCGGCGATTCGAGCGTCCTGGCCAGCGCCCGCCTGTTTTCGGCAATCAACTACTACGCCTTCGTTTGCCTCACTACCGTCGGCTTCGGGGACATCAGCCCGATGCTCCCCCTGTCACGGATGGTGAGTGTGGCCACCAGCGTTGCCGGACCGCTGTACCTCGCTGCCGTGATGGGGGTGCTGATCGGCCGCTTCGCCAGCAGCCTCGATCGGCAGAGCCGGGAGCGCTGAGCTCAGCTGCCGCTGCGCCAACGCAGCAACCAGTCGTTGCCCATGGGCTCGCTCTGATGCCACTGCCCCTGCAGCACCTGATCCATGGCGCTGAAGTTCAGATCTCCAAGGGGGGTGCGGGCCGCCATGCCCCCCATCAGCTTCGGAGCCACCACCGCTGCAATCTCCTGCACGCAGCCCTGCTGGATCGCCGCAGCCGCCAGCTCAGGGCCGCATTCCCAAAGCACCTGGTTGCACCCCCGTTCCGCCAGGGCCTCCATCAGCTGCTGCGGTTCACAGGCCGAAAGCCCCAGTGCCTCAGGCCCGGATGGCAAACGCCGGAGGTCGGCATCGGGGCCATGGGCCACGAGGGTCGGTGCCACCGCGGTGTCCCAGAGCTGGGCACGATCCGGCAGATCCAAACTGCGGCTCAACACCACCCGCAGCGGCTCCGGTGAACGCCGGCCCCTGCTGGTGAGCAGCGGATCATCGCCGCGAACCGTGCCGCCCCCAACCACCACGGCATCCATGCCACTGCGCAGCTGATGCACCCAATCGCGGGCGGGTGGACCGCTGATCCATTGGCTGGCGCCATTGGGCAAAGCAGTGCGGCCATCCAGGCTCATGGCCCACTTCAGAACCCCAAACGGACGGCCGGTGCGAACGCGGTGCAGAAAAGCCCGGTTCTGCTGGCGGGCCTCCTCGCGCAGCACACCACTGATCACCTCCAGCCCCGCCTGCCTCAGCTGACGGATGCCGCCCCCATCCACCCGGGGATCGGGATCCTCCAGGGCGATCACAACGCGGCCAATACCCGCGCGCAGCACCGCCTCACTGCAGGGGGGCGTGCGGCCGTGGTGGCAGCAGGGTTCAAGGGTGACCACGAGGGTTCCACCCCGGGCCGCATCACCGGCTTGCCGCAAGGCACCCACCTCGGCATGGGCATCTCCGGCCCGCGAATGGAAGCCTTCGCCCACAAGGCGCCCTTCGCGATCAAGAACCACGGCCCCCACGAGGGGGTTGGGGCTGGTGTGACCTTCAGCAAGGGCAGCCAGGGCCAGGGCCCGCCGCATCCAGAGCTCCCACATCAGCTGAGGGGCAGGTCCTGCAGGGAGCGCCATTCACCGACGACGTAGGGAGGGATCGGCAACTCGGTGAAGACACCTGGCAACGCCAAACGCAGCGGTCGGTTGTTGCTGAGATCGTCCAGCAGAGGATCGAGGGCAAATTCAGCCGCTGCGTCGCGCCCATCGGTGGCCAGCACCGGATTGGCCAGGGTGATGTCGTCCAGCTGCCACTCGCGCCGACCCGCCAACACCTGGAGGCTCACCGGATGATCGAGCCGCAGTTTCCCGGGATAGCCCACCACGCGCAGCACCACCGGCTGGCCCGGAGGGCCTTCGCGGTAGGCCACCGCCTGCCAGCTGTCGTAATCGAGGTCCCTGAGGCTCTCCAGCGAACGGACCATGGCGACGCCATCCTCGTTTTCGTGCTGATGAACCTGGGCCCATGCCAGACCTGGCGTGAGCAGCAGCAGCCCCAGAGCAGCCAACAAACAGCAGAACAAACGGCGCATGGGCAGGAGGTGAGTGAATGAATTCTCACAACAAACCTGCACAGAAGGCGATTCACGCCAACAATCAGCCCATGGAGGTTGCATTCCACTCTGGTCCGGGCCTCAGCAACAGCCTGCAGGCGGTGGGCTTTGAAATGGATGTCGCCTAATTGAGCCGGGGCCGGCTCAAAGGGAGCTTCCAGCTGGATGGTTCACGGCAGCTGCCGGTTTTATCCATCCAGACCAATCAAGACCTGCTGCTTCAGGGCAACCGACGCCCTGGGGTCTTTCCCCTCAGCTGGAGCACCACCGATCAGCTGCCGGTGGTTCGTGGGAAGGGAACACAACCCGGCTCACTGCATGGTTTTCATGCCGGCCTGAGCGACGCTTTTGTTCAGCTTCCGGCAGGGGACCACATCCAGGTTGCCCTCGTCTCCCAGACACGATTTGAACAGCTCGCCACCGCCACCGGTGATCACCAGACGCTCGAGGTGATCCACAGGTCCAACTCCGCCAACGTCCACCCCCAACGGTTTGCAGAGATCAGCAGCTTGATCCAGGCCCAGCTGATGGGAGGGGGCCAGGAGGATCTGGTGGAAGTGGCGGTGCTGGAAGCGTTGTCACCCCATCAGCTGCAGGGAACAGCCAGTGGTGAACTGGGTGTGGGGGGCAGGACTGATGAAGGATCTGGTGGCTTGGGGTTCAAGAACACCGGCCAAGCGATCACGCTCAACGATCTCAGCGCCACGATCTTCGCCTCGCGGTCTTCGATCGTTCACCACAGCCGCCAGAGCTTCGGCACCGGCCCCATGGCGTTGCTGAAACAGATCCGGCTCAGCCAGGTGCATCACGCCCTCAGCTCCCCGGAGGTGCAGCAGACCATTGGCGGCAGCACCGTTCATGAAATTGCCTGCCATTACGGCTTCCAGAGCCGTAATCACCTCGCCAGGGATTACCGCAACCAGTTCGGTGAATCCCCCAGCGCCACGCTTCAACGGGCATCCGCTCCGGGGATGAGCATCCAGTCGGTCTCCGTGGCCCAGAGCCCCCAGATGGCCATGGCCCTGAGGTAGTGACAGGCCCGGAAGGTGTTCACCGCAGTGATCGCCTCAGGGGTGCGGAACTGCAGACCACCGGAATACACCTGCTCGACAACCGCTGAGCAGATCGCTTGCGCCGTCTGCTTGTCTCCCATCAAGCGGTAATAACTGGCGATCCCGAAGTTGATTCCCGTCCACACCTCGAGCGGGTGGGTGCCATTGGGATCCAACGGCGTGCCATCGCGACGAAGACCATTGGCCACACCGAGGGATCCTCCATCGAAAGCCTCGAAGCAGGCCTCCTTCACCGCCTTCAAGGTGCTGCGGCTGTTGTTGTCGCTCACCACCGGCGGCAGGCCCAGGAGCCGTGCGTAGAAATCGCCGCAGAGTTGATCGGCCATCACCACCGGCGTGACGCTCTCGGCATCAATGTCGTAGTACTCGCCGTTCCAGAGCAGCTTGTCGAAATTGCCCCGGGATTGCTCCAGCCAACCGCTGAATTCCCTTTGCTCAGCGGAGGTATCCAGCCCGGTACTGAGCTGAAGCATCTGGGCAATGGCCAGGGCTGCCTCAAGCGCAGCAATCCAGAGGGCACCGCAGTAGGCACTCACCCCTTTGAGGGGCCAGTCGTCGAAGGTCTGATCCGGAGCACCGCCGTTGTCGGGCAGGCCATCGTTGTTCACGTCGAACGTCTTCAGGTAGCGCAGCGCCTCCACGGCCGCCGGCCAGCAATCGGCGAGGAAGCGGATGTCTTCACCACTGGGGGCGAGCTTGAACGTGCGCCACACCTGCAGCACAAAATCACTGCCAAGGTCTTTCCAGAGATTGCAGTCTTGATAGGCGGTGTAGTTGGTCGCATCCCAGGGGATCTCGTTGGGAGCCCCGAGGTCGTGGGGGGTGGCTCCTTTCACCTTGCGGTCAGCCTCCACCCGGCCCTTGCCCTGGGTGAAGTACCAACCGATCGGGCGCAGGGTGGCATCTGCGGCCGGAATCGCCCGGGCAAAGCTGCGCAGCACGGCCTTATCGAGTTCCGGCCAGAGCTGCAGCAGGGCCAGGGATCCGTAGAGACGAACGTCAAGACTTTCGTACCAGGCATAGTCGAGGCACTCGAGAACGCCGAAACGACCGTAGGGATCCTCCGGTGATGCCGCACTCCAGAGACTGCCGCCACTGCAGAGGTCGTAGAGCTCATTGAACAGAGCCATCCGCAGCGGTTCCGGCAGGTCCTGGCGTTGCAGCACCGGCTGCTGCCAGGCCTCGATCTGCTGTCGCCAACTGCGCCAGTCACGCAGCGCTTCAGCGGCAATGGCAACCGCCTGGTTGGCATCCGCAGCGAAGAAATCGGTGTAGCGGCGCAGCGCCTGGCTGCCGGTGGCAAAAGCCGTCACAGGCAGATCCCAGCTGATCACCAGCGGAATCTCAATACTCTGTCCGGGGGCCAGCTGACACTGCACCGCCAGCGCAGCACTGAGGGGATCGTCGGATCCACTGCGTCGGTCGTTGTTGCTTTCAGGGATGGAGCCATCAGCACTGAAGCTGTCCCACAGCTCACGCCCATCACCGCTGGGATTCCAACGACTGCAGCGCTGGATCGTCACACCGGGCTGCTCGGCTGTGGCAATGCACCACTGGCCCTCACCTTCGGCAACGGGATTGGAGACGTTCCCCTCCAGCACCACTCCCTTCAGGGAGCCATCATCAATGCAACGGTTGCGCTGGCCGGCGGTGCTGCCGATGGCCGGGGCGTAGTTGTGCTCGGGGCTGCCGTCATCGCGGAAGTGAACCTCCGCCGAGGCATCGGTGTTGGTGAACCAGCCGGTGGTGTTGCGCCAACTCAGCAGCAACGACAAATCCAGAGGCTGATCCGTGGGATTGCGCAGCGTCCAGACGAACACCGCCACCGGGTAGCTGGTGCGCTGGTAATCACCGGGCAGGATCGGGCTGAAGGCCTCACAACGCACCTCGGCGTCATACACGCCCTCATAGCTGGTCCAGCTGAGGGGGTAACGGGCGGAATAGGTGCCGGTGCTGCGATCCGGCGTGCTGGCCGGGTACCACTCCCAGGCCTTCAGCGGCTGGCCAGCTTCCGGCCGCGAAGCATCCCGATCCGGCTGAACCGCCAGGGCGTGGGCACGCTTGCCGCGACCATTCCCTTCAAACAGAGAGAACTGGCAATCGGGAAGCACACCAAACCAGTGCTCGCCGCCATCGAGGTGCCAGAGGTTGATGTTGCCGTCGGGTGCCCGCCCGAAGCAGCCAGCTCCGAAGCCCCCCAGCGGCATGCCGTGGTTGGGGCCGTCGTCGAGGTTGCTGGCATAGCGAACCGTGTAGGGCTTGTCCCAGCCCAGGCCGAAGGGTCGGCTCCAGGAGGCCTCCGGTGGCTGCCAGCCCTTGGCTTGCTTGCCGCGACCCAGCAGGGAGTTCAGAGCGGACCAACCGAACGAAGCCATGCAGGGGCCGAAAGTCGCCCCAGATTGCCAGGTTTGACGCGATCAGCCAGCCGTTGCGATCAGCCTGCAGACATCAGCCCGCAGACATCAACCTGCAGACAGTGGTGAGGGATTGTCTTCGGCATCCAGAAGGGCGTCCAAAGTGACCGCCGTGCGGACCAAGGCTTGATAGCGATGCAGGCTGCGGCGGTTCTGATCCAGCCAACGGCCGGGGGCCGTCCCCTCCAGGTCGGGCTGATCGGGATCGAGCAGGGGCAGATCGTCCTGCTGAGCAATCAAGGCAATCACAAGCTCGTGCAAGCGTTGGCGACGATCGTGGGCTGGGGTCATGCCTCCTCCATCAGGTCGTTCAGGCGCTGTTCCACCGCCAAGGGCAGGGTCACCGGATCAGCGGTGTAGCTGCGGGCCTGGGCAATCCGAGCCGACAGCGGGGCCTGCGCCACTGGCCAGCTGCTGAGCCCGAGTTCGTCATAGATCCGTTTCAGCGCAGCGAGGGGGTGGCGGATCAACTCCTCATAAGGCAATTCAACCAACTGCCCCGCAGGAATCCGGTGCCGAGACGCCTCAAAGGCCTCAAGCAGCTTGCGATGGGCAGCGACCGTTTCCTCCACCTGGGTGACGGCATCGGGCAGGGGCTGAAGCCCCACCAGTGAACCCAACCGCTGCTTCACCTGAACCAGCGAGCGGATCGAATCCTGCCGATTACGCCGCAGGAGCACAAAGCGCGCCCTGGGGAAGTGGCGCAGCACCAACTCCACCCGGGCGGAATGGGCGCTGTTCTTGATCAGCAGTCCCGCCTTCCCCTGGCCGTCATGGAGCCAGGTGAGCTTGCTGAAGTGCAGCCACTGCCGCTCGAAGGCAGCGGAGGAACCCAGAACATTGCGCCGGAAAAACCAGGGATAGGCCAGGGGGAAGGCCATGCCCGCCATGTTGGTGTCGATGCTGAGTCGGGCCAGACCGAGCTCATCCTCCTGGGGGTCATTCGGACCCCAGGGCACCGCGTCGATCGGCCGCTTCCGCGTCATCCACGCTTGGAGTGCCCAGCGAATCCAGGGTTTGAGCAGCAAGGCCACCTGCGGCGCCGTGGTGAGCGAATTGCGCGCCGTGGCCAGCGTGGGGTCACAGGCCAGCAACTGATGCAGATAGGTGGTGCCACTGCGCCAGTGACCAATCACCACAATCGGATCGTCCGGCAGTTCCGCCTTCCGCAAGCGGCGAGCCCACAGCCACGACTGCAGCCAAGCCAGGGGCTCCACCAGCAGGCCACTGAGTCCCATCAAAAGGCCCACCCTCCAGCAGGAGAGGGCCGGGCGACGCAGCTGCAAGCCTCGAAGCAGCACCGCAGGACGCAGGAAGCCCCCAGCCACCAAGCGATCCACCAGCAGATCACCCCCTGCCATGGCCCCACAAACCCTCACACCAGAATGACGGGATGATCGATGTGATCGGCACCGACGCCGGGGCACCCGCCTCGTTGCCCGCTCCACAGCAGACGCTGCTGCGGGCGGCCACCGTGATTGCAGCACCGCAGCGGTTGCAAGCTGCTCTGCAGGACTGGCTGGGGGACGCCAAGCCCGAGCTGCTCAGCAGCGATGACCCGCGGGCTCTGGTGGAAAGCATGCAATCCAGGCCTGCGGAAAAGCCTGTAGTGGTGCTGGCCAGCGGCGATCCGCTCTGGTTCGGCCTGGGGCGCATCCTTTGCGACCGCATCGGGGCAGAGCGGCTGCGGTTTCATCCCGCCCCCACATCGCTGCAGCTGGCCTTCTCCCGCATCGGGCGCCCCTGGCAGGACGCCGACTGGGTGAGCCTGCACGGACGGGACCCCGAAATCCTGGCCAGCACCCTGCAGAAGCGACCCGCAGCCCTGGCGGTGCTGACGGATCCGAACCAGGGGGGCGCCATCACCGTGCAGCAGATATTGCGCAGCAGCGGGCTGGAGGCCAGCACAGACCTGTGGCTCTGCGAAAACCTCGGCCACCCCGATGAACGGGTGCAGCTGATCGCCCCACACGCCGCACTACCAACAGATCTGCAGCCACTGCTGATTGCACTGCTGATCGCCCGCGAACCCCCCGCACCGGATCCGCATCAGCTGCCGTTGTTCGGGCTCGATGACGGGCTCTACCTGCAGCACAGCGATCACCCCGGATTGA
This sequence comes from Synechococcus sp. M16.1, assembly GCF_014279895.1. Taxonomy (NCBI): domain Bacteria; kingdom Bacillati; phylum Cyanobacteriota; class Cyanophyceae; order Synechococcales; family Synechococcaceae; genus Synechococcus; species Synechococcus sp. M16.1. Next base: position 740,796 of record NZ_CP047954.1, on the reverse strand, counting down.
TGACCAAGCGGGAGGTGCGCATCCAACTGCTGGCCGAACTCGCCTTGCCGCCACAGGGCGTGCTCTGGGATCTGGGAGCCGGCACCGGCAGCGTTGGTCTCGAGGCGCTGCGCTTGCGCCCAGGGCTGCAACTGCTGGCGGTGGAACGCCGCGCCGGTGGCGCGCAACTGATTCAACGCAATGCACAACGGCTCGGCGTCAGCCCTGCGGCGGTGCTGGAGGCCGACGCCACTACGGTGCTGAACGGCGAGCTCCCGAGCCAGCTCAGCCAGCCCGACCGGGTTCTGCTCGGAGGCGGGGGCGCTCAACGGGAGCGCCTGCTGCAGGAGGTGCTGACGCGGCTGCGGTGTGGCGGTGTAGTGGTGATCCCCCTGACGAGCATCGAGGCCTTGGCCAGCGTTCGGCCACTGCTCGAGAACGCTGGATTGGCCGTGCGCGTGCAGCAACTGCAGGCCTGGCGGGGACAACCGCTGGGGGATGGCACCCGCCTGGCTCCGATGAACCCCACCTTGATCGTGACGGGAACGAAGCCGGCTTGAGCCGGCTTCACGGCGAAGGCTTGTGCGGGGTGATCCGAACCGGATCGCCGATGCCAATGCCAAGCCGCTGCGCCTCACCGGCACCGATCTCAATCACCGCATCAACAAAATCAGCCCGTCCATTGCCATCGGCATCGGCGGCGTAGGAGCGACAGGGCAGGGCAGCACAGGTGGGAACGGCAGGCACCAGATCGAGCACCCGCCCATCGCGCACAAAGATCATGTCCAGAGGCGCAAGGGTGTTGAACATCCAGAAGCGCTGCGGCTGGGGGGTGGCAAAGGGAAACCACATCCCGCGCAAGGGCGGCAGAGCCGGCCTCTGCATCAAGCCCAGCCGCTGCTGCTCCGGACTGCGGGCCACCTCGAGATCAATGCAACGCTGCTGGGCCACGCACCAGCGGGCCCCAACCGGCAGCCACTGCGGCGGTGGCTCAGGGGGCAGGGCATCCATGGCCGCTCAAGCCTCCGGCAACACCTGCCCGAGGCAGTAGCCCCGGCCGCGCACGGTGTGCAGCAAACGACGCTCACCACCAGCCTCCAGCTTCTGACGCAGATAGCGCACGTACACCTCCACAACATTGCTGCTGGAACGCTCCCCCTGCCACACCTCCTGAAGCAGCAGCTCGCGGCTCAACACCTGGCCGCGCCGCCGCAAGAGCACCTGCAACAGCATGAATTCCCGGGCCGTCAACGCCACCACACGGTCTCCCCGCCGCACCGTTCGGTTGGTGGGATCGACACTGAGATCGTCCAGCTCAAGCAGCGGCGGTCGCTGCCCCGAGCGCTGTTGAATTGTGCGGTGCAGGCGCAGACGCAACAACAGATCGCTGGGCCCGATCTCCGAAAGCCAGAAATCATCGGCACCGCTTCCCAGGCATGCGGCGCGGGCCTCAACGCTGTCGCGTTCCAGATCCAACAGGATCGGCATGGCCCCGAAACGGCTGCGCAGGTCTTGAATCAATGCGGCCTGATCAGCCGCCAGAACAGCGGCCACTGGAGATTCACCCGGTTCAGGGGCATGGGCCGATGGCCCGGCACTGAGCCAGTCGAGGGTGGCGTAGCCCGATGCAGCCAGACGGGGCGCCAGCGACACCGCCGAAGGGCCTGCCAACAGCAACAGGGGATCAGCGTTCATTCCCGCTCGGGCTTGGCGATGTGGGGCAGGCCCCAACCCAATTTGTTGCGCAGCACCTGGAAGAACTCATGGTCGGCGAGGCGCACAAAGCGCACCGGGTGATCGCTGCGGCGGATCAGCACCCGATCTTCCGGCCAGACGTAGCAACCGGCACTGCCGTCCACCACCATCATCAGCCGCTCCGGCGTGGCTGGAAAAATCGTGACGGGTTCACGGTCGCTGAACACCAGGGCGCGGGAGGCCAGGGAATGGGGCGCGATCGGGGTGAGTTGCAGCACCGGACAATCCGGCGTGATCACTGGCCCACCGGAACTGAGGGCGTAGGCCGTCGAACCCGTCGGCGTGGAGAGGATCACACCATCAGCGGCAATATCCACCGGGGCGTGGCGGCCGATGGCGATCTCGAAGTGGCACATGCTCGTGAGCGGCTCACGGTGCAGGGCCATCTCGTTGAGAGACAGCGCCTCCCAGCGGCGCTGATCACCCCGCATCACGCTCACCACGAGGTTGCTGCGTTCCTCGATCGTCCATTGCTGGGTGAGCACCACATCGAGGGCGCGATCCAGATCATCGAGATAGGCCTCGGCCAGAAATCCCAGGTGGCCGGTGTTGATCGTGAGAATCGGAATCCCCACTGGGGCGGTCTGCCGCGCGGCGGAAAGCACCGTGCCGTCACCCCCCAGCACGATGGCCAACACCATCGATTGATCGAAGCCCTTGGGCACACAGGCGCTGTAGCCGCGCAGGCGCAGGTGCTGATCGGGGTTGGCAAAGCCCACCATTCCCCCGGAACTGCTGGCCCGCTCCACGGCATGGCCGGCAGCCTCCAGGCGCTGCTGAATCGTGTCGGCCGTCTGCACCGCCAGCGGCTTGCCGTCATTGACGATCAGTCCGATCCGGGGCACTGATCCACGACGGGTAGAGGTCAGCCTCAGCCTATGGGACGCGCGAGAACAGAACGCCGCTCAGTAACGAAGGTTCCCGATCAGAACTGCTCGAGGAAGCGCAGATCGCTGGTGTACAGCCGGCGGATGTCGTCAATGCCATGGCGCACCATGCAGAAGCGCTCCACCCCAAGGCCCGCGGCAAAACCGCTGTAGCGCTCCGGATCGAGGCCCAGCCCTTCCAGCACGGCGGGATCCACCATGCCGCAGCCCATCACCTCCAGCCAGCGGCCGCGCCACTGCACATCCACCTCGGCGGAGGGCTCGGTGAAGGGGAAATAACTGGCCCGGAAACGCACTGGCAGGTCACCGAAGAAGGCCTTGAGGAAGGCCATCACCGTGCCACGCAGGTGGCTGAAATCGAGCCCTTCATCAATGGCCAGCACCTCCACCTGGTGGAACACCGGCGAGTGGGTGGCATCAACGGCATCACGGCGATACACCCGTCCGGGAGCCACGATCCGCACCGGCGGCGGGTTCTCTTCGAGGTGACGGATCTGCACCGGGGAGGTGTGGGTCCGCATCAGCAGGTCACCACCGAGATAAAAGGTGTCCTGCATGTCCCGGGCCGGATGGTCCTCGGGGATGTTCAGCGCAGTGAAGTTGTAGTGGTCCCGCTCCACCTCAGGCCCCTCGGCCACGCTGTAGCCAAGGCCCAGGAACAGATCGACGATCTCTTCAGTGGTGGTGATCAGGGGATGGCGATGCCCCATCCGCACCCCGGAAGCCGGGGCAGTGACATCGAGGCTTTCCCTGGCGATGCGCTCCGCCATGGCCGCCTGCTTCACGGCCTGCAGCCGCTCTCCCAACAGCGACTGCACCTGCGTTTTCAGCACGTTGGCGCGCTGACCCACCAGGGGACGCTCCTCACCGGGCAACTTGCCCATCGCTCCCAGCACACCGGAGATGCGGCCCTTCTTGCCCAGCAGCCCGACCCGCAGTTGCTCCAGCGCAGCGGCATCAACCGCCTCGGCGATCTCCGCCGCGGCCTGCTGCTCGAGGGCATCGAGTTGGTCGGTGAGCTGCTGCAGGGTGACCGGTGCGCTCACAGGGATGGAACAGACAGCTGCCGACTGTAAGCAGCCATGCCGCTTAGGTTCACCTCAGTGCATATGACCCCATGGCCCCGCTGCGGATCCTGATCAGCAATGACGATGGGGTCTTCGCCGACGGCATCCGAACCCTGGCCGCCGCAGCGGCAGCCCGCGGCCACCAGGTGACGGTGGTCTGCCCGGATCAGGAACGATCGGCCACCGGCCATGGCCTCACCCTGCAGACCCCCATCCGCGCCGAGCGGGCCGATGAACTGTTCGCCCCAGGGGTCACCGCCTGGGCCTGCAGTGGCACCCCCGCCGACTGCATGAAGCTGGCCCTGTTCGAACTGGTGAAGGAGAAGCCAGACCTGGTGCTCTCCGGCATCAATCACGGACCCAACCTGGGAACCGATGTGTTCTGCTCCGGCACCGTTGCCGCAGCCATGGAAGGCACCCTTGAGGGGATTCGTTCCCTGGCGGTGAGCAGCGCCTGCTTCCAGTGGCGTCAGTTTCAGGCGGCCGCCGACCTTGCCCTTGAGGTGAGTGAACAGGCCATCGCCGACCAGTGGCCCGACAACCTGCTGCTCAACCTCAACATCCCCCCCTGTGCCCGGGAGGAGATGGGAGCACTGCGCTGGACCCGTCTCTCAATCCGGCGCTACGACGAGCAATTCAGCCGTCGGGAAGACCCCCGTGGTCGCGCCTACTACTGGCTGGCCGGAGAAGCCGTGAAGGATCTGGAATCAGCCGGAGAAGGCCCAAGGGATTGGCCCAGTGATGTGGCTCAGATCCACGCCAATTCCCCCTCACTCACACCGATCCAGCCCGACCTGTTCTGGCGGGGCCCCCTCAGCGGACTGCCGCAGCTCAAGCTCAAGGATCAACTGGTGCGATAAACCCGCTGCAACAACCAAAGGGAGAACAACACCCCGATCAGGTGGGCGAACAGCACCTGGGTGTTGCTGAGCACAGACAGCATTTCCAGGGAGGTGATCGCCAGGTTGTCGGCCATGCCGCGGCCGCCGATGGCAATTCCGGGAGTCTGCATTGAGGCCTGCACGAACAGGCTGCCAGCGAGGGCCTGATAGCCGATGGTGGCGAGGGTGAGACCCAGAAGATCCGCCAACAGCCCCCGTTTGATCAGCCGCGCCACCTCGCCCCGACTGGGACGGGCCGCGCTGTCGATGGCTCGACCGGTCCGAACGATCAGCCAGCCCTGCCAGAGGCTGAACAGCAGCACGAGGAAGGCCAGGGATGTGAGCGAAAGACCAGGCCCCAGGCCCACGGCACGTTCGGAATTGCGGGCCAGGCTGCCGCCGATGTTGTTGAACAGCAGAACGCCCACCACAACGATGCCGAGAACCACCTGGATCCAGAACCGGATCCATCCCATCCGACGCACGCCGAACGACAACTTCTGGAAATCGAGGCGGTCTGGCATGCCCTGGTGCTCGGTCGTTCAAACTTGCCACCAAAGCGCCCCATCTGCACCTCTTTGATTCCGCTCTGCTCTCCAGAGGAAGCCCGTCGGCCCACTGCCCTGGCGCTGGGGAGTTTCGATGGCCTGCATGCCGGCCATCGCCGCGTGATCGCCGAGGCCATCCAGGACAGCCCGGACGATGCCGTTGCCTCGGTGGTGAGCTTCTGGCCCCATCCCCGTGAGGTGCTGTTCGGGGAGGCACGCCTGAGGCTGGATCTACCCAGCGAAAAACTCGCTCTGCTGGAACCGCTGGGGATCCAGCAGCTCGTGCTGGTGCCCTTCACCCGCGAGCTGGCTCAGCTGAGTGCGGAGGACTTCGTCACCAGCGTGCTGCTGAACACACTTCAGGCCCGGCGCATTGCCGTGGGCACCAACTTCCGCTTCGGTCATCAGCGGCGCGGTGACGCCGAGATGCTGGAGCGGCTGGCGGCTCGCAGCGGCGTTGAGGTGAAGGTGGTGCCGATCGTTGAAGACCAAGAGGGCCGGATGAGCAGCAGCCGCATCCGCGCGGCCCTCGACCAGGCCGACCTCACCACCGCCAAAGCCTTGCTGGGTCGGGCCTATCGCTTTCAGGGACGGGTGGTGCGGGGCCGAGGCCTGGGGCGTGAACTGGGCTGGCCCACCGCCAATCTCCAGGTGGATGGCCGTAAGGCCTTGCCAGGACTTGGCGTCTACGCCGCCTGGGCCCAACTTGATGGGGATGGCGATCGGCTGCCAGCCGTGATGAACCTCGGGCCCCAACCCACGATCGATCCCACGTCCCCTTCAGCCGTGGAGGTGCACCTGCTTGATCAGAGCCTGGAACTGGAAGGCCGGCAGCTGGGCGTCGAGCCGGTGCAGCGCTTGCGCGGCCAGACCAAATTCAGCGGCCTCGAGGAGCTCAGCAGCCAGATCGGCCGCGACGCAGCCCAGGCCCGCGAGATTCTTCAGACCGGCTCTCAGGCCACGGTCGGATAGGCATTCACCAGCCCCCAGACGATGAACACGCCGATGCCGCCGAGAAGGACGATTCCCCAGACCAGAACGTGCATGGTGCTCTCAGAACCACCGTTCTCCATGACCGACGCCGAAACCGTTGCCCACAGGGTGCCATGAATCCAACCCCAAGCGAGACATCACTGGATCCACGGGTGGCACGCCTGATCGACGCCAACCTCGACCGTGCCCGGGAAGGCCTGAGGGTGGTTGAAGACTGGTGCCGCTTCGGGCTGGAGCAACAGGATCTGGTGGTGCGCCTCAAGGACTGGCGTCAACGCCTGGGGCGACTCCATCACGACAGCTACAAGCAGGCCCGCTCCACCAGCACCGACACCGGCGCCGGACTGGAGCATCCGGCCCAACTCGATCGCCACAGCCCCGACCACGTGGTGGCGGCCAACTGCGCCCGGGTGCAGGAGGCGTTGCGGGTGCTGGAGGAGTACGGCCGCACCATCGATCCTGCGCTGGCCGCTGAAGCCGCAGCGATCCGCTACGGGCTTTACGACCTGGAGGTGACCTGCCTCAACGCCACCCTGGGAGCAAGGCGACGCAACAAGCTCAAGGACGCTCGCCTTTGCCTGATCACAACCCCCTGCGATGACCTGAGCGATCGGGTGGAAGCCGCCCTGCGGAACGGTGTGGGGATGGTGCAGTACCGCTGCAAAGCGGGGAACGACCGCGATCGCCTGCGGGAGGCTCAGCAGCTCAGGCAGCTCTGCAACCGCTTCGGGGCGCTGTTTTTCATCAATGACCGTGTGGACCTGGCCCTGGCGGTGGATGCGGATGGGGTGCACCTCGGCCAGGACGACATGCCCAGCGAGGTAGCCCGCGATCTGTTGGGCGTTGATCGTCTGCTGGGCCGCAGCACCCACAGCATCGATCAGGTTCATCAGGCTCAGCAGGAGCCAATCGACTATCTCGGATTTGGCCCGATCCATTCCACGGCCGTCAAACCCGAGCGGAACCCTGTTGGTGTGGAGCTCCTAGCGCAGGCCACTGCGATCAGCCAACGCCCCGTCTTCGCCATCGGTGGAATCACCTCGGCCAACCTGCCAGCCCTGCTCACGGCAGGGGGCCAGCGCGCGGCCGTGATCGGCGCGATCATGCACGCAGATGACAGCGGTCTGGCCTCGCGGCAACTGCTTCAGCAGCTGGACCACGCCACGTTCTGAGCCATGCCCCTCACCCTGATGGTCAACGGTGAAACCCGCGTGCTGGATCCAGCACCGGAACCCGCCAGCCTGGCGGCGGTTGTTGCCTTGCTGGCCAACAACCCCCAGCTGGTGGTGGCCGAGCACAACGGTGTGATCGCACCCCGCAGCCGCTGGGACAGCATCGTGGTGAAGGATGACGACACCCTTGAGATCGTCACCATCGTTGGTGGTGGTTCCTAGAGTCGCCTGATCAATGCTGTGGGCGCTGCTGTGGCCACTCCCCGACTGTTGACACGATCCCGACGACTGCTCGCATCGCTCCTGTTGCCGCTGGTGATTGTGGGGCTCTGCCTGTTCCAGGCACAGCCTGCTGATGCCGCCCGCGGTGGGCGCATGGGAGGAGGCAGTTTCCGCGCTCCTTCGATGCCGCGATCCGGCGGGAGTTACCGGGGTGGCAGCTACGGCGGTGGCTACCGCGGCGGCGGGATGGGCTTCCCCTTCCTCATCCCCATCTTCGGCTTCGGTGGGGGCGGGCTGTTTGGTCTGCTGATCCTGATGGCGGTCGCAGGCGTGCTGGTGAACGCCCTTCGTGGCGTTGGTAATGCCCCCTCGATCGGTGGTGCTGCTGCAGCGCCGGCCATGCCGCGCAACGTGAACATGATTCAGGTGCAGGTGGGCCTGCTGGCCAGTGCCAAATCCCTGCAGGAGGATCTGCGCTCCTTGGCCGCCTCCTCAGACACCAGCAGTTCCGCCGGTCTGCAAAGACTGCTGCAGGAGACAACCCTGGCTCTGCTGCGCCAACCGGACCTCTGGGTTTACGCCAATGCTGAGAGCGGCAGTGTTCCCTTCAGTTCAGCTGAATCGACGTTCAATCGCCTCTCGATGAACGAGCGCAGCAAGCTGGACGCTGAGCTCACCAGCAACGTCGGCGGACAGCGGGCGACGGACACGAGCAACAGCACTGGAGACGCGGATGCCACCAACGAATTCATCGTTGTGACCTTGCTGGTGGCCTCCACGGCATCGGCCAAGCTCGCCGGAGCTGACACCGGAGAAGATCTGCGCCAGACCCTGCGCATTCTTGGTTCCACAGCCTCAAGCGAACTCATGGCCCTGGAAGTGATCTGGCAACCGGAAGGCCGCGGAGATGTGCTGAGCGCCAACGACCTGGTGACGGCCTACCCCAACCTCCAACACCTCTGAGACGCAAGACCCCTTCTGGCTCATCTACAGGTTTTCTGAGTATTTCTCCCCAGCGATCAGGCCTAGCCTGGCTTAATCAGATTGCGCACCTACAGCGTTGGCTCCCGACCCCCGCTCCATGCAATGGCAACAGGACGGTGAGCTGGCGCAGGCTGATCTGGATGCTCTTGTGCATGCGCTTCAGCAGGTGGAGTGCGATCACAACAGCGCTGAGCTGCAGCGTCTCGGCCAGATCGATCCTTCCGCTGCGGCTTGAAGCCTCAGCTTGAAGCGTCCGGGGCACAGCCCCTAAGAATCCGCAATGCAGCCATGGCTGCGCCGTAGCCGTTGTCGATATTGACCACAGTCAAGCCTGGGGCACAGCTGGCGAGCATGCCTTCCAAAGCGGTTCGTCCCCCTGCACTGATTCCATAGCCAACCGAAACCGGGACGCCGATCACCGGTTGCGGCACCAGACCAGCCAGCACCGTCGGCAACGCACCCTCCATTCCCGCGCAGGCGATCAGGATCCGCGCCGTTGCCAGACGGGGCAGTTGATCCAGCAAGCGGTGCAATCCAGCCACCCCCACATCCATCACAGGATCCACGCCGATGCCGTGGCAACGCAGGGCCAAGCTGACCTCCGCCACCACCGTGCGATCACTGCTGCCTCCGCTGAGCACCGCCACCACAGCCGGTGACGCAGGCACAGGAGGCAGTGCACCCAGGGTGAGGCAGCGAGCGTCGGCATGCAGCTCCACCGCCGGCAACGCCTCACACACCCGTGCCGCCTTTTCGGGATCCACCCGGGTCACCAGACCCAGTTCTCCTGCAGCGGTAAAGCTTTCAAGGATGGCAATGATCTGATCGGCTGTCTTGTGTTCCCCCCACACGGCCTCGACCATGCCCAACCGCTGACGGCGCCGCAGATCGAGGCGAGCATCCGGCGTGGTCACTGCGGCAACAGTTCCCCTTCAAACACCAGCGGGAACGGGTTGCCCTGGCGCTGTCCTGTTTGCTCGCGGGCCAAAGTCTCGAAGCGCTCCTGAACCGTCTCCACCTCGGCCATGGAAATCGATTTCCATGCCTTACGACTGCTCCAACGAATCAGCAACGTTCCCTCTTCGGTGGCCGGATCCCAGAACAGATCACGGCCCAGAAAACCCGGCTGTTGCTTCAGCCAGGGCTCCCAGCTGCCCCGTTCCGCAGCCATCCACTGCTCACGGCTCTCCCGGGGGACCTGCAGCCTCAGGTGCTCCACCACAGCCACCAAGTCACCACGTGTCGGGTCGCACTCTGCCCGCACCTCTGTCTCCGAAAGCCCGCCCAACAAGAGAACCAGCGCCAAACAAGGTGCGATAACCCTAAGCAGAACAGACCGGAGGCGATGCACGGTTCAGCTCCGCTGCAGCAGGGCCACAGCCTGGCAACTGATGCCCTCTTCCCGTCCCTCCGGACCCAAGCCTTCATTGGTGGTGGCCTTCACACCCACGGCATCGGGGGCGATGCCGATCACAGACGCCATTCGGCTGCTCATCTCGGTGATGTGCGGCTTGAGCTTGGGGCGCTCAGCGATCACCACCGCATCGATGTTCACCACCGACCAGCCTCGCTCCTTCACCAGCTTCACCACCTGATTCAGCAGCTTCAAGCTGTCGGCCCCTTTCCATTGGGGATCGGTGGGGGGGAAATACTTGCCGATGTCACCGAGGGCGAGGGCCCCGAGCAGCGCATCCATCACCGCATGCACAAGCACATCGGCATCGCTGTGGCCATCCAGGCCAAGACCATCGGGATGGTCCAGGGTCACACCCCCGAGGATGAGGGCCCGTCCGGGCACCAGCCGATGGATGTCGTATCCGTTGCCGATGCGCAGCTCCATGACGGGATCTGAAGGGGCACCCATTGTTGCGGTCTGCCAGCGGGCAAACAGATCGGGCCGCCGCTCGCGGGTGCGCTGCTCCCGCTGCTCCTGGCGCCACCGGGCGATGGCACCGTGGTCGCCACTGCGCAGCACATCCGGAACGGTCATGCCGCGGAAGTCGGCGGGGCGGGTGTAATGCGGGTGTTCCAGGAGGAGTGCACTGTGGCTTTCCTCCACCAGGGAATCGGCGGTCCCCACCGTGCCGGGCAGCAGGCGCACAACACCGTTGATCACCGTCATCGCCGGCAGCTCACCACCGGTGAGGACGAAATCACCCATCGACACCTCCTCATCGGCCAGGCCGCGAATCCGCTCGTCGAAGCCCTCGTAGTGACCGCAGAGCAAAACCAGTTGATCGTGGTCACTGGACCAACGCTGCAGATCCGCCTGCTGCAGGGGACGCCCCTGCGGTGACATCAACAGCACCCGGCTGCGGGGACTGCGGGGAATCGCCTCCATCGCGGCGAACACCGGCTCGGGCTTGAGCACCATGCCGGCACCGCCCCCGTAAGGCTCGTCGTCCACCTTGCGATGGCGATCCGTGGCGAAGTCCCTGGGGTTGTGCAGATGCAACTCGGCAATGCCCGCGTTGAAGGCACGACCGATCACCCCCAGCTCCAGCAGAGGAGCAAACGCCTGCGGCGCCAGGCTCACCACATCAAGGCGGTAGGGGGCCATGCCGCCTCAGGCCGCGGGTTTGGACACCCTGCGGATGTCCGTGCAGAAACTGCCCTGCACCGGTGTTCCCTGGGCATCCACCGCCGTGGTGCTGCGCAGGCGCAGGTTGGCCCGCGTGAACCAGATCCGCTCCTGAACCTGCACGCCGTCAGCCCGGCTGAGGTTCAACTCCATGCTGCCGTCAGGCCAGAACCTCCAGTTGCCTGGGGAATCACCATCGAGGATCAGCTGTCCATCAGCGGCGAAGGTGAGGGTGCTGCTGGTTCCACCTGGGGCCTGCACCTGCAGTTGGCCGAGAGCCCCCTGCTCGCTCACGCAGCGAACGGTGAGTTCACCCCGTTCACTGCTGTGCCACTCGTCATCACCACCGGCAGCCAGCTCAAAGCAACTGCGCAGGCTCATCCACTCCCCGTCGCAGAGGCTCAGAAAGGAGCCAGGGTCTTCCGGGGGAAAGGCTTGTTCACTCATGCGCCCATCCTCTCAGCCGTGGGGCAGGCATTTCTCGTTATTGATCCCCCGTGTAACCCAGCTCCGCCAAGCGGGCCGGTTTGCTGCGCCAATCAGGCACCACCTTGACGAACAGCTCCAGATACACCGGGCCATCAATCAGCACCTGCATCTGCAGCCGCGCCCCCTGGCCGATCGTCTTGAGCATCGCCCCGCCTTTGCCGATCAGGATCCCCTTCTGACTCTTCCGTTCCACCAGAACCGTGGCTAACACGGCCGTGCGACCCGCACCCTTGCCCTTGGCCGGCAACTCCTCAACGCGATCAATGGTGACGGCAACGCTGTGGGGCACCTCCTCCCGCGTGTGCAGAAGCACCTGCTCACGAATGAGTTCACCCAGCAGCACCCGCTCCGGTTGATCACTCACCATCTCGGGCGGATACAGCTGTGGCCCCAAGGGCAACTGCGCCGCCATCGCTGCTGTGAGCTCCGCGCAGCCATCGCCTGACAGGGCGCTGCAGCGGTGCACCGGCCAATTCGTCTCCTGCAGCAGGGCTGCATAGGCCTCTTCCGCTTCAGAGCGGTGCTCCTCCGCCAGCTTGTCCCACTTGTTCAGGGCCACCAGCACCGGCAGGGACTGCTGCTGCAGCAGATTCACGATGAAGGCATCACCGCGCCCCGGGCGCTCGCAGCCCTCCAACAGCAACACCACCAGGTCCACTTCACCGATGGCGCTGCGGGCACTCTTCACCAGCCGTTCCCCCAGCAAGTGGTGGGGTTTGTGGATGCCAGGGGTATCCACCAGAACCATCTGGGCCACCTCCGTGGTGAGGATGGCCCGCAGGCGGTTGCGGGTGGTCTGGGCCACGGGCGATGTGATGGCCACTTTCTCCCCCACCAGCTGATTCACCAGCGTGGATTTGCCCACGTTCGGGCGACCGATCAGTGCGATGAAGCCAGAGCGGTAATCCTCTGGCAGGGGAGTTGCATGCATGCTCTAAGTCTGCGCCGCCATTGGATCGACCCGTTGGATCGGCCCGTTGAATCGACCCATAGCCTTAGGGCAGGAATTGAAAAGGTCCATGGCGGATCAGCAGCCCACCTTCCAGCAGGCCATGGAGATCACAGCGGCTTGGCTGCAGCAGTGGGACAACGAGGAGATCAGCGATGAGGTGCTGGCCGACCGCATCGGTGAAATGGTGGCCAGCCGCGATGGTGCCCGGGGATTTTTCGTGGTGAGCCTGGCGGGCGAGAGCGTGCTGATGGATCGTTTGCCCGATGCCGTCGTGGGGCAACTGCGGGGCGCCGGGGCTGGCGTTGTGGATCTGAGCGTCCGCAATCTGGCCATGAGCACCGCCATGGCTGTGCATCACCGGCGCACGGGAGATGAGGCCCAGCAGGCCGGCTCGGAGCGGGTCAGCAGCCGTTGCATTGAACTGCTCAGACTGCTTGAACCAGCGGAGGTGAAAGAGCGCCTGGAGCAACTGCTGGCCGCAGCACTCGACAACCGCGGTGAAGACGTCGCCTTCCTGGAGAAGTGGGGGTACGACGCCGAGCAGAAACAAGCCATCGGAGACAGCGTCTATGCCGTGGCTGAGGGCTGAGGGCTGAGGGCTGAGGGCTGAGCCATAAAAAAAGCCCCGGACAGGCCGGGGCGAAGGTTGATTCGACTGCGTTGGCATCATCAGTCGCGACGATCAGCCTGAACGATCAGTCGCGACGACCACCACCGTTGAGCACAATGATCAGGCGCAGGATGAAGATGAAGAGGTTGATGTAGGTGAGGTACATGCTCAGGGCACCTGCCAGGTATTGGTCATCCCGGTAGGAGCGGGGCATCGTGTAAAAGTCGACGAAGGCGGCGCCCACGAAGAGCACGGTGCCGAATCCGGCGATCATCAGCTCAAAGCTGGTGCCATGGAACATGGCAGGGGCAAAGATGCCGCCGATGAACTGGACGACCATCGCCAGGATCAGGCCGATCAATCCAAGACCCACCACTCCAGAGAGCGCCTGACCAACGGAATCGCTCATGCGACGGCCAACGATCGAGGCAATCACGAAGGTGATTCCGGTGGCCAGTGCGGCGGTGCCGACCGCACCCACACCCGCAACGGCCCCCGCCAAAGCCACGAGGCCACTCAGGGTGAACCCGGTGATCAGGCTGTAGACCGACAGCAGCGGCAAGGCTGTGGCGTTGTTGCCCTTCAAGGCGACGTTCTGCGCCACGAAGAACAGCACCAGGTTGCCGATCACAGCCACCCAGAACAGGGGCATGAACAGCGGTGTGGCCATCATCGAGAGACCACCAATCACCCCGATTGAGGTGAGCACCATGCCGCCGCCGACGTAGGGCAGCGCTTTATTGACGACGTTGGGGCCGACGAGGGCGCTCGATTGCGCCTCGCGGATCGCCTCCTGGAAATTGCTACTTGCTGGCATGTCGACCAGGTCACCAAAGACTCATCACATCCTGCCAGCGGTGACAAGGGATTGGGGTGTGGATCTCCCTATCGACGCTGAACTTTGGGCGTTTTGCGTTCGTCCCGGCGGGCATAGGCCTCCACCACCCGCTGCACGAGGGGATGGCGCACCACATCCGCAGCGGTGAGGCGGCAGACCGCAACCCCTTCAACGCCCTCCAACACCTCGGACGCCTCCACCAAACCGCTCTGCACGGTGGACGGAAGATCCACCTGGGTGATGTCTCCGGTCACCACCATTCGCGAACGCTCCCCCAGGCGGGTGAGCACCATGCGCATCTGAGCCGGCGTGGTGTTCTGAGCCTCATCCAGGATCACAAAGGCATCGCTCAGGGTGCGGCCTCGCATGTAAGCCAGGGGAGCGACCTCGATCACGCCCTTCTCCAACAGCACAGTGGTTTTCTCCGCTCCGAGCAGGGAGTGCAAAGCGTCGTAGAGCGGACGCAGATAGGGGTCCACCTTCTGCTGCAGGTCGCCCGGCAGGAAGCCCAGGCGCTCCCCGGCTTCAACAGCCGGCCGGGTGAGAATCAAACGCTCAACCTTGCGTTCGGTGAGCATCCGAACCGCGAGAACAGTGGCGAGAAAGGTTTTGCCGGTGCCGGCAGGACCGAGGGCAAAGGTGAGGTCGTGGCGCTCCATGGCATCCACGTACTTCTTCTGGCGCAGGGTGCGCGGGCGCAGCAGATTGCCCTTCTGGCTCTTCGCCAACACCTGCTCGCCCATGGCGGCATGGTCATCGCCGCGGCCGGTGTTGAGGGCTCCCAGCGCCGACTGAAGGTCCACAGGTGAAACCGACTGGCCGTCCTGCCAGATCGGGCGCACCAATTCCACAACCGCAGCAGCCCTCTCAATCTGCGTTGGCCGCCCGGTGATCACCAGTTGAAGACCCCGCAACACCATGGAGGCTCCTGTCAGAGCTTCCAGGCGATGCAGGGTTGTTTCCGCTTCACCGGCGAGGGCCAGTGCAGCATCGGGATCAGGCAGGTCGAGAACGAAACGGCCGCGTTCGCCGTCGTCAGACACCGGAATGATCAGCCCTCGGTGGATTCGGATTCTGCGGAATCAGAAGCTTCAGCTTCTGCAGCCTTCTCCTCAGCGGCTGCAGCCTTGGCCTCAGCAGCCTCCTTGGCGGCTTGCTTGGCATCAGCTTCACGCTTGGCCGCTTGCTTGGCCTTGCCCACGGTCTCTGCAGGACGCACGGTCTTTTCCAGAAGACCGCCGCGCTCGAGCAGCGTGCGAACCACATCGGTGGGTTGGGCACCCTGACCCAGACGCTCACGGATGGCCTCGGTGTCGAGGCGCGTTTCCTTCGTCCGCGGGTTGTAGAAGCCCAGCTCCTGCAGGGGACGACCGTCCCGACGTGAGGTGCTGTTGCAGGCCACGAGGCGGAAGCTCGCTTCCCGCTTCTTGCCAAACCGCTTCAGGCGGAGCTTGATCATCGTGGCCCTGGAATGAAGGAAAAGAGGTGGTCCGGCGACGCCCAAAGGCCCGCCAAACAACCACCATACCGTTCCGCCCTCACAGATCCCCGAAGCCCTTCTTCTTCTTGGCGGGTCGCTGCCGCTTCGGTGGTCCACCGCGACCGGGACGACCTCCACCCCCGGGCATGCCACCCATTCCAGGCATTCCTGGCATTCCGCCCATGCCCGGCATGCCACCCATTCCGGGCATCCCAGGCATTCCACCCATCCCGGGCATACCTCCCATGCCGGGCATGTTGCCCTGGCTCATCTGCTGCATGAAGCCGCGCATTTTCTGAAAGTCGGCCAGCACCTTGTCCACATCTGAGGCCTGATGGCCGCTGCCGCTGGCAATCCGGCGACGCCTTGAGGGTTGACTCGCCAGGAGGTCGGGATTTTCCCGCTCCTGCTGAGTCATCGAGCCGATCATGGCCTCGATGCGCTTGAGCTGCTGCTCCCCCTGCTTGAGCATGCCGTCATCGATCTTGTTCATGCCCGGGATCATTTTCATCAGACCCCCCAGCGAGCCCATGCGCTTGATCAAGCGCATCTGCTTCACGAAGTCCGAGAAATCAAACGTCGCCTCCTGCAGCTTCTTCTGCATCTTTTCGACGTCGGCGAGTTCGACCTCCTTCTGGGCCTTCTCCACCAGCGTCAGCACATCACCCATGCCGAGGATGCGGCTGGCCATCCGTTCGGGATGGAACGGCTGCAGGGCCTCCACCTTCTCTCCGGTGCCGATGAACTTGATCGGCTGACCGCTCACCTTGCGGATCGAAAGGGCGGCACCACCGCGGGAATCACCATCAAGCTTGGTGAGCACCGCTCCGGTGATGCCCACCTGGTCGTGGAAGGCGCGGGTGAGTTCGGCCGCTTCCTGACCGATCATCGAATCCACCACAAGCAGCACCTCATCGGGCTGCACAGCGGTGCGGATCCGCACCATCTCCTCCATCATCTCGGTGTCGATCTGGAGGCGACCGGCGGTGTCGACCAGGAGCGTGTCGAAGCCTTCCTCTTTCGCCTTGGCCAGACCAGCGGCTGCAATGTCTTCCGGTTTGGCCTCAGCACCGAGGCTGAACACCTCCACATCGATCTGAGCACCGAGCGTTTTCAACTGCTCGATGGCGGCTGGTCGGTAAACGTCGGCGCCCACCATCAGGGCTCGTCGCCCCTGATCCTTGAGGTGGAGGCCCAACTTGGCCGTTGCGGTGGTTTTACCGGCACCCTGAAGACCGGCCATCAAAACGACGGTGGGAGCTTCAGCTGCCTTGGCCAGAGGAGCGTTATCGCCCCCCATGACCTCCACGAGCTGTTCATGGACCACCTGGATGAACTTCTGATCCGGGCTGACCCCGCGCACCACCTCCGCACCAACGGCTTTGTCGCGGACCTCAGCCACGAACTCCTTCACCACCGGCAGGCTGACGTCAGCTTCCAGCAAGGCCCGACGGACGTCCTTCAGGGCTCCATCGACGTTGGTTTCGCTGATGCTGTCTTGGCCACGCAGCCCCTTGACCGCATCCTCAAAACGGGCTGAAAGCTCGTCGAACATCGGCGTTACGCCCCTGGATCAATGTGGTGATCGTAAAAAGCGACGGTCAAGCAACCCGGGCAAGCAACTCAGGAGCCCGGGATGTAGTCGTGCAAACGCCATTGGGTTCCATCTCTGCCGAGCACATAGGTGACGATGAAATCAGTCGGTGCCGTCTCATCAATCACGGTGCCGTCAGCAGCCTGAAGGCGATCGCTGTAGGCCACCTGGGCCAGCAGTTCGATCCTCTGAGGGCTGCGATCGACCACCTCGATGGTGGTGATGGAGGCATCAATCGACTTGGATCGCCCTGCAGCTTTATCAGCGTCCCGCTCCTGCTCCACGCGCTTCACCAGGGGCTCCCTCGCCACGACGGAAAGTTCAGCCGGCTCACCGGAGAGCATCAACGCCTTGGCATCAAGCCATCCCTGGAGCAAAGCCTGAAGCTCGGCTTCCGTGGGGTCATTACTGAGTAGTGGTTCTGAGGGCGCTGAAGGCTCAAGGTCGGGCTTCAGGCTCGCGATGGGCTCGTCATCCAGGAGCTCGTCATCCACCGTGGATGAAACGGCATCGAGCTCCTGCTTACCTTCAACCTCCTCTTCCTCAGCGGAGAGTGAAGCGATTTCCGGCAGCAGCGGCGCAGGATCCCAGTTGCGTCGAAGCAGGGCGAAACCCGCAACGGTGATCCCGACCAGTGCAACAGCGGCAGCAGCGGGGCGGAACCAACTTGGCTGCCAAAAACGTTGCTGCCAGAAAGGCATGGCATCCGTGTCTTCGGAGTCAACGTCCTGATCTGATTCAGCTGCGTCGCTCGAGGCCGCAAGGGATGCATCGCCTGCCGTTGCCCAGGCCAGGGTGATTTCTTCGGCACCGATCTGGCGCGACGCCTTGCGATCGAGACGATCGACAAAGCCCTGCACGTCACGATCAGCAAACCAGGCATCCAAATCAACACCAGAGGCATCGACGTCGCGATATCCCGGCAAGACATCGCGTTCAAGCCAGGCCCGGCAGTACTCGCATTGCGCGGCCAACCGATCACCAGGATGGTTCAAAAACCAGGCCTGCAGATCCGGATCACGCAAAAGCGCGAAATGCCGATCCGCATCCTTGACGTTGCCCAAGAGCAGATCCAGGCAGCCAAGCAGCGGCATGGGATCGAGGTCGGCATTGGCAAGCGTCTGCAGCCGATCGCGAGCCTGCTCGAGAAATTCAGGCTTTCGCCGCGAGAACCCTGCTGCGGTGAGGGCCAGAACTGTGAGGAAACCGGCATCAGCTGCGCCCCGCTCAAACCAGCGGCTGAACAGATCGATCTGCTCCTGAACGGTGAGGAAGCGGCGAATCTGTTGGAAGAACGATTCGAAATCCTCCTGGTTGAGGCTGCCGGGCTGAACGCCATAGGCATCGGTCGCCTCGAGACCACCACGGGCCACGACCAGCTCATCCAACAGCTTCAACCCCCGTTGATGGGAATCCTGATCACCAAGATCTCGGCTGAGCAGATCGAGAATTCTGAAAGGAGTCAGCCCCTGCAGGGCGTCTTCCAGCTGGCGCTGCTGGTCGGGCAGCTTGCCCATCCGCTGTTGCAGCTCAATGCCGTCGATCAAAAGTTGGGCCGCCGACTCATAGCGCCGTTGGTCCTGTTCCTCCACAGCAGCATCGCGGCAGGCCAGGGCGGCCAGGAGCGTCAGGTCCGCTTCACGGCCACTGCCGAGGGCGGGAGCCTGAGGGGGCTGGAGACCCTGCCGCGCCAGCTGAAAGGCCTCGAGAGCGCCATTGGCCTCCCAGAGCAGCATCAGGCCCGCCACCTCACTGCTGGTGGGAAGGTCCAAGCCCACCGTGCCGTTGGGATGGGATTCACTGAGGCGCAACAGGGCTGCTTCGTACTCGGCCCTGTCGGCGGGATCTGTCAGCAGATCGGCGGAGCGGCGCAGCAGATCGGCCCTTTGGAGCAGAACCTCGTGGGTGAAGCCCTGATCCGGAGGACTGTCACAGCGGGTTTCCAAGCGGCGCAGAACAGCCTCTGGGGCTGCCGATGGACTGACGCCCAGAAGTCGGAAATGATCGATGGGCAGATCCAACAGCACCGCTGCGAGGAGACGCGGATCTTAGTCAGTGTCAGGGGTTTTGCCCATCGCTCGTCGGTTGGCCCTTAAAGTTGACTGCAATCCCTTAGGTGGACATGGGTCAGGACCTCGCTGTCGATTCCGCTCCGATTGGCACTGCGACTGCTGGTCCCCATGCCGAACGGCTCTCCAAATTGGTGACGGCACAACGGGCCAGCGTGGACCGGGAGACCGGTCTGGAGCTGTACCGGGACATGACCCTGGGCCGGCGCTTCGAGGACAAATGCGCCGAGATGTACTACCGGGGCAAGATGTTTGGCTTCGTGCACCTCTACAACGGTCAGGAAGCGGTGAGCACCGGTGTGATCGGTGCGATGAAGCGTCAGCACGACTGGTTCTGCAGCACCTACCGCGACCACGTGCATGCCTTGAGTGCCGGCGTGCCGGCCCGCGAAGTGATGAGCGAACTCTTCGGCAAGGAGACCGGTTGCAGCAAGGGGCGTGGCGGCTCAATGCACCTGTTCTCCAAGGAGCATCACCTTCTTGGCGGCTTTGCCTTCATCGCTGAGGGCATTCCCGTGGCACTCGGCTCTGCCTTCACCAGCCGCTACAAGCGCGACGCCCTCGGTGATGCCTCCAGCAACGCCGTGACAGCAGCGTTCTTCGGCGATGGAACCTGCAACAACGGTCAGTTCTTCGAGTGCATGAACATGGCGCAGCTGTGGAAGCTGCCGATCATTTTCGTGGTCGAGAACAACAAGTGGGCCATTGGTATGGCCCACGACCGGGCCACCAGTGACCCGGAGATCTGGCGCAAGGCCAGCTCCTTCGGCATGGCCGGAGAAGAAGTGGATGGCATGGACGTTCTGGCGGTGCGGGCAGCGGCCCAACGCGCCGTGGAACGGGCCAGGGCGGGTGAAGGTCCGACCTTGCTGGAGTGCCTCACCTATCGCTTCCGCGGTCATTCCCTGGCCGACCCGGACGAACTGCGGGCGGAGGAAGAAAAGCAGTTCTGGGCCAAGCGTGATCCCCTCAAAGCCCTCGAGCGGGACCTGACCCAAGCGGGTCTGGTGAACAGCGAAGAGCTGCGCGCCATCGAAAAGGAGATCGACGGCATCGTTCAGGACTGCGTTGACTTCGCCCTCTCGGCACCCGAGCCAGATCCCGCAGAACTCACGCGCTACATCTGGGCGGAACACTGATTAAACCGAACGGGATCCGTTGAAACCAACATCTCGCGAGGCGGCTCAAATGCCGCTCGGGAGACGGCGGGTGAGGTTCCGCAGCTTGCGCAGCGCCTTGAGTTCAACCTGACGCACCCGCTCGCGAGACACCTCCATCAGGCGTCCGATTTCAGCCAGGGTGTGCCGCTCGTTGCCCTCAAGCCCGAAGCGCATGCGCAGAACGTGCTGCTCCTGTTCGCTGAGGTGACTCAACCAGCGGCCCAGCTGCTCATGATGAATCCGCTGTTCCACGATCTCGAGCGGTTCATCGAGGGATGAATCAGCGATCAGATCCCCAAGGAAGCTGCGCCCCTCCTCACCGTTGACGGGAGCATCCAGGCTGCTGGTGGTGAGCGCCTGACGCAGCAGCGAATCCAGCTCATCCAAGGGGATGTCCATGGCTTCGGCAATCTCCACACGGCTGGGCATGGCGCCGAGCTTGTGGGCGAGATCAAGACTCACCTTGCGGATCGTGGTGAGCCGCTCACTGAGATGGACAGGGAGCCGGATCGTGCGCGACTGACAGGCAATGGCGCGGGTCATGCTCTGGCGGATCCACCAGAAGGCATAGGTGGAGAACTTGTACCCCCGGGTGGGATCGAACTTCTCGACAGCACGTTCCAGGCCGAGGGAGCCCTCCTGAATCAGGTCGAGCAATTCCAGACCTTTGCCTTGATATTTCTTGGCAACGCTGACCACAAGACGAAGGTTCGCCTTCATCATCCGCTCTTTGGCACGGCGACCGATCCTCAGAAGACGGCGCTGTGCCGTGGTGAGTTCTCCATCCTCGAACTCACGGGAACCGTCTTCGGTGAGGGCCATCATGGCCTGTACCTGATTGCCCAGCTCGATTTCTTCAGCTGGGGTGAGGAGTGGAATTCTGCCGATGGTGGCGAGATACCAACTGACGGGGTCGCTGCTGCGCCGGCGTTGCGTCTCCAGCGGCTTGGAAGCTGTGGACACCTTGGGTGCTGCGGAAGTGAGATGACTTTCCTACGAACAGAAAGAATGTCGAAGTGTTTTCAGCAACCCTTCAGATTCAGAACAGCAAACCGCAACATTTCAGATTTACGAAAGATTTAAAAACCAAGAAAAGCTCTTTTGAGACCTGCCAGCCGAGGCAATCAAAACGAATCATTTGTTCAGACTTCGTTGAACATCGTTGTTTGCTTTTTCTGACACCGCGCTGTATTGATTTTCAAACAATCCGCAATCGCAGAAGCATCACTGGAGCGAGCACGAACGGCCGCCAAACCGTGCAAAGCCGCAGCGGCCGTCAAGCTTTCCAGCCCAGGCTGCTGCTGTGCTGCCACCGCCTGGGCACCCCAACCGGTGGCAAAACCGGCCAGCACGTCACCCAGGCCGGTGCGGGCCACCCGTGGGGTCGTGCCGGTCAGCACCACGGCTGCACCCGATGGATCCGCCAGCACCGAATGCGCCCCCTTCAGCAAAATGCAGCAACCGCTGCAGCGGGCTGCGGAGATCGCCCTTACCAGCGCGTCACCTGCTCCACAGTCTGGAAACAACCGCGCAAACTCGGCCGCATGGGGCGTGAGCCAGGTGGGCCCCCGCCGCTTCAACAACCAACGCCACCCCTCCGGACTGGCCGCCAGACCGTTGATGCCATCGGCATCGAGCACCAGCAAACCGGCGACGCTGAGCATCTGCTCCGACCACTGGCTCCACCAATGGCTGGACTCCCCCAGACCGGGACCGACCAAAACCGCATCCAGCCGCTCTGGAATCACCGCGTCCTCCAGTTGCATCACCTCCGGCAACACCTGCCACAAGCCGGATTGCAGACGGGGCGGCACAACGGCCTGCACACAGCCGCAGCCACTGGCCATGGCCCCCCGCAGCGCCAGATGTGCTGCGCCGGGATAACGATCACTGCCCGCCACCACCAGGCAGCGGCCGCGTTCGTACTTCATCGCCGTGGGCGGCAGCGGCGGTAACGGGGCCGAGCAGGCCTCTGTCACCGGCAGGCGGCGCGGCAAGACCGCAGCGGCGTTGCTCATCACCGAAGGCGGCAAGCCAAGATCGATCCGCACCAGCGCACCCACCCAGGGACGGGCCGGGTCCAGACACAACCCGCGCTTGATCCAGCCAACGCTGAGGGTGACCGAGGCACAGGCTGCCTGCTCGCCCAGCACGGTTCCTTGGTCGGAACAAAGGCCTGACGGCAGATCCAGACTGATCAACGACCCAGGCTGCAGCTGCTGCCGACGCCGGAACAAATCCGCCAAGAACTCAGGCAGCGGCCGACTCTGGCCGAGACCGAACACCGCATCAAGCCAAAGTGCGGCTCCGCCGGGTTCGGGCTCGTCAGCCAGGCGCTGCAGACCAAGCCACTCGCCATGGCGCAGATGTTCAGCGGTGAGGGGCTTGCGAATCGGCAGGGGACACCACAAGGACACCTCAACGCCAGCAAGGTGCAACTCCCGAGCCACCACCAAACCATCGCCACCGTTGTGACCGGGCCCCACCAGGACAACCACGCCATGGCGCAGCAGATCCCGGCGCGCCAGCAGCCAAGCCGCCATGGCCAGCCCCACCTTCTCCATCAAGGCCGCAACAGGCATGCCGCTGTCGAACAACCTCTGTTCGCAGGCGGCCATGGACGCGGCATCCACGAGCAGATGATCAGAATCAGCGGGAGGCCACACCAGTTGCGTTGCCGGGACCTCACTATGGAGAGAACTCCCTGCGCCGCCCATGGCCGTTGGATCCACCACAACCCGCGCTGGAGAGGCTGCTCTTGAGCGCCTGCGGCAATGGCCCGGGGAGCACCGCGTGGCCGTTGGTCTCTCTGGAGGCGTCGACAGTTCCCTGACGGCGGCACTGCTGGTGGAAGCGGGCTGGCAGGTGGAAGGCCTGACCCTCTGGCTGATGAGCGGGAAAGGGGCCTGTTGCGCCGAGGGGCTGGTGGATGCAGCCGGCATCTGTGAGCAGCTCGGCATTCCCCATCACGTGGTGGACACACGGGAGACGTTCCAGCAGGAGATCGTGCAACGGCTGGTGGATGGTTATCGCGATGGGATCACGCCATTGCCCTGCTCCCAGTGCAATCGATCGGTGAAATTCGGACCGATGCTTGATTGGGCCCTGCAGGAGCGCAAGCTGCCCCGCATCGCCACCGGCCACTACGCCCGGATCCGCCATGGCGGCGATCAAGGGCGCCATCAGCTGTTGCGGGGCCTCGATACCCGCAAGGACCAGAGCTATTTCCTCTACGACCTGCCCCAGGAGGTTCTGGGGCGCATCGTTTTTCCCTTGGGGGAACTGACCAAACCCGACACAAGGCTCGAAGCCGCCCGCCACGGTCTGCGCACCGCAGAAAAACCGGAAAGCCAGGATCTTTGCCTGGCCGACCACCACGGATCGATGCGGGCGTTCCTGGATGCCTATCTGCCCCCGCGGCAGGGGGAAATCGTGCTTTCGGACGGAACTGTTGTGGGCGAGCACGACGGCATCGAACACTTCACCATCGGCCAACGCAAAGGGCTCGGTGTGGCCTGGCGCGAACCGCTTCACGTCATCCGCCTTGATGCTGCGATGAATCGAGTGGTCGTCGCACCCCGGGCCGAAGCCGGCCGAGACAGCTGCGTGGTGGGTGCGGTGAACTGGGTGTCGATTGCCCCGATCGAGGCGCTACGAACCGTTGAGGTGCAAGTGCGCTACCGGAGTGCGCCGGTGCGTGCGGAGCTTTCACCCCTCCCGGCCACTGAGGCCGATCAGCAGCGGCAGCGGCCCCACCGCTGCCGCCTCAGCTTTGAGGAGGAGCAGTTCTCGATCACGCCAGGCCAGGCGGCGGTCTTCTACGACGGCGACACCGTTCTGGGTGGGGGGCTGATCCAACGGGAATAGGGCGTGACGCGCTGGCGCACCTGAACGAGGGCCTCAGCGACGCCTGGAGCCTCAGGTGCAAGCAACCACTGCACCGACCCGTTGGCCGAAATCAGCGCCGTGGGGCCTGTGTTGCCGACGCTGAGCAGATCCCGTCCTGTCTCGATCGCCCGTAACTGCGCCAGGGCCAGGAACTGCTTCTGCAGCTGCAGCGGATAGGGGTCGAGATTGGCAATGGCCAGAAGCCAGGTGGCGCCATCGGCAGCGGCACGGGCCAGAGCCACACCATCGGCAATCTCGTAGCAGATCGCGACGGCCGCAGGGGGTTCAACCACCGCCATCGTTCTCGGGGCCGGACCGGGGGTCAACCCACCCACCGCAGACAGTCCTGCCTTCAGCCCGGCGGGCAGGGGCGGAATCCATTCCCCGATCGGCACCAGACGGTGCTTGTCAGCCAGAGGCACGGGAAACCAGTCGGGCGGCTCGTACAGCAACAGAGAACTGCGTTGCTGACCCCGCACCCAACGAAATCCGCCACTGATCAAAGGAATCGCTGGAGCCTCAACCGGCGGCTGAAAACGCGCCGGCAGCGCTCCTTCCGGAGCCACCACAGCAGCCGGACTGGTGGGCTCCAGCTGACGCATCGCCTCCACCAGAGCTTGGGGAAGCGCCCGTTGACGCTCCAGATCGAACTTTTCTCGCGTGGGAACAGCGGGTTGCCAAACCCCCAGAGCAACGGAACCGACCGGCGGCGGCGGCGCCAACAACAGCCAGCTGCCCAAGCCATGGGCCAGAAGCACACTGGCCAATCCGAACAGGCCCCAGCGACGCCAGGCTGCGGGTTGCTCGAACAGCGCCAGCAGGCAGCAGCCCCAGCACAACTGCAGCCAGGTCAGCCCTCCGGAACCGAACCAGCGGGCCAATCCCGCCAGGGGGCGGTCCCAGGGAAGGGTTGTGCCGCCAACGCCGATCCAGAACAACGGCGACCCCGACAGCACCAGTTCAGCCAGGGCCCAGAGCCCGGCCAGCAGCATCAGCCGCACTGGACGCGGCCAACGGCGAGGCAGACGCCGCGACAGCACAGACCATCCGGCCAGGAGCAGAGCGGCAAGGCTCCCGCAGGCCAACCAGAGGGCCAGTGCCACAGGCAGGCTGAGCCAGGCGGGAACGCCCATCCAGGTGAGTGGATGCAGGGCCAGCAACCAGCGGTGGCTGATCAAAACGGCCAGCAGTCCCCAGGCCGCCGACCAGCGGGGACGCTCCACCACGGACCAGAGCAGCGCCAGGGCAGGGACCATCAGCAGGGGGCCGCCGAGGGAGGGAGCCACGCCGGCCAGGACGCCGCCCAACAGGGCCCGCGATCCGGCCTGCAGTTGGTGATTGCCCATGGTCAGCAGTCCCGGCCAAAGGCATCCTGGATCGGACCCGCCCACCTGTCGCCATGGATGCCGCGAATCCTCTTCAGCAACTGCTGCTCCGCGGCCTGGGCACCACCACCCTCGTTGCTGAGCGTCTGCGCGGCGTCACCCAGAACTGGGTGAGCAGTGGCCGGCTGGATCCGAACGAAGCGTCCGCATTGGTGGACGACGTGCTCAAGGCCCTGCGCGGGGAAACCCCCGAACTGGAACAGCAGATGGGGCGCAACCTGGAACGCAACCGCGACAACCTTCTCCAGGACTTCGGCGTTCCAAGCCAGAAGGAAGTGGATGAGCTGCGCGGCCGCATTGATCGCCTCGAGCAACAGCTGCGGCAGATGAACCGGCCTGAATGAACGCCGACGCCGCGGACCGGGGGTCAGAATCAGCGCAACAGAAGCCTTTCCGTGCGCGACATCATCATCAGCACAACGGTCTGTGTGGCCTGCCTGCTCCTGGCCCTGGTCAGCCAGATCGTGGCCCCCTCCACCGTTTCCGCAGCACCGGCGCAGCCTGCTGCCGTTCGCAGCGAGGCTTCGAAACCCCAGAAGGCGTTGAGCTTCGAACTCGACCCTGACGACCCCAACCCGACTCTTTTCGCCATGGCCAACGATTCCGCTCCTGCCGACGCCTCAGCCCTCGGCGGCCCCCTCGATGCACCAGACCCCACCATCACCGCCAGTGGTCTGAAAATTATCGAGCTGGAGGTGGGCAGCGGCGACGAGGCCAACCCCGGCCAAACGGTGGTGGTGCACTACCGCGGCACCCTGGAAGATGGGCAGCAGTTCGATGCCAGCTACGACCGGGGAACCCCCTTCAGCTTCCCCCTCGGGGCTGGCCGGGTGATCAAGGGTTGGGATGAAGGCGTCGCCGGGATGAAAGTGGGCGGCAAGCGCAAGCTGGTGATCCCTTCCGACCTCGCCTACGGAAGCCGTGGCGCCGGTGGTGTGATTCCCCCCAACGCAACCTTGATCTTCGAGGTGGAACTGCTCGACGTGAGGAAGTAAGCGGAAGCTAGGCTCATCTCAAGCCAATTCCGCTCTGAACCGATGCTGCGCTCGGCCCTTTCCGCCCTTGCATGTGCCCTCCCTGCCCCCGTGGCAGAAGCCCACTGCGACGGTCCTTGTGGCGTGTACGACCCGGCTTCCGCTCGCGTGGCAGCCGAAGCCGTGCTTTCGATGACCAAAAAGCTGAAGGCGATGGAAGCTCCCGCAGCTGGTGACGCCGCTGCCCTGGCTGCTTACAACAACACCTTCGGCCGCTACGTGGCCATCAAGGAAGAGGAAGCACAGAAGACCAAGAAAGAACTGTTGATCCTTTGGACCGACTACTTCAAGCCCGATCACCTGGCCACCTTCCCCGACCTGCACGACACCTTCTGGAAAGCAGCCAAGCTCTGCAGCGCCTGCAAGGTGAACATCGATCAGGCCAAGGCTGAGGAACTGATGGCCGCCGTTGAAAAAATCCACGGCATGTTCTGGCAGTCCAAGGGCCGTTCCGACGCCTGGGTCACCGCATCCTGAGTTCAAACAGAACCAATCCCCCCATCGCAGCAGCAGGTCTTCGCGACCTGTTGCTGCTTTTTTGTGGGCGACGTCTGCTGCTGCGCATCGAAGGACGATCGATGCAACCCAGCCTTGAACCGGGAGACCGGGTTCTAGTCAGACGGCTGGGACAGACGGCCGCACCCAGCCTGGGATCCGTGGTCGTGACCTGGCATCCCAAGCGAAGCGGGCTGCGCCTAATCAAGCGCCTCAGCCGAATGGACAGCACAGGGCTTTGGTTGTTGGGAGACAACCCCGCTGAAAGCACCGACAGCCGCCAACTCGGAGCGGTGCCAGCCAACCTGTTGATTGGTGAGGTGGTGGGCCGGCTCCCGCTCGGGGAATCAGAACAGAGCCGGTGAAGTCTTCTGCAGCCAGATGGCCCCGGTGATGATTGAGAGAGCACCCGTACCGCCCACGAGGAAGGGCATCAGCCGGGCACCGCTGCGGAGGGTGAGAAACGAGACAACCGATACAACGGCCACCATGGCGCCGATGGATCCAAGCAAGTAAGCCACGAGGTAGCCCACAGCGGCATGGGGCGGCAGGGCCAAAGCAGGGATCACGGCCAGCAGGTGACTGGCCCCCGCCAGTCCATGCAGCAAGCCCAGGCCCGAGGAGGCATGGACGTGGCGACGGTGGTTGCTGGCGCCGCGCACATGCAGATGGAGATGACGATGCTCGGCGGCACCATCGTGGCGGTGCTCATGGGTGTGCAGTTCAAGCCCGAACGCCGTGCGCACGGCCAGGGCACCCACCACAAGCAGGGCCACGCCCACGAGGAATTCTGCCCAAGACGACATGGCCTCCACATGGGCCAGGTCTTTCAGACCGATGGCGATCAACGCCAGAACCACAACTCCTGTGGAATGACCAACGCCCCAAGCCAGGGCATGACGAAAGGCGGCCCATGGCTTGCTCAGTGAGAAGGGCGCCATTGCCACCAGGTGATCAGCACCACCCACCACATGAACGGCCCCGGCTGCAACACCGGTCAAAACGCTAATCAGCACAAAGAACCGCCTGAATGTTGCAATTGTGCATCAGCAGTGAAAGAGGAACGGCCTTAACCGGGCTGGATCAACTGCAACAGACCAGCTTCAACATCCGGCTGCCGCATCAGGGCTTCCCCCACCAGCACAGCCCCGGCACCGGCGGCCTGCACACGGTCGAGATCGGCCCGACTGAACAGACCCGATTCACTCACCAGCAGCACCCCCTGTTGCTTCAACCGATCGTTGAAGTCGACCAGCAGCCGTTCGGTCGTGGCCAGATCCGTCTCGAAGCTGGTGAGATCACGGTTGTTGATTCCAATCAGGGGGAAGCCACCAATGCTCAGCACACGGTCCATTTCGGTGGCGTCGTGAACCTCCACCAACACGGTGAGGCCCAGAGCCGCCGCAGCCTTGTTGAGATAACGAAGATCCTGATCCGAAAGGATGGCAGCAATCAGCAGCACCGCGTCAGCCCCGGCCGCCCTGGCCTGGAACAGCTGATAGGGGCTCAGCACAAACTCCTTGCAGAGCAGAGGCAGGTCTACGGCCTGACGCACCTGCACCAGGACATCAAAGCCACCCTGGAAGAAGGTTTTGTCGGTGAGCACCGAGAGGCAGCTTGCACCGCCAGCGGCATAGGCCTTGGCGATCGCCACCGGGTCGAAATTCTCACGGATCACCCCTTTGCTGGGGCTCGCTTTTTTCACCTCAGCGATCACCGCAGGTTTCGTGGCGGCCGCCTGAAGCGCCCCCAGGAAATCCTTGGTGGGGGGAAGCTTGGCAATCTGCTGCTTCAGGTTGTCGAGGGGAACCTTGTCGCGGGCGGCATCGATCTCACGATCTTTTTCCCAGACAATCTTCTCCAGGATGTGACGCGGTTCCTCGTCGTCGTGGGGCACCGCATATTCGAGATGGGCCACCCGCACCTTGGGGTTGGGGGGACGACGGCGGATCTCCATGGAAGAGGGAAAAGACTGGAACGAAAAATTGGGACGGGATCAGGCCGCCAGCTGGGCGGCAGCTTGCTTGTACGCGACCTCCACCACCTCGCTGAGGGTCGGGTGGGTGTGCACTTCGGTGGCGAGCTGACGCACGCTCTGGCGCCGGGCAACGGCATTGGCCACCTCCTGGATAAGGTCGGCGGCGTGTAGTCCATAGATGTGGGCGCCAAGCACTTCACCACTGGTTTTGTTGAACAGCAGCTTCATCAGGCCATCGCTGTCCAGCTCAGCCAGAGCTTTGGAATTGGCCTTGAAGTAGCTGCGAACGGAACCAAGCTGGAAGCCATCTTTCTCCGCCAAAGCTTTGGCATCCGCCTCGGTCAGCCCAACAGAGCTGATCTCGGGATGGGTGAAGGTGGCTGCCGGAATGCTGCGGTAATCGATCTCGCGCCCATGGCCAAGGATGTTGTCCACCGCAACGGTGCCTTGGG
The DNA here is from genome assembly GCF_014279895.1 of Synechococcus sp. M16.1. Taxonomy (NCBI): domain Bacteria; kingdom Bacillati; phylum Cyanobacteriota; class Cyanophyceae; order Synechococcales; family Synechococcaceae; genus Synechococcus; species Synechococcus sp. M16.1. Next base: position 711,303 of record NZ_CP047954.1, on the reverse strand, counting down.
CAGCAGCCGTGTGGGCCAGCATCAGCTTGCCGGTCACGTCGCCGACGGCCCAGAGATGGGGAACAGGTTGGCCGTTCACCAGAACGCGCATGGCGTCGTCGATCGGAACAAAGCCACGGTTCGTCTCCACATTGAGCGACTCCAGATTGAGGCCCTTGCTGCTGGGAACACGCCCTGTGGCCACCAGAACGGCATCCACCTCAAGGGTCTCCACCAGTTCACGGCTGTTGAAATCAGCCAGTTCGATCTGCACGGGACAACCCGGGGTGACCTTGCGGGCCAGCAGACCGGAACGCGCATCGATATCGCGACCATCAATCAGATGACGCCCAGCGATCTTGGCGATGTCGGGATCAAAGGTGGGCATCACCTTGTCCATGGCCTCGATCATCGTCACCTCGCAACCGAGGGCGGTGTACACATCAGCGAATTCAAGGCCGATGTAACCGCTGCCGATGATGGCGATCCAACGGGGCAGCCATTCCAGGTTGATGGCTTCGTCGCTGGTGAACACCGTGCGGCCATCGGTTTCGATGCCTGGCGGCACAAAGGGATCAGACCCTGTGGCGATGATCACATCCTTGGCGGTCAGCACCCTGTCCACCCCGCTGGGCTCCCGTAGCCCCACCTTCTGGCTGCCCTCCAGACGGCCGTGGCCTCGGAGGATCGTCACCCCTGCCCGCTCAAGGGTTTTGGTGAGGTTGGTGCGAATGGTCTGAACCAGCTGATTGGCGTGATCGGCGATCTTCTGCCGCTCGAACCGCACAGGAGCAGCATGAATTCCGAAGCTCGCGAGGTGCTTGTCGTCTGCCAGTTCCCGCACTTTTCCACTGGCAGCCAGCAGCGCCTTGGAGGGAACACAGCCCCTGTTCACACAGGTGCCACCCATATCGCGGGATTCAACGATCGCCGTCTTCAGGCCGTGTTCGGCGGCATGTTTGGCAGCGTCGAAGCCGCCGTAGCCGGCTCCAATAACAATGACGTCGAAGTCGAAGCTGGCGTCGCTCACCCGAACTGCTGCGATGTGGCGGTCATTGTCGCTCTTCGCCGCTCCAGAAGGAGAGGAACAGCGGCAGACGCCACATTCAGGGATTCCACCCGTGCGCTGTGGGGGAGCGTGACGGCATGGGTGCAGCAGGCCTGCAGGTCCGGATGCAGACCTGCACCCTCGGTTCCCAGCACCAGCGCCGTCGGCAGCGTCCAGTCGAGATCCCAGTAGGGAATAGGGGGGTCAGCCTTGGTCGCATCGGGCACAAGGGTGGCCACCACCTGCACACCCAAGGCCACCAGCCGCTTCAGTTCCTGCTGAAGCTGTGAAATCGCCATCGCTTCGCTCGGGCCAAAGCGTTGATGCGGCAGCTGAAGCAGAGCACCGGCAGAGGCCCGCAACACCTTCGTGCCGAGGGGATCAACACCAGCTCCCATCCAGACCGCGTTGACGTCAGCCGCCAGGGCTGTGCGCAGCAATGTGCCCAGATTTCCAGGATCCTGAATCCGATCCAGGACAAGGAGAAAATCCAGCTCTGGAGGGACAGTGGGCAGTCGATCCAGGGGGCTCAGGCAGGCAACACCATCGGGTGTGACCGTTGTGAGCGCAGCCCGCAACACCTCATCGGTGACGATCCGCCACCGCGTCTGGGAACAACGTGCAGCAAAGGCCGAATGACCTTGCAACCAGGCTTCGGTCGCGATGATTTCCTCGGGCGCGTTGCCCTGCCTGAGAACTTCCTGCAACAGGTGGGTGCCCTCAAGAAGCAACACCCCCTCGGCCTCTCGCCCCGCACGGGTGGCCAGGGTTCGCAGCCGTTTGACCAGGGGATTGCGTCGGCTGCTGATCAGGGGAGAGGAGGAATCCAGAGAACGACTCAGAACGCTGCGTGTTTGCGCACGTTCAGGCCTTTGTGAACGCTCAGATTTTCGCCATCCAACTCAAGGCCGTTGATGGCTGCGATCTCCCCCTTGATTCCCTCCGCCGCAAGGTTTTCGATCATCTTTTTGATCACTTGATCCTCAACGGTGGTGTGATCGATGGAATCAGGAGTAAGCAGCTCAAGGAACTTGCCAACCTTGGAAGCAACAACTTCCGAAGCGTTGGAGATCTTGAGAACGATCATGGTTGTCGAGAGCTGCTACCCGACAAAGTTAGTGCGGATGGGGAGACTTGAACTCCCACGATGTTGCCACCACTAGTACCTGAAACTAGCGCGTCTACCAATTCCGCCACATCCGCTGGCGTGTCGTGTTCGACCGGTTGAACATAGGGCATCGCCGATCAGTGGCTGCCCCGGCCCCGCAACAAACTGTCCAGTTTGGACGCCGGCCGTCTAGACGGTCTCAAAGACTGTTGCCAAAATCCGGACATAGGGGATCAGCTCATCAATGATGGCCGTTGCAGAAGCGTCTCAGGAGAGTCTCAAGCAACGCCTCAATGTCAGCGGCGGACATTCGTTGAAGGGAACACTTCGTGTCAGCGGTGCGAAGAACTCCGCCCTGGTGCTGATGACAGCCAGCCTCCTGAGTGAGGAGACCATTGAGCTGACCAACATTCCCTCTCTCACAGACATCGATGGCATGAGCGCCATCCTTGAAGCTTTGGGGGTTCAGGTCGACAGGCAGTCGGACTGCATTCGCCTCACCTCCGCTGAGCTCAATGGCTCGGCACCTCCCTACGAGCTGGTCAACAGCCTTCGCGCCAGTTTTTTCAGTATTGGCCCCCTGCTCGGACGCCTGGGACATGCGCGGGTCCCCCTTCCAGGGGGTTGCCGCATCGGGGCTCGTCCCGTTGTCGAACACATCCGCGGACTCAAAGCCCTCGGCGCCGTCGTCAACGTGGAGCACGGAATTGTCACGGCCTCAGTGCCCGGCAGCAAAAAACGCCTGACAGGCGCTCAGATCGTGCTCGACTGCCCCAGCGTTGGCGCCACCGAAACCATTCTGATGGCAGCGGTGCTGGCCGATGGGGTCTCCACCATCGAAAACGCTGCTCAGGAACCTGAAGTGCAGGACCTGGCCAACCTGCTCAACAGCATGGGCGCCCAGGTGAGCGGCGCTGGCGGCCCGGTGATCACCGTTCAAGGGGTGGAGCGGCTCCGTGGTTGCACCAACTATCCGGTGATCCCGGATCGCATCGAAGCCGGAACGTTCCTGATGGCGGCCGCCATCACGCGCTCACCACTGGTGGTGGAGCCCGTGATTCCCGAGCATCTCAGCGCTGTGATCCAAAAGCTTCGAGATTGCGGCTGCTCCATCGAGATCAAGGGGAGAGCCGTGACGATCACCCCCGGCGAGATCACTGCCGTGGACATCACCACCCAACCGTTTCCCGGGTTTCCAACCGATCTTCAGGCACCGTTCATGGCCCTGATGTGCACCGCGAAGGGCACCAGCGTGATCAGCGAGAAGATCTATGAAAACCGGCTGCAACATGTGGCCGAGCTGCAGCGCATGGGGGCATCGATTCGGCTCAAGGGCAGCACAGCCATCGTTGAAGGCGTGGCTCAGCTGAGCGCGGCGCCCGTCACCGGCACCGACCTCCGTGCAGCCGCTGCCATGGTGCTGGCTGGCCTCTCCGCCAAAGGAATCACCGAAGTGGCTGGTCTGAAGCACCTTGATCGGGGCTATGACGACCTCGAAGCCAAGCTCAGCGCGGCCGGCGCTGAGGTGAAGCGCAACATCCTCTGAAGAGGGGCCCTTCAATCAATACAATCCCTTTGCGGGAGCCTGGCGGAATTGGTAGACGCAGCTGACTCAAAATCAGCCGGCCACTGGTCTTGGGGGTTCAAGTCCCCCGGCTCCCATCCCTCCGCCGTCATGAACACCTACGGCCGTTTCCCTTTGGCTTTGGCCAAGGGAAAGGGCTGCTGGGTCAAGGACACCCAGGGGCGGCGCTACCTGGATGCTGTTGCTGGCATTGCCACCTGCACCCTGGGCCACAGCGACAGGGCCATGCAGCGGGCTCTGCGCAAGCAGCTGGGACGGCTCCAGCATGTGTCCAACCTCTATCGGATTCCGGAACAGGAAGAGCTGGCCAGCTGGCTGGTGCGCAACAGCTGTGCCGACAGCGTCTTCTTCTGCAATTCCGGCGCCGAAGCCAATGAGGCCGCGATCAAGCTGGCGCGAAAGCACGGCCATCAACGGCGCGGCATCGAACAGCCGGTGATCCTCACGGCAGCAGCCAGCTTCCATGGCCGCACGCTCGCGGCGGTCACCGCCACCGGTCAACCTAAGTACCACAAGGGTTTTGAGCCCATGGTGACCGGGTTTGATTATTTCCCCTACAACGATCTGAAGGCCCTCGAAGCCCTGATCAACCGCTACGAACAGTCCGGTCCCTCGATCGCGGCCGTTCTGGTTGAACCCCTGCAAGGAGAGGGTGGCGTCAACCCTGGAGACCGCACTTTCTTCTCACGCCTGCGCGAGATCTGCACGGAGCGAAACATCCTGCTGATCCTTGATGAGGTGCAGGTCGGCATGGGGCGGAGTGGCCGCCTCTGGGGTTATGAGCAACTGGGCATCACCCCTGACGCCTTCACCCTGGCCAAGGGCCTAGGCGGTGGTCATGCCATTGGTGCCCTGCTGGTGAACGCGTCAGCTGATGTGTTTGAACCCGGCGACCATGCCAGCACCTTCGGCGGCAATCCCTTTGCCTGCCGGGCGGGGTTGACGGTGGCTACCGAAATCGAACGACGAGATCTGCTGACCAACGTCACAGCCCGAGGCGAACAACTGCGCGACGGGCTCCAGGAGCTTGTGAACTGTTTCCCCGAGCACCTGCAAGGCGTGCGGGGCTGGGGCCTGCTGCAGGGCATCGTGATCCGGGAGGGCAGCAGTTGGACGGCCCCCGCGCTGGCGAAAGCCGCCATCGACCACGGTCTGCTGCTGGTAGCGGCCGGCCCCTCGGTGCTGCGCATGGTGCCCCCACTGAGCATCAACAAGCGCGAGGTGCGCGAGCTGCTGCGCCGTCTTGCGGCGACCCTCTCCAGCCTCAGCTGAGTGGACGATCTGTCTGATCTGATCCCACGCTTCGACCTGCGTGGCATGGATCTGCAGTTGGATCGCATGGATGCGGCCCTGCACGAGCTCAACCATCCCTGTCGGACGATTCCCGCGATTCAGGTGCTGGGCACCAACGGGAAGGGATCCATCGTCAGCTTTCTGGAATCAGCCCTCTGTGCCGCCGGCCTCCGCTGCGGGGTCACCACCTCCCCTCACCTGGTGAGCTGGTGTGAACGCATCCGGATCCAGGGGAGCCCCATTGCGATTGAAACCCTGCGCAGCCGGTTGCAGGCGCTCCAGCCCCTGAACGAACGGCATCGGCTCACCCCGTTTGAACTGCTGGTGACCGCCGCCCTGCTGGAGTTCCACCGGCACGCCTGCGACCTGCTGGTGCTGGAAGTGGGGCTGGGGGGACGGCTTGATGCCACCACGGCCCATCCCTGCCGTCCTGTGGTGGCCGTCGCCAGCATTGGGATGGACCACTGCGAGCACCTGGGCCACAGCCTCACCGCCATCGCAACCGAAAAAGCGGCAGCGATCCCGCCTCAGGCCACCGTGATCAGTGGCGCCCAAGCCCCTGAAGTGCAGGAGGTCCTGGAAACAACCTGCCGCACTCAGCAGGCCACGCTCCACTGGGTGAAGCCGCTGAATTCAAGCTGGCAACTGGGCTTGCCCGGCGCCATTCAGCGCAGCAACGCCGCTGTGGCCCTCGGTGCCTTGCAAGCCCTCTCGGGCTTGGGCTGGTCGTTGCCTGAGGCGGTGATTCAGGAGAGCTTCGCCAAAGCCCACTGGCCCGGTCGCCTGCAAACCGTGCATTGGGGCGTCCACACGCTTCGCCTCGATGGAGCCCACAATCCACCAGCCGCAGTGCAGCTGGCCGAAGAACGCAGCCAGTGGAGTGGTGCCTGCAACGGTGTTGTTTGGATCCTGGCGATTCAAGCCCATAAGGACGCTATCGCCATGCTCCAGACGCTGCTGCAGCCCCAGGACCAGGCCTGGATCATTCCGGTGCCGAGCCACAGGAGCTGGAGCCGGTCGGCCCTCCTCCAGGATCTGCCCCAGTTCGAGCACCAGCTGCAGGAGGCCGACGGCCTCGAAAGCGTGCTGCACCAGCTCAGCAGCAATGGATGGCCGACACCGATGCCGATTGTTGCCGGATCGCTTTATCTGATCGGTGACCTGTTCGCTCGCGGCGTTGTAACGGCAGAGTGAGCACAGCTTGGGCGTGAACTGTGCTGCGAATCTCCCGGTTGCTGGGCCTTCTCATGCCCCTCCTGCTCATGGCAACGCCGGCCCCGGCCCTGGACACCTCAGCTGAGGTGGGACTGCAGGATCGTGCCCTGTTCCAGGAAAAGGTGGACTACACGCTCACCAACCAGAGCAACGGCGACTTCGAGGGGCAGAACCTGGCCAACACATCCTTCGCCGGAGCCGTGGGCCGCCGAGCGAATTTCCGAGGCGCCAACCTGCATGGCGCGATCCTCACCCAAGGGGCCTTCGCCGAAGCTGATTTCCAGGGAGCTGACCTCTCCGACGCCCTGATGGATCGCGCCGACTTCGTCGCCACCGATCTACGCAATGCCGTGCTGACGGGGATCATTGCGTCGGGCAGCAGCTTCAGCAACGCTCAGATCGAGGGGGCCGATTTCACGGATGCCCTGCTCGATCGTGATGATCAACGCCGGCTGTGCAGCGAGGCCGATGGCATCAACCCCAGCACCGGAGTTTCCACCTTCGACAGCTTGGGCTGCTGATCCTCAGGAGCGCTCCTCCCAACCTCGAAGCTTGCCGGGATTGAGCAGGCCCTCGGGATCAAAGCGCTGCTTGGCCGCCACCTGATCGGCATCGATGACGCCAAGGCCGCCGTCTTCAACCGTGATCACGTGGGGGTTGAACAACACGGCACCCGCGGCCCTGCAGTCGTCCATCAACCGGTTCAGCTGATCTGCCCCCTGCCAACGCACGAGCGGCAGAGCCGCCAGCCGAGGACAGCCCTGCTGACGCACAAGCTCGAGATGCCAGAGCAGGGCATCACCCCAGCGCTGCTTCAAGGCCGCCATCGCTGGGGCCTCCGGTTGCGGCAACAACATCTGCAGGTAGGTCCATCCCGGCTCTGAAGCCCGCACATGCAGGGTGGTGTGGTTCCAGCTCAGCTCGCGCAAGCCATTGCCCCCGGAGAGATCCTCAGGGCCGAGATCCCGCAGGATGGCGCCAGCTGACTGCGCCATCCGTTGCAGGCTGTTGAGCCCATCGGGGGCAACGAGCAACAGCAGCCGGTGCGCCGAGACGGCAGGACCACCCCAGCTGGGCATCCGGGGCAACAGCGGCTGTTCAAGCAGGCTCGCCAAATGGAGATCCAAGGCCGAGGCAGCGATCCGTTGCATCAGCTCAATCGCCTGCTCCCAGTGCTCGCAGTCCACGCTCACCTGGTGCCAGTTGACCGCTGGAGCTGTGGCCAGGCTGAGGGCCGTGATGATGCCGTTGGTGCCGTAGGCGTGATTCAAAGCCTCCGCATCCATCTCGCCGAGTTGATGGCGCCGGGCATCGGGGCGTAGCGGCACGATCTCCAACCCGAGCAGATGACCTGGATCCCGCAGGAAGCCCCAGCGCAGGGAACCGATGCCCCCAGAGCCCCCTGCCACAAAGCCGCCAATGGTGGCGCTGCGCCAGGTGCTGGGCATCAAGCGCAGCTGGCGTCCATGGCGGCGCAACTCTTGATCCAGATCGCGCATCACACAGCCCGGTTCCACGGTCACCACCCCGGTGATCGGATCAATCGAGCGGATCTGCCGCAGGGCCGTGGTGAGCATCACCACGCCGCCCTGCAGAGGCACACACTGGCCGTAGTTCCCTGTCCCAGAGCCGCGCAGGGTTAAGGGAACCTGGTGCTCGGCGCAGGCCGAAGCCAGCCGTTCAACGGCATCCACCGTGCGCGGACGCACCACCAACTCAGCACGGCAGGCCTCCAGCCGCGGCGTCAGCACGGGGGAGTACTCAAAAGCGTCCCGGGAATGGCGCTGCAGCTCCCCCGGTTCATCCAACAACTCCAGTTCCGGATCAACGCTGAGGGCTTGCCGCAGGGCAATCAAGGCTTCGGCGCGACCCATGGCGTGGCGGAACACTGGTCAGGGTCTAGCGCCTGGCGACGACTGCCAGTGGCCGTCCACTAGAACCTGACGCTGCGGAGCAGAACGGATCAGGTCCGACCATCCCTGGCCCTCCATGCTGATCAGATCGGCAGGAGCGCCGGCCCGCAGCACCCCATCCCATTCCAGTTGAATAATGGCGGGCGGTGCCGTGGTGAAAGGGGCCAGGCCCAGACGCTGCCAGGGCAACAACTGAGTCAACGGAATCGATGCGGCCAGCAGGGCCAAGGGGTCGAAGTCACCTCCCGGGAACCAGGGATCGGCCACGTTGTCACCCGCCACCGCCACCGGAACACCGGAACGTTGCAACTGACGGATCGGAGCCTGCGGACGCTGAAGGGGGGTGGCATCGTCCGCCCGTGAGAGCAACCAGGCATTGGTCAGGGGCAGGGCAATCACACTCAGCTGCGCTGCTGCCATGCGCTCTGCCAACCGCGCCAGAGAGGACGCCGGCAGAAGGGAAAGACTGCTGGCATGGCTGCAGGTGACGGGAACCTGCACCGGCACGCGCTGCAGGGCCTTCAACAGCTGAACCATGCCCTGCGCCGCACCGTGATCCGCCTCATCGATGTGGAGATCGACGCCGCAGTTGTGGCGATCAGCCAGGCGCAAAAACACCTCCAACTGCTCCGTGACCACGGCCGATCCACAAGGAGGTGTCAGAACACCACCAAGGCAGCCGCCACTGGCGGCCACACGACGCGCCAGAGCATCCGCTTCAGCTGAACACCAGAATTCCAAGGGCACCAGCGCCACCAGCTGCAAGTCGATGCGGCGGCGCCAGCGCTGCTGCAGGGTGAGCAAGGCATCCCAGCTGGGCTCAGCGCCAGGGCCACCACTGTCCACATGGCTGCGCATGGCCCGCAGCCCATGGGCGAATGCTCTCTCCATGGCGCGTTCTCCGCGTTGAAGCACGCAGGCCACGGTTCGGGAGCTGTGCTCCCGCAGGTTGGCCTCCAGGGCACCCCCGTAGCTGCCGCTGAGGTTGGGATGCTCCTGCCAGGTGTAGGCCTTGTCCAGATGGACATGGCAGTCGACCAAGCGCGGCAACACCATTCGAGACGGTGGCACGCGTTCGGCAGACAGGGGCTGGGGCTCCCGCAGACGCCCCTGCTCCCAGGCCAAGCGCACGGGCGTCAGCCCTTGCTTCTCAACCTCCGGCAAGGGCGTTGAAGGGGCGAAATCCAGCAGTCCCAGGGGCGCCCAGGCCTCAAGGACGCCACTCCCCGGCTTGGACTCAAGCGACGGGACGTCCATCACCGCTCAGCACCGTTGCTGGCATCGGTGCTGAGGACCACGAAACGACCGGCCACACCAAGGCTGAGCACTTCAAACCCAGGCAGGCGCAGACCGGGCAGCATCTCCTTCCTTTCCATCCGGGTGGAATACAGACTGGCCACCAATAAGTTTCGACGGGTGGTGAACTGACCCGCCAACGCCGCCAGTGCATCCCGCTGGGAGGCAATCAGCTCAGGGCAATTGCGAATCCAGAGACGCAGCACCATCGGCAGGGTCGGCTCGTCGCACAGTTCCTTGGTGCCCAACCGGACCAGCTGATCACCGGCGTGAGCTTGATAGTCCTCCAACGACGGGTTGGACACCACCAGCGAGATCACCCCGACCGCTGCAATCCCCCCCGCCAACATCGCCAGAGCAGACCGACCTTGCGGACGCGATGAAGGGGACACCAGGCAGGCTGCAGCTCGTGTTGGTAGATTCTCACGGACGCGGCGGGCGTCGCCAAGTGGTTAAGGCAGCGGCTTGTGGCGCCGCTATTCGGGGGTTCGAATCCCCTCGCTCGCCCTCTCAACAATTCAACAAAGCCCCTGAGAAGCGGTTCTGCTCCCCAGCGGATCGGATCTGTGCAGGGCAGACCCAGCGTCTGGCGGATGCGCTCCACCTCGTCTCGAGCCTGAGCCTCATCAAGGCGGGAGGTGTTGAGGGCGACAGCGGCCACCTTGGCTGGCTCAGCAGCCCCATCAGGCCGCGCCCAGCTCGCCTGGGATTCTGTGGTGGCCACACCCTCGGCTGGGTCCAATCCCCAGAGCCGCCACAGCGGATGGCCGAGCCGTTGCCCATGCCAGTCCCACAAGGCCAGGTCGATGGCACAACGGGCCAAGGGACTCAGGGATGCAAGCAGGGGCTCAAACCGTTGCGGACGGTGGGGATCCAGAGCTTCCAGTTGCGGCAAAAGCCCCAGCAGTTCCTGTTCCACAGCCTCAAGGGCGAAGGCTCGGTGGCCGGTCTCAAATCCCCCGGTCTCGCCGCGGCCCACCAGCCCATCACGTTCCAACCTGAGCTCCAACCGCACCGCGGCAGCTGTGGTGCCCCTGCTGATCATGAGGGGCACGGCCTTGGTGAGCGAAAACCGTGTGAGGGCCCAGCCCATCGCCATCCGGCTGTCAATCTCCAAACTGACACAACACCGCTGTGACTCACACTGAGAAGGCTTGAGCCAGAGATTTGGTCGCCTCCGCCCCCCTCGCCACTGACGCCACCGCCAACCCCCAGCGCGGCAGCTACTGGATCACCACGTTCGGCTGCCAGATGAACAAGGCGGACTCCGAACGGATGGCGGGAATCCTGGAGGCCATGGGCTATCGGGAGGCGTCAGCCGAACTGGATGCCGATCTGGTGCTCTACAACACCTGCACCATCCGGGACAACGCCGAGCAGAAGGTTTACAGCTACCTCGGCAGACAGGCCCAGAGGAAACGCAGCAACCCCAATCTCACCCTGGTGGTGGCGGGCTGCGTTGCTCAGCAGGAGGGCGAGTCCCTGCTCCGGCGGGTGCCGGAGCTGGATCTGGTGATGGGACCGCAACACGCCAATCGGCTTGAAACCCTTCTGCTGCAGGTGGACAGCGGTCAGCAGGTGGTCGCCACCGAAGACCACCACATCCTTGAAGACATCACCACGGCCCGCCGGGACAGCAGCATCTGTGGCTGGGTGAATGTGATCTACGGCTGCAACGAACGTTGCACCTACTGCGTGGTGCCCTCCGTGCGCGGCAAGGAACAATCACGGCTGCCCCAGGCGATCAAGCTGGAAATGGAGGGTCTTGCCGCCCAGGGCTACAAGGAGATCACTCTGCTCGGCCAGAACATTGATGCCTACGGCCGCGATCTGCCGGGCATCACGCCGGAGGGTCGCCGCCAACACACCCTCACGGATCTGCTCCATCACGTCCACGACGTGGAGGGCATTGAACGGATCCGTTTTGCCACCAGCCATCCGCGCTACTTCACCGAGCGGCTGATCGATGCCTGTGCCGACCTGCCCAAGCTCTGCGAACACTTCCACATTCCGTTTCAGAGCGGGGACAACGACGTGTTGCAGGCCATGGCCCGGGGCTACACCGTTGAGCGCTACCGGCGGATCATCGACCGCATCCGTGAGCGCATGCCCGATGCCTCACTCAGTGCCGATGTGATCGTTGCCTTCCCTGGCGAAACCGATGCGCAGTACCGCCGCACCCTCGATCTGATCGAAGAGATCGGTTTCGATCAGGTGAACACAGCGGCCTATTCACCCCGGCCCAATACCCCTGCAGCCCATTGGGACAACCAGCTGCCGGAGGAGGTGAAGGTGGAACGCCTGCGCGAAATCAATGCCCTGGTGGAACGCTGCGCCCGCAAGGCCAATGCCCGCTACGAGGGGCGCACGGAAGAAGTGCTGGCGGAGGGCATCAACCCCAAGGACCCATCGCAGCTGATGGGGCGAACCCGCACCAATCGCCTGACCTTCTTCAGCTCCACCGGAGCGGATGGTCGTGCCTACGAAGCGGGCGATCTCGTGCCGGTGCGCATCGATGCGGTGCGCTCCTTTTCACTCAGCGGCAGCCCCCTGCCCCACTGAGCACAACGCTGATACCTTTGGCGCTCCCACCGCTCAGGGGTCGCCGCATTCATGCCGTCCAGTCCCATCACGGTCGGGCTCGTCTTTGGAGGCCGCTCTGGAGAGCACGACGTGTCGATCCGATCTGCGGCGACCGTCGTCCGAGGCCTGCGCAGCGGGGAGAACCGAGAGCGATACACGGTGCAGCCGATCTACATCGACCGTGCTGGTCGCTGGTGGGGAACAGATCTGTCCGAAGCAACCCTGGCCTCCGAAACCGCACCGGAGCTCAACCCACCTCTGCCCCCATCAGGATTCCAGGGGTTTCCGGAGGGATGTGATGCGGTCGAACTCTGGTACCCGGTGCTGCATGGTCCCAATGGAGAGGACGGCACCATTCAGGGGTTGTTCCAGCTGACCGGCAAACCGTTCGTTGGTGCCGGCGTGCTCTGCTCAGCCGTCAGCATGGACAAGCAGGCGATGAAATCTGCTTTCGCCAGCGCCGGGCTGTCCCAGGTGCCCTATGTGGCCCTGCACGCATCCGAACTCGAGAACGCGATCAGCCGATCGGCCCTCATGGATCGGATTGAACGCGAACTGAACTACCCCTGCTTTGTGAAGCCCGCCAATCTCGGCTCCTCGGTGGGCATCAGCAAGGTGCGTTCCCGCCAAGAACTGGAAGCAGGCCTCAATCAGGCTGCAGCGCTCGATCCAAGGCTGGTGGTGGAGCAGGGCGTCAACGCCCGAGAGGTGGAATGCGCCGTCCTGGGGGGACACATGCTCGAAGCGTCGGTGATCGGTGAAGTTCGTTTTGATGCGGACTGGTACGACTACGAGACGAAATACACCGCAGGGCGCAGCACCACGTTGATTCCTGCTCCTCTGACGGATGAAGTGGCTGACCGCATCCGCGCCCAGGCCCTACAGGCCTGCGCTGCCGTGGGCGTCAACGGCATGGGTCGGGTGGATTTCTTCTACGACGACGCCAACGATCAGCTCTGGATCAACGAAATCAACACCCTGCCTGGTTTCACGGCCCAGAGCATGTTCCCGATGCTCTGGGCGGCCAGCGGCGTAACACTCGAACAGTTGGTGCACAAACTGATCCAAACCGCAGGAGAATGAACGCAGCGTCCTTCGCCTAACCCATGAGCCACGGACTGCTCTGGTTTCCTCTGCTGCTGGCCTTTGTGCTGCTGGCATCGCTCGGATGGCTGGAACGGCGGCGCCAAAACCTGTTTTGCACCTGGGCCGAAGGCTCCGAACTCGCCAAGCTCGATGGTTGTGGTGGTGCCCGTCTGAAAGACGGTGAACTGCACTGGAGCAGCTTCGAGGCGGGAAGTTTTCAGGATCAGGGCTCGTTTGACGTCTGCAAACTCGAGCTTGTGGAGCTGATGTCGCTGGCGTCCGGTGATGCGCCCCTCACCGACGAATCCCAGGGGCGTTGTCGGCTGCGCCTCATCGGGAAAGATCTGCAGATGGATGTGCCCTTCTCTGATGCCGACCGCGCGCGCAGCTGGGGTGAGCAGCTGATGGCACGGGCCCGATGCGACCTGTGAGCCGGGTCTCGACCAACAACAAATCCTCCCAACGGCCGGTTTCCGCGCAGGTTGCCCGGCGGCGGGACTTACGCCGGCAGCGCCGCCAGACCCTGTTGCTGCAGCTCTGGCGCTTTGTGGCCTTGCTGCTGCTCAGTGGCGGATTCAGCTGGATCTTGCTGCGCCATGGCTGGACGCTGCGGAGCCCTGAGGCTGTCATCCTGACCGGCGGTGCTGCCCTTGAGACCAATCAGGTGATCGAGGCGGGCAAGCTGCGCTTTCCCTCACCCCTGCTGGAGGTCAGTCCGAGGGAGCTGGAACAACAGCTGGTCGGGGTCTTACCGGTTCACAGCGCTCACGTGCAGCGCCGGATGTTCCCCGCTCGCCTCGTCATCAGCCTGAAGCCGGAGATTCCCATCGCACGCGCTGAGCGTCGGGGACCCGCTGGACGGGAACGGGGTCTGCTCAACGCCGCAGGTGAATGGATTCCCCTGAGCGACGCCGTAGCAGATCCGCTCACGGAGATCATGGTGCGCGGCTGGAATGGCCCGCAACGCGGTCAGGTCGCTGCGCTGCTGCAAGAACGGAATCGCTTCGCCGGGATGCTGAAAGCCATCGTGCTTGATCCCGACGGCAACATCAGTCTGATCACCACCGAGCTTGGCCGGATTGATCTCGGTGGCGAACCGGCCCTCTTAAACACCCAGATCGAAACGATCCTCCATCTGAACCGGACGTTGCCAAAGCACCTGCGCGGGGCCCATCACAGCAGCCTTGATCTCAGCAATCCGGACCGCCCGGAACTGCAACTGCCGGCGCCACCCGCCCCCAAGCAGCCCAAAACTGAACCCTGAAACCTTCGGGTGGAAAATCTGGAGACCACAACCTCAGCTCCTGGTTTGTGATCTGTTGAAGCCGAGACAAGGCTTCAGGGACATAATGCAACGCAACCACACGGTTCTGCCTCGACGATGGAGATGGTGAGCGGCTCAGGGTCTTTCACGGCAGCTGGTATCCAGCCCAGCCAGTCCGCCCGCATCGAGGTCATCGGCGTTGGGGGTGGCGGGAGCAATGCCGTCAACCGCATGATCCTCAGCGATCTTGAGGGGGTTGGATACCGCGTTCTGAACACCGATGCCCAGGCCCTGATCCAGTCGCAGGCCCAGCAACGGCTGCAGTTGGGGCAGACCCTGACCCGCGGACTGGGTGCCGGCGGCAACCCCACCATCGGCCAGAAGGCAGCCGAAGAATCCCGCACGGATCTGCACGATGCACTGCAGGGCTCCGATCTGGTGTTCATTGCCGCTGGCATGGGCGGTGGAACGGGAACTGGTGCAGCACCAGTGGTGGCCGAAGTCGCCCGTGAAGTCGGTGCTCTCACGGTGGGCATCGTGACCAAGCCGTTCAGCTTCGAGGGCCGTCGTCGCATGCGTCAGGCCGACGAAGGCATCGCTCGGTTGGCGGAACACGTGGACACCCTGATCGTGATCCCCAACGACCGCCTGCGTGATGCCATCGGCGGAGCTCCCCTTCAGGAAGCCTTCCGGAGTGCGGACGACGTCCTGCGCATGGGCGTCAAAGGCATCAGCGACATCATCACCTGCCCGGGCCTGGTGAACGTTGACTTTGCTGACGTTCGCTCCGTGATGACCGAAGCAGGCACAGCACTGCTGGGCATCGGCATCGGTTCCGGTCGCTCAAGAGCCGTGGAAGCAGCCCAAGCCGCGATTGCAAGCCCGCTGCTGGAAACCGAGCGCATCGATGGCGCCAAGGGCTGTGTGATCAACATCAGCGGTGGTAAAGACATGACCCTGGAGGACATGACCACTGCTTCCGAGGTGATTTACGACGTTGTCGATCCCGAAGCCAACATCATCGTGGGCGCTGTGGTGGATGAGGCCCTCGAAGGGGAGATCCACGTGACGGTGATCGCTACAGGCTTCGAGAACAAGCAGCCGTACCGCAGCGAGCGCAGCCGCTCCGTGCCCGGAATGCTGAATCGTGGGGAACCCGAAGAGAACGGCGCCCGCATTCCTGAGTTCCTGCGTCGCCGTCAGCAACAGGACAACGGAAGCTTGTGAGATTGCTGTCAGACCCCACGGTCTGACAGCTCAATTGATTGTGGTGACCCGGAACCCACGCCTGCCCTGAGCATCCCGTGTGGCTGCTCCCTTCCGGTCCTGACCAGATTTGGGCGTCAGAGCCGCATGGGCCCGAATCGGCCGAATGCTAGCAATGAGCCCCCGAGGGGTTCTGAAGCTGCATGCGTCCTTCTGATCTGACCCGCTTCAAGCAGAAGGGCCAACCCATCGCCGTGCTCACCGCTTGGGACAGCCTCTCTGCAGCTCTGGCCGAGGCCGCCGGTGCAGACGTGCTGCTGATCGGTGATTCACTGGCGATGGTGGCGCTGGGCCATGCCACAACACTCCCGGTGAGCCTGGACCAGATGCTCCATCACACCCAGGCAGTCGCCCGGGGATTGACGGCCATGCCGGCCGATCAGCCCCTGCTGGTCTGTGACCTGCCCTTTCTCAGCTACCAGTGCGGCGAAGACCGCGCCGTGGCGGCTGCAGGGCGTTTGTTGAAGGAGTCCAGCGCAGCGGCGGTGAAATTGGAGGGGGCGGAACCCGAGGTTGTCGCCGTAATCGACCGTCTTGTGCGCATGGGCATTCCCGTGATGGGGCATCTGGGCCTCACCCCGCAGGCCGTGCATCGCCTGGGGTACAGGCGCCAGGCCACGGACGCCATCAGCCAGGAACGCCTGGTTGATCAGGCGCACACCCTCGAGCAGAAGGGCTGCTTCTCCCTGGTGCTGGAACATGTTCCTGCCGAGCTGGCGCGCCGGGTGCAGCAGGCCCTGACCATCCCGGTGATCGGCATCGGGGCAGGTGACAGCTGCGACGGCCAGGTGCGCGTCACCGCAGACCTGCTGGGGCTCACCGCCAAACAACCTCCCTTCAGCCCAGCGCTGGTGGATGGCCGCCGCCTGTTCATCGACGCGTTGAAGGGTTGGGTCCAGCAGACCCGGAACAACACTCTTCCCACCACAGAATCACCTCAATCAGCACCTGATTGCTGAGGGCCATGCCCTCGGGGTCGGTGAGGCACCAACGGCCTGCCCGTTGCTGCAGCCATCCACGCTCAACGAAAGGTTGCCAGCGGCGCACTAGGGCATCGGCATCAAGACCTTGAAGGGTCACCCCTTCCCGGCGCCGCAGACCCACCAGCAATTGATCATCCAGAGGGAGCCCAGCCTCGGCGACTGATTCCTCAGGAGGATGATCCAGCCATTCCGCGTAGGCGGCGCGGGTGCGGGGTCGCGCCAAACGCACCCCCCAGGGTGCTGATGTCGCTCCCATGCCAAAACCCCACCAGCCGGCACCGCTCCAGTACACCCGGTTGTGACGGGAGGCATGGCCCGGACGGGCGTGGTTGGAAATCTCGTAGCGGCTGAGTCCAGCAGCCGACAGCCGTTGTGTGGTCCGCTCCATCAAGGCAACGGCCAGGTCGTCCTCCGGCAGCTGCAACAGGCCAAGCGTTCGTTGGCGATCAAACACCGTGCCCGGCTCCACCGAGAGGTCGTAAATCGAGAGATGGGGAGCCTG
The DNA here is from genome assembly GCF_014279895.1 of Synechococcus sp. M16.1. NCBI lineage: Bacteria > Bacillati > Cyanobacteriota > Cyanophyceae > Synechococcales > Synechococcaceae > Synechococcus > Synechococcus sp. M16.1. The sequence continues at coordinate 694,182 of NZ_CP047954.1, read as the reverse complement.
ACTGGCAATGGCCTGATCCAACTGCGCATCCCACCCGGCCAGGGTCTGGCCCGGGAGGTTCTGGATGAGATCGAGACTCCAGGACCGAAGCGCGCCATCGCGCCAGGCCTGAACCAGCCAGTCGATCGCCGCATGGAGGTCGCTCTGGCGATGCCGACGCCCCAGCTGCTCGAGCACCGCATCATCAAAGCTCTGCCCCCCCAGGCTGATGCGGTTCACGCCATGGGCCAGAACGGAGGCCAACTGCGCGGCATCAAAGGTGGCCGGATCCATCTCCAGGGTGATTTCCGCACCCGGTTGAAGACCGAATTTGTTGGCCAAGGCATCGATCAGTGCTCCGATCTGATCGGGGCACAACAGCGATGGCGTTCCCCCGCCGATGTACACGGTGGATAAGGGAGGACCCCCTGGGGCAGAGGCGATTTCCCGATGCAGCAGGCTGAGGTACTCACGGATCGAGCGACTGCCAGGCCCGTTGTCGGCTCGAGCCTGGTCCCCCAGGGGAACCACGGCGAAATCGCAGTAGTAACAGCGCCGGTGGCAGAAGGGAATGTGGAGGTAGGCGCTGCGGGGCGGGATGGGATAAGGCATGCTTCTGGCATCCGGATCGAGCTGCCACGACCTGAACCCATGGTGGATCCGCTCATCCTGCTTCTGTTTGTGGTTTCCGGTGCAGCTGCCGGGTGGATGGGGATTCACTTGCTGCCCGACGGCCTGGTGAGTGCAACCACCAATGCTGAACAGTTGCGTCTCCAGCTCAGCGGAGCTGGCGGTGGCATTGGCTTGATCGCAGGCCTGGTGTTCAAAAAGCTGCGGGTGCGCCTGATGCAACAGGTGCGCACCATGCCCACCGATCTGCTGGTGAGCCGGGCTGTCGGCCTGATCCTGGGGTTGCTGGTGGCCAACCTGCTGCTGCTGCCTGTTCTGCTGCTTCCGTTCTCCGGAGGAATTGTTCTGCTCAAACCCCTTCTGGCGGTGGTGAGCAATGTCTTTTTTGGCATTCTCGGAAGCAACCTGGCGGAAGTTCACGGCCGCACGCTGCTGCGCCTGTTCAATCCCGCGAGCACGGAGGCGCTGCTGGTGGCTGATGGGGTGCTGACCCCCGCCACGGCCAAGATCCTGGACACCAGCGTGATCATCGATGGCCGGATCCGCGGCATGCTCGCCTGCGGATTGCTGGAAGGGCAGGTGATCGTTGCCGAATCGGTGATCGATGAGATGCAGCAGCTGTCGGATTCCACCAACATCGAAAAGCGGGCCAAGGGCCGACGTGGCCTGAAGCTTCTGAAGGATCTGCGGGAAACCTACGGGCGGCGGTTGGTGATCAACAGCACCCGTTACGACGGCAAGGGAACGGACGACCGATTGCTGCAGTTGGCATCTGACACCGGCGGCACGCTGGTGACCGCAGACTTCAACCTGGCGCAGGTGGCCCAGGTCAAAGACCTGAAGGTGATGAATCTGAGTGAGCTGGTGATCGCGTTGCGGCCTGAAGTGCAACCCGGCGATGAGCTCAAACTCAAGATCGTGCGAGAGGGCAAGGAGGACAGCCAGGGTGTCGGCTACCTCGATGACGGAACGATGGTGGTGGTCAACGAGGCGAAATCGCTGATCGGCCAACGCAAACCTGTGGTGGTGACCGGTGCCCTGCAAACCCCAACCGGGCGCATGGTGTTTGCACGGTTGGACGAGAACGATGCATCAACCGACACCAAGCCCTCATCCAAATCGAAAAGTCAGGGAAAACCGGCCAAAACCAGCAACCGCAAGCCCGCTGACCCCGGCTAGGCTCGCCCCACCGCGATGGTGGAGATGACAACTTCGGCCCCGTACTACGGCGACAGCGCCGTGATGCGCACACCACCTCCAGACCTTCCCTCACTCCTGCTCAAGGAGCGAATCGTTTACCTGGGCTTGCCCCTGTTCTCTGACGACGACGCCAAGCGTCAGATGGGCATCGATGTGACTGAGCTGATCATTGCTCAGCTGCTTTATCTGGAGTTCGACAACCCAGAGAAGCCGATTTACTTCTATATCAACTCCACTGGCACCAGCTGGTACTCGGGTGATGCGATCGGATTCGAGACCGAAGCCTTCGCCATCTGCGACACCCTCCGCTATGTGAAGCCTCCGGTGCACACCATCTGCATCGGCCAGGCCATGGGCACGGCGGCAGTGATTCTTTCGGCAGGGACCAAAGGTCAACGGGCCGCGTTGCCTCACTCCTCCATCGTTCTGCACCAGCCCCGCAGCGGCGCCCGCGGCCAGGCGACGGACATCCAGATCCGGGCCAAAGAAGTGCTGCACAACAAGCAGGCAATGCTCGAGATCCTCTCCACCAACACAGGTCGTTCTGTAGAGGAGCTGAGCAAGGACTCCGACCGGATGAGCTACCTCACTCCTCAACAAGCCGTTGAGTACGGACTGATCGACCGCGTGCTCAGCAGCCGCAAGGACCTGCCTGGCAATCCCCCCGTCTGACCGACGGCATCAGACCCAACCCTCCTGCCCTTCCTTCATCAACGTTCTGAACCATGCCGATCGGTACCCCCAGCGTTCCCTACCGCCTGCCCGGCAGCCAGATGGAGCGCTGGGTCGACATCTACACCCGTCTCGGGGTGGAGAGGATCCTCTTCCTTGGCTCTGAGGTCAATGACGGCATCGCCAACAGCCTGGTGGCCCAGATGCTCTATCTGGACTCGGAAGACAGCAGCAAGCCGATCTACCTCTACATCAACTCCCCCGGCGGCTCCGTCACGGCTGGACTGGCGATTTACGACACCATCCAATATGTCAAGAGCGAGGTGGTGACCATCTGCGTTGGCCTTGCTGCATCCATGGGTGCCTTCCTTCTCGCGGCTGGCACCAAAGGCAAGCGGGTCGCCCTGCCCCACAGCCGGATCATGATTCACCAGCCCCTCGGAGGCACCAGCCGTCGCCAGGCCAGTGACATCGAGATCGAAGCACGGGAGATCCTGCGGATGAAGGAGATGCTCAACCGCTCCCTGGCCGACATGAGTGGCCAGAGCTTCGAGAAGATCGAGAAGGACACCGACCGGGACTACTTCCTCAGCGCCGAAGAAGCCAAGGAATACGGCCTGATCGACCGCGTCATCTCCCATCCGAACGAGGCCTGAACCGAACGGGGCAGGCCGCTGCGTAAGCTCGTCCACTGCAGTGTTCCGCAAGCCCGCCCCGGATGGCCCAGCTCTTTTACGACTCCGACGCCGATCTCGGTCTGCTGAACGGCAAGACCGTGGCCATCATTGGTTATGGCTCCCAGGGTCATGCCCACGCTCTGAACCTGAAGGATTCAGGCGTGAACGTGGTGGTGGGCCTCTACGACGGCAGCCGCTCCGCCGAGAAAGCCAAGGCGGACGGCCTTGAAGTGCTGAGCGTGGCCGATGCCTCAGCCAAGGCCGACTGGATCATGGTCTTGCTCCCCGACGAATTCCAGAAGGACGTTTACGAGAAGGAAATCGCACCCCACCTGAGCTCAGGCAAGGTGCTCAGCTTCGCCCACGGCTTCAACATCCGTTTCGAGCTGATCAAGCCCCCCGCCGATGTGGATGTGGTGATGATCGCCCCGAAAGGCCCTGGCCACACCGTGCGTTGGGAGTACCAGAACGGCCAGGGTGTGCCCGCTTTGTTCGCCATCGAACAGGACGCCTCCGGCAACGCCCGCGGCATGGCAATGGCCTATGCCAAGGGAATCGGTGGCACCCGTGCCGGCATCCTGGAGACCAACTTCAAGGAAGAGACCGAAACCGACCTGTTCGGTGAGCAGGCTGTGCTGTGTGGCGGTCTGTCTGAACTCGTGAAGGCTGGTTTCGAGACCCTGGTGGAAGCTGGCTACCAGCCCGAATTGGCTTACTTCGAGTGCCTGCACGAGGTGAAGCTGATTGTGGATCTGATGGTGAAGGGAGGACTGACCTCCATGCGCGATTCGATCTCCAACACCGCGGAGTACGGCGACTACGTCAGCGGCCCCCGTCTGATCACCGCCGACACCAAGGCCGAGATGAAGCGCGTTCTGGCAGACATCCAGGACGGCACCTTCGCCAGGAATTTCGTGGCCGAATGCGAAGCCGGCAAGCCAGAGATGAAAAAGGTGCGCGACCGTGATTCCCAGCATCCGATCGAGAAAGTGGGCAAAGGCCTGCGCTCGATGTTCAGCTGGCTGAAGGACGCCTGATCCTGCGCAAGCGCTGAACAGCCGGTGGCATCAGACACCATCCCTCAGCTCACCCCCCGCTCTGTTGCCCTAACGGTGCAGAGCGGGGATTTTTGTTGGTTTCTGGCCACGCCCCTCCCATGAGTTCAGAAGCGCTGGGAGGCCTGCTGGTGATCGGGGCAGCCGTGCTTGATCGGCTGATCGGTGACCCGCGCCGGTGGCTCCACCCCGTGGTGGTGATGGGGTGGAGCATTCAGCAGTTGCGCCATTGGGTCGAGCGATGGGCGGGGGACCATCCGATCAAGCTGCGGATCGGGGGAGGCTTGATCAGCCTGATCCTTGTGCTTGGCAGCGTTTTGACGGGCTGGTGTCTGGAGCGGCTGCTGTGGCTTCCCTCCCCATGGGGATGGCTCAGCATTCCGGTACTGACCCTGAGCCTCGCCAGCGCCCTGGCGGCTCGCAGCCTCAAGGACAGTGTGCTCGCCGTGGTGGATGCACTGCCCTCAGCAACGGAGGGGGATCTCGAGCCAGCCCGCCGGAACTTGAGCTGGATCGTTGGACGCGACGTTCAGAGTCTGGATCGCACGGGACTGCTCAGGGCCGCAGCTGAAACAGCCTCAGAAAATGCTGTGGATGGCGTGTTCGCACCACTGTTCTGGATGGGGATCGGTTCCCTGCTGTGGATGGTCCTGCCCTCTGGCCCTGGTCCGCTGGCGCTGGCCTGGGTCTTCAAGGCCAGCAGCACGCTGGATTCCATGCTCGGTTACCGCAGCGGCCGGCTGCGCTGGTTGGGGACAGCCGGCGCTCGCCTCGATGATCTGCTCACCTGGCTGCCCTGCCGTCTGGTCATGCTTACGCTGCCCCTGGTCTGCCCACCCTGGACACAATGGGCGCAACGGGTGCAGGCGGCAGAGCGGGATGGCTCTGCGGATCCATCCCCCAATGCAGGTCGTGCAGAAGCGATCTACGCCCACTGCATCGGAATCCAACTTGGCGGCGAGAACAAGTATGGAGAGCGCTTGGTGCAGAAACCTGTGCTTGGGGCCGGCCAACCAACGGCAAACGGGCCTCTGGTTAGAGAGGTTCTAAAGGCATCAAGCCGACTGGAGATCGTCTGGCTCAGTGGTCTTGGGATCATCCAATGGGCGATAAGCCGCTGAGCACAAGTCAGTAAGCACCGCGATCCATCGGCAGGATCAACACACCAAATGTGCGCAGGATGATGGCAAAGTCCAGGCCGAACGAACGACCACGGGCATAGGCCAGATCAAGCTTGACCCGTTTCTTGTAACTCAAGTTATTTCTGCCACTCACTTGCCAAAGGCCGGTCAACCCAGGGCGGACTGAGGCAACTTCATCCATGTAAGGGCCATAACGAACGAGTTCTTTCTCGACGATTGGGCGTGGACCGACCACGCTCATTTCGCCACGAAGAACATTCAAGAACTGTGGTAGCTCATCAAGACTCGAGCGGCGCAGGAAACGGCCCAGGGGAGTGATTCGGGGATCACGTTTCAATTTGAAGTCACGCTCGAACTCAGCACGCAGCGAGGAATCTGCCTCCAGAACACGCGCAAGAACGGCATCCGCATCGGCCCGCATGGTGCGGAACTTGATACAGCCAAAACGCTGGTAGTTCCGGCCCACCCGACGCTGTACGTAAAACACAGGCCCCGGTGAACTGAGCTTCACCAATCCCGCCAGAAGCAGCAACAACGGAGAACCGATGCTGAGTACGGCGAGAGAAAAAACAATGTCTCCGCTGCGCTTAAAGACTCTGCCCCAACGGTTCTGATGGCGGATAAGAGTGCCGGTCGAAAGATCCGATGGCGGGGCTGAGATCAGCGCAAGGTGAGGCTTGTACTTGCCACGGCGAGCTGCACGCCCTGCGGACTGAATCAAGGATGGCCGGGAGGCCGAGGTCAAAGGCTCAACTTGGGACTCACCACACTCAACGTCACAGGTGCAGCACAGGCATCTCCGCAGGGTCACTCGCTGCAACGGCACAGCCCCGCTGATGAGCACTCCAAGCTGTTCGCAGAGCCGATTCAAAGCGCGCAGCGAAGGCTTCCGGCCTGAAGCGCTCGGCCCACGCACGAATGGCTTCTGCATCCAGAGAACGCCAAATGCATTCTTGTTCAAACCACTCCACGGCCTGCACCAACGACTCGACACTTTGTTCAGGGAACAGCACCCCAGTGGGCTCAGGAATCCCTGCAGCCGCACAACGCACCGTGTCCAACAAACCACCCCGCCCCAACCCAATCACCGGAGCTCCGGACGCCATTGCTTCCACCGGAGCAATGCCGAAGTCCTCTAGGCCGGCGTAGACAAATGCCCGACAACGGGCCATGAGCGCTTCCACCTGCTGCTGGGACTGACGGCCGAGCAAGGTGACCGTGGGACCAGCCAGAGCCTCCAATCGCGCCTTCTCCGGACCATCCCCCACCACAAGCAGGGGTAGGCCCAGGCGATTGAAGGCTTCCACCACAAGATCCACCCGCTTGTAGGGGACCAAACGACACAGACAGAGGTAGACGTCGTCTCGATCGGCATTCCAGCGAAAGCGCTCCACCTCCACGGGGGGATGGATCACGCGGGCCTCCCGCCCCCAGTACTTGCGAATTCGACGCGCCGTGAAACGGGAGTTGGCAATGAGGTGGTCCACCCGCTGAGCACTGAGTTGGTCCCATTGCCGCAGAGCATGCAACTGCCAGCGAATCAAAGGGCCCAGACCACGCCGAGCCAGCGCCGAACGCTGCATATAAGCGTGCATCTGGTCCCAGGCGTAACGCACGGGTGTGTGCACATAACTGATGTGCAGCTGGTCCGGAGACGTCAGCAGACCCTTGGCAACCAGGTGGCTGCTGCTGATCACCAGCTCTGCAGCACCAAGATCGATCTGTTCGATCGCAAAGGGCAGCAGCGGCAGGTACTGCTGCACATGGCTGCGCCCCCACGGCAGGCGCTGAATCGGGCTGGTGAGGATGGAGCGTCCGTGCAACCAACTGCCCGGCCGTCGAGATTCGGCGTCGATCAGGGCCGCCATCTGCGGCTCGCAGCCGAGGCTGCGCAGAAGGGAATCAACCTCTTGAACAACCTGTTCTGCTCCACCGACAGAACGAGGCGAGAACCACTCATGAACCAGAGCGATGCGCTGCGGGAGGTGATCCGAAGCCGAGGCCATCCCTCTGGAGTGAAGCGAACACTACGAAGTCTCTCAGCTCATTGCAGGAGCAGGCCAAGATCACGATGCTGGTGCACATGTCCAGCACGAACATCACCATCAACATCCTCCTGGAGGAGGCGTTGAATGAACCGGACATCGGCAAAACGAGCCGATTCCGTTGGCATGCCACAGCGGTGGGGATAGCGGCACTTTGGATTGACAGCGCTCCGCCATCAACACCGCCCTTTGAGGACGCACTCAAAGAAGGGCTCAATGTGGGGCTCGACCTCAGCCGAGAGGAACGAGAATTTCATCAAGTGGAGCAGGGGCTTGTTCTGCTATTTCATTCATAAAAACAGCTCAGAAATACCCTCTAAAAACCCAATCAATAAGTTCAAAGATCAAGCATTTGCAATAAGCCGCTAGAGACCTTGATTCATGAACTCTTAATCAAGCAATCGCCACGTCCGACCTATTCAACGATCAACAAAAACGGAGAGGGTGGGATTCGAACCCACGAGGGTGTTACCCCTACACGATTTCGAGTCGTGCGCGATCAACCGGACTCTGCCACCTCTCCACACGCCCTCAGGCGTTCCCGCAGTTTAAAGGCCGACGAACCGGGCACCTGCTCCATTCTTCCGAAGCCAACGGCGCTGGGGGGCGGAAGGCTTAAACCCCAGCCAGGTTCCGGTGATCTGCTGCCGGGGTTCTGATCGCTGCAGCTGCTGCAGTGCCCACAAGGCCTGAGGGCTTGGGACCAGCTGCCAGCGCTGATGCCCCACCCGCATCACCAGTGCTCCGGAGCGAGACTGCAGGCGCTGCACCGATAGGCCATCACTCCGAAGCACCTGGCCGATGGCGATGGGAGCTTGGCCTTGCTGGGGAGCCTCAACGCGGTGGGTCAGCGCTTGCCAGCAGGCCAGCACGTCTGTCGCCACAGGATCCAAAAGCAGCACCCAGTCCAAACGGGCGTGGCCGTGCACAGCGGCGAGCTTCTTGGCCATCCGGCAACTGCGCGCATCGCCATGGGTGCTCACCAGAGCGGCACGCCCACGATGGCGACCAAGCAACCAGTGACGATCAAACCGCTCCACCGTCAACAAACCATCGCCCAACTGCACGAGGCCGTGGACGAGCAGGGCGGTTACCAGGGGGATCAACGACCAGCAGCGGCGACAGGGCCCTGCCCCCAGCAACCAAGGCAGCAAGCCCAGCAGCGGCGACAGGGCCCTGCCCCCAGCAACCAAGGCAGCAAGCCCAGTACCAGCAGGGCAACCACCCACATCTGGGGACGTCCGGTGAGCAGTTGTGACCCAGGCCAGTGGCTGATCCAGCTGGCCATGGTGATCACCAGGCCCGCCAACTGATGAATAGGCCACAGCAGCAGGGGCAGCACAGCCGTAGGCCCCACGAGAACCAACAGTGCCGAGAGCATGGCCAGCAGCGTGAGCGGCGCCAGCAGCGGGGCAACAAGCAGATTCGCAACCAGCGCGTACAACGGCATGGCACCGAAATGGAGCAACTGCAGCGGCAGCGTCCAGAGCAAGGCCGCCACGGGGATGGACAACGCTGCTGCCAGGCCCTGGCAGCGATCCGGCAACCACGCTTGAACAGCCTTCTCGAGACGAGGAGCCGTCAGGATCAGCCCAGCGGTGGCCGCCGCACTGAGTTGAAAACCAATCGATAGGGCCCAGGCCGGGCGCAACAGCAACATGCCGCTGAGCGTCAACAACAACACACCGACTGGACGGCTGTGATGACCTGCCTCACGAATCAGCAAGGCCATCGCAGCCATCAGCACCGCCCGCACCACCGATGGCTGGGCTCCGGCAAGGCAGAGAAACAGCAGCAGCGCCGTGGCCGCCAGGGGAAGCCGCAGGCCAGGAGGCCAGCGGCGGGCCAGCATCAGCACACTGCCGAGCAGTACGGAGAGGTGAAAACCCGATGCCGCCAGGGCATGGGACAAGCCGGCCATGCGGAACGCCGCTCGGATGTCTTCCGGGAGCTGCACCAGGGCGCTGCCCAGCACCAGAGCAGCCAGGAAACCGCCCCGCCGCGGCCCCACGGCCTGTTGCAGCCGTTGAGCAACATCGCGCCGCAGATCAGCCAACGGCGTCCATGGACGCTGCAGCACTTCGATGCTCTCGGCCCGCAGCTGACTCCAACTGCCTTGGCGGGCTAGACGTTCTGCCGATCCCGGCAACAGTGGGTGTACCGCTGGCAGCGGACGCCTCAACACCCCCGTGGCCTCGACACGCCAGCCCTGCAGCAGGGGTGCAGGGCACTCAGGCAACTGCAGCTCGGTTCGCCCGTCGACCCGACGAGCATCGATCCGATCCACCTCCAACAGACCGGAACACCCCGAGGGAAAACGGCGCACATCGGCAAGCAAGCGCCCGCTGATCGCCACGGCCGCCGGTGGCGTCTGGATCAGGCGAGATGGATCGGATCGGCTCGGCGGTGGCGCTCCCCACAACACCCCTCGAAGCACAAGGAGCGCCAGGAGACAGAGGGCAATGGCATCAGCAGAACGACGTCGACGCAGAAACCATCAGGCCGCTGTCTCGAGAGTTCCCCCTTTCAAGAGCGGGAAACCAAGGGCCTCCCGTTCCGCCAGCCAGGCCTCGGCCACCTTGCGGGCCAGGTTGCGGATCCGACCGATGGTGGCGGTGCGCTCCGTCACGGAAATCACGCCACGGGCCTCCAGCAGGTTGAAGGTGTGGCTGCACTTCAGAACGAAATCCAAGGCCGGTGCCGGCAGCTGCTTCTCGATCAGATCTGCCGCTTCCGCTTCATAGATGGCGAACAACTGCTTGAGCCGCTCGGGATTGGAGGCCTCAAAGTTGAAGTGGCACTGCCCCTTTTCAAACGGCAGCCAGATCTCGCCGTAACTGCGCTCGCTGTTCCAGCTGAGGTCCCAGATGCTTTCCACGTCTTGGAGATACATCGCCAGCCGCTCGAGCCCGTAGGTGATCTCAATCGAAACGGGCTTGCAATCGATGCCGCCGCATTGCTGGAAATAGGTGAACTGGGTCACCTCCATGCCGTCGAGCCACACTTCCCAGCCCACACCCCAGGCGCCGAGGGTTGGGGACTCCCAGTTGTCTTCGACGAAACGGATGTCGTGGTCAGCGGCCTTGATGCCCAACTCCTCCAATGACGCCAGGTAGGTCTCCTGGATGCCATCTGGGGATGGCTTGATCAGCACCTGGTACTGGAAATAGTGCTGGGCCCGGTTGGGGTTGTCGCCATAACGGCCATCGGTGGGGCGACGGCAGGGTTCGGGATAGGCCACGGCCCAGGGCTCTGGGCCAATGGCCCGGAGCACCGTGTGGGGGCTCATGGTGCCGGCACCCTTTTCGGTGTCGTAGGGCTGCAGCAACAGACATCCCTGGTCTGCCCAGAACCGGTTGAGCGTGCTGATGATGTCCTGAAAATGCACTGGGCCGGGGCGTCCTGGGTTCCGATTCTGCCCAGTGGCCGGTCAGCCCTCCAAAGCCAGGCAACGGTGCAGGTGCGCGATGGCGTGATGGCGATGCGGATTGTTGCCGCTGGGACCAATCATTCCGAGCCAGAAACTGCCATCCCCCTGAAAAACCAGGACGGGCTTTGCACCGCCCTTGCCATGGCAATCCAGCAAGGACATGCACAGCTTTTCAGCGACCTCAGGGCCCTTGGGGCGCTGGCGCAGGCGACGCAACAGTGGATCCACCTGCGAGAAGGAGACGAAACAGGCGCGGTCGGAGTCGGTGATCAGGATCAGGCCATCCAGCCACTGCACTTCCTGAAGCAGCTCTTCAATGCGGGGCAGCAGCTTCGGCCGCGGAAACGCCAAACCGGAACCTCCCCTTAACGTTCTCTTCAGCTTTCCTACGTCAGCAGCGGGGTGTGTCGCAAGCGACGCAGGCGAAGATTCATGCCCTAAGGATCAAAACGCCCATCTGCCCGGCCACGAGCGAGCGGTGGTTCGCTTCGGCAAATCCCGCCTGCCGTGCCAGCCGCTCCTGTTCAGGCCCCGCAGGAAAGCGCTCCAGGCTTTTCTCCAAGTAGGCGTATTCCTCCCGTAAACCCACAGAGGAGGCAGCGGGCACCACCAGGCGACGCAGATAGAAGCGCTGAAAGGCAGCCGCCGCGCCGCTTTGGGGCAAACGGTTGAAGTCCAGCACCCCGGCACGCCCGCCGGGCTTCAACAGCCGGCGCAGTTCCTTCAGCCCCTGCAGGGGGTCAGCCAGATTGCGCAATCCGTAGGCCATCACCGCACCATCCACGCAGGCAGTGGGCAAGCCGGTTTGCAGAGCATCCCCTTGCTGGAAGGTCACCGGCAACCAGGGCTGCTGGCGCTGGCGCTGGCGGGCGCGCTCAAGCGGAGCAGCGGCGGCATCGAGACCAGTGACAGCACCAGCGGGGCGAACACATCGCCCCAATTCCAAGGCCAGGTCCCCCGTTCCGCAGCACAGATCCAGCCAGTGCTCACCAGCCACCGGCTTGAGGGCGCGCACCAACTGACGTTTCCACTGGCGATGCAACCCGAAACTGAGCACATCGTTGAGGCGGTCGTAGCGAGGAGCGACAGCGTCAAACAGCTGTTCCACCGCCGCGGGATCACCAGGCTTCATGGACGGATCGTCAGGCCACGGGAAAGCAGATCTTGCTTGATCTGTTCCACGGTGAGAACACCGTCGTGCAGCAACGAGGCCAGCAAGGCTGCGGAAGCATGGCCTCCCTCGGGGCCCACGTCCAACGCCTCAGCGATGTGATCCAGGCAACCCGCACCACCGGAGGCGATTACCGGGATGGGGACCGCATCGGCCACGGCCCTGGTCAGGGCGAGGTCATAACCAGCCTGGGTGCCATCACCATCCATGGAGGTGAGCAGGATCTCTCCAGCCCCGAGGCCAGCCACCCGCTGGGCCCACTCCACAACATCGAGGCCCGTGTTCTCGCGGCCTCCCTTCACGTACACATCCCAGCCGCCGGCATCGCGACGACGGGCATCAATGGCCACGACGATGCACTGGCAGCCGAACTGATCGGCCCCCTCTCGCACCAGCTCAGGCCGCCGCACCGCCGAGGAGTTGAGGCTCACCTTGTCGGCACCGGCCCGCAACAACTCGGTAATCCCTTCAACGGTGCTGATGCCGCCGCCAACCGTGAAAGGAATCGTGACCGATTCAGCCGTTCGACGCACCATGTCGATCAGGGTGCCGCGCCCCTCATGGCTGGCTGCGATGTCGAGGAAAACGAGTTCATCCGCCCCTGCCCGGCTGTAACGGCAAGCCAGCTCCACTGGATCGCCGGCATCGCGCAGGCCAACGAAATTGACACCTTTCACCACCCGTCCCCGGGCGACATCCAGGCAAGGAATCAGACGCAGAGCAACCATCGATTCGGCGCAAAAGCGACTGTTAGGGTTGCGCCACTCTCCAAGCCTCGCAGGCCATGTCCCAGGCTGACGCCATTTCGATCGGCTCCAAGGTTCGCGTGACCCGCGTGCGTGATCGCATTCCCCAGGCCATGGTTGACCTTCTGAAGAAGGACGCCAACGGCACGGTGAAGGATTTCCGCACCGTCGACGGCAAAGGAATCGGTGTGGTTGTTGAGCTCAGCGATGGCTCCACCAGCTGGTTCTTCGAAGACGAAATCGCCGCCGCCTGAGGACTATCTCTGTGAGCGACGCGCGTCAGCTGCTTGGGATGAAAGGTGCCTCAGGCACCACCAACATCTGGAAGCTGCGGCTGCAGCTGATGAAACCGGTCACCTGGATCCCCTTGATCTGGGGGGTGGTCTGTGGTGCTGCAGCCAGCGGCAACTACGAGTGGCGTGTGGATCACGTGCTTGCCGCCTTCGCCTGCATGTTGATGAGCGGCCCCCTGCTGGCGGGTTTCACCCAAACCATCAACGACTACTACGACCGTGAGATCGACGCGATCAACGAGCCGTATCGGCCAATCCCGTCGGGAGCGATTCCACTGGGCCAAGTGAAGCTGCAGATCTGGGTGCTGCTGCTCGCCGGTTTAGGCGTGTCTTACGGACTCGACCGCTGGGCCGGCCACACCACGCCCGTGGTTTTTCTGCTGGCGTTGGGTGGCTCGTTTGTGAGCTACATCTATTCAGCACCTCCGCTGAAGCTGAAGCAGAACGGTTGGCTGGGGAACTACGCCCTCGGCGCCAGCTACATCGCCCTGCCCTGGTGGGCCGGCCAGGCCCTGTTTGGGCAGCTGACCTGGGGCACTGCACTGCTCACCCTGGCCTACAGCCTTGCGGGCCTCGGCATCGCTGTCGTCAACGACTTCAAGAGCGTTGAGGGCGACCGTGAACTCGGACTTCAATCGTTGCCAGTGGTGTTCGGCATCAAACGCGCCAGTTGGATCAGCGCCGCGATGATCGATGTTTTTCAGCTGGCGATGGTTGCCGTCTTGATCGGGATCGGCCAGCATTTTGCAGCGGTTCTGCTGGTTCTGTTGATCGTTCCCCAGATCACCTTCCAGGACATCTGGCTGCTGAGAGACCCCGTGGCCTTTGACGTGAAATATCAGGCCAGTGCCCAGCCCTTCCTGGTGCTCGGCATGCTGGTGACCGCTCTGGCCGTGGGCCATAGCCCCTTGACCCAGGTGATGTGAACCGTTCCCGCCTGCACTGGGCAATGATCGCTGGCACAGCAGCTGCAGTGGGCGTGGGCGCTGCTCTAAGCATGCGCGCCCTGACGGAACTGGTGGATGCCACGCTGCCTGATGCCCGGGGTATTGCCAGCTTCAATCGGCCGGGAACGATCACCCTGCTCTCCACCAACGGCAAGGTGATCCAGAAGCTGGGGCCAGCCACGCGGGAGAAGGTGAAACCCGGTGCGATGCCGCCAACGGTGGCTGAGGCGTTCATCGCTGCCGAAGACCGTCGCTTTTATCAGCACGACGGTGTTGATGGCTGGGGCATCGCCAGGGCCATCGTCACCAATGTCCGCCAAGGGGCGGTTCGGGAAGGGGCAAGCACCATCACCCAGCAGCTGGCTCGAACCGTCTTTTTGAGCCAAGACCGCACCATCACCCGCAAACTCAAGGAAGCGGCTCTGGCCATGAAGCTGGAGCGCCAGCTGAGCAAGCAGCAGATCCTCGAGCAGTACCTCAATTACGTCTACCTGGGCTCCGGCGCCTATGGCGTTGCCGATGCGGCCTGGATCTACTACTCCAAAACCCCGGAGCAGCTCACGGTTCCTGAAGCAGCCATGATCGCTGGGCTGCCGCCAGCTCCATCGATTTATTCACCCCTGGTGAACCCAGATCTGGCCAAGGAACGGCGCTCGATCGTTCTGGCTCGCATGGCCCAGGCCGGATTCATCTCCGCCAGCGAGGCAGAGCGCGGTCGCAACAGCCCCCTCGGCCTGAAGCCAGCAACACCCAAGTACTTCAACAGTTCAGCGCCCTACTTCACCACCTGGATTGCCCAGGAGCTGCCCAAATTCTTGACGCCAGAGCAACTGGAGGTGGGCGGGGTCAAGGTGCGCACCAGCCTGAATCTCGACTGGCAGAAGAAGGCTCAGCAGGTGATTCGAGCCAATGCCCCCTTCGACACGGAAGGCGCGATGGTTTCGATCGATCCAGGCAACGGACTGGTGCGGGTAATGGTGGGCGGCAAGGATTTCTCCAAGAGCCAGTTCAACCGCACCATCCTGGCGCTGCGCTCTCCGGGCTCCACCTTCAAGCTGTTTCCCTACGCCGCGGCCATTGATCGGGGAATGAAGCCCGAAACCAAAGTGTTTGATGCCAAGCGGTGCTGGAACGGCTACTGCCCAAAAAACTTTGGCAACAAGTACTACGGCAACATCTCCCTGGCCGATGCCCTGAAGAACTCACTGAACACGGTGGCGGTTCAACTGCAGGACATCGTTGGATTTGATGCCGTCATTGAGGTTGCCAACAACTTCAACATCGGCACCGATCGGCCTCTCGGCAAGTACTACCCCATGGCCATCGGGGCCTACGAGCAAACCATCCTCGACATGACCGCCGCCTATGCCGGCATGGCCAACCGCGGCGTGTTCTTCTCACCCAGCCCCTTTGAGGAAATCCGAGGACCGAAGAATGAGCTGCTTTGGAGCCGACGCCTCAGCGACAACCGAGGCAAGCGAGCGATTGATAGTGATGTGGCGGACACCATGAACTGGATGCTGCAGCGGGTGGTGACCGGCGGCACCGGCATCGCCGCAAAACTCGATGATCGCCAGGTGGCCGGCAAAACGGGAACGTCAGAGAACACCCGTGATCTTTGGTTCATCGGCTCGATTCCTCAGCTCACAACGGGCGTCTGGTTCGGATACGACGACGACCGCGCCACCAAGAGCACCAGCGGCGAGGCGGCATGGGCTTGGAAGCAGTTCATGCTCCAGATCAAGGACGAGATCCCCGTCCGCAACTTCCCCGACAAACCCAAGCTGAAACGCAAAGTGCGTTTGGCTGTTGACCCGAAAACGATCGCCAAGCCACCGAAGACCAAACCAGAGCAGGAGAAGGGGAATGGCAGCGGCGATCCTGATGGAGCTCAACCGACGGGGCAGACCGGCCTGCCCGATCTCACGCCCTTGGCGCCTCCGCCTCGCCAGACCCCCTATCTCTGGAGAGATAGGGGGTCTGGCAGGAGCGTTGATCGCCAGGGACGTCGCTGGAACCGGGATTGATCCAAGGCCTTAAGCCCGCTTCAGCACAGCCGAATAGAAGCCATCTCCTCCGCTGGCTTGATCCGGCCAGAGCTGGCTCTCCTGCTCCAGGCAGAGCGATGGATGTCGCTTCAACAACGCCTGGATCTGTTGCTGATTTTCATCGGGATGAATGGTGCAGGTGGCGTACACCAACACGCCTTGGGGAGCCAACAACGGCAAAAGCCCATCCAGGAGAGCTTGCTGTTGGGGCAAAAGACCACGAAT
Organism: Synechococcus sp. M16.1; assembly: GCF_014279895.1. Taxonomy (NCBI): domain Bacteria; kingdom Bacillati; phylum Cyanobacteriota; class Cyanophyceae; order Synechococcales; family Synechococcaceae; genus Synechococcus; species Synechococcus sp. M16.1. Next base: position 677,922 of record NZ_CP047954.1, on the reverse strand, counting down.
GGATTGGGGCGTCACCCGCCAACGGGCATCGGGGTGACGGGCCAGGGTTCCCAGCCCTGAGCAGGGGGCATCGATCAGGATCCGCTGAAAGGATTCACGCCATTGGGGGCGCTGCTCCAAAAGATTGGCAGCATCCGCAGCCAGGGCATTGATGGAGGCGAGGCCAAGCCGGGCGGCATTGGCTGCAACGCGCTTCAGCCGTCCGGCTGAACGGTCCACAGCCCAGATCTCCGCCTGATCTCCCACCAACTCCGCCACATGGGTGGATTTGCCCCCCGGAGCCGCACAGGCATCCAGGATGCGATCTCCCGGCTGGGGATCGAGCAGAGGCGCAATCGATTGCGCCGAACAATCCTGCACACACCAATGGCCCTCGGCATAACCAGGCCAGTGGCGCAGATCGCCGCTGTGGCCTGAGATGCGCAGGCCATCGGGACAACCAACGATGGGCTCGCTGTTGATGCCAGCCGCGGCGAGATCCTTCTGCACCTGCGGAGGACTCGATCGCAACCGGTTCACCCGCAAATCCAGATCCGGTACGCGGTTGCAGGCGCTGGCCACCGCCGCGCCCCCCTCCGCCCCGCGCCACTCGACCAACAACTGGGTGAACCAATCCGGCAGGGAATGGGCCTGGGCGAGCTGAGCCGGCAAATCGTTGGTCAATGGCAGGGTTTCGCCGGCCTCACGCGTCCGCAGCGCCGCCCGAAGAACCCCGTTCACCACAGGGGCCAGCCGGGCCAATCCCTTGCTGGTTTTGGCCAATTCCACAGCGGTGTTCACCGCTGCTGAATCTGGAATCCGCTCCATCAACAGCAGTTGATAGAGCCCCACATGCAACAGCCAGCGCAGCTTGGGCGGTTGCTTCTCGGCCGGCACCTTGCCCAACCGATCCAACCAGGCATCGAGGGTGCGCCGTTGGCGGATCGCGCCATAGGCCAGCTCGGTCACCAATCCCCGATCCGAAGGCTTGAGGTCCCGCTCCCGCAGCACCCGCTCCAGCGCCACATCGGCATAGGCCCCAGCCGCAACCGCCTGCAACACATCCCAGGCGAGACGGCGCGGCAGCAGTCCAATCGGAGCAGAATCAGACAAAAGCGACACGCATCAGTCCCCAGCATGGGCGTCCGGGTGCCAGAGGAACTGACGCAGCGGCAAGCGTCCTTCCTCATCCACCGGAATGCCCTCAGCCAGCAGAAAATCCCGCTGGATCCAGTCACTGCCCTCACGGCTGAGGCTCATCGAAATCCGGCCCTGAGCGTTTACCACGCGGTGCCAGGGAACGCTGGATGGGAGCTTGAGCCGCCGCAAGGCCCAACCCACCTGACGCGCACAACCAAAGGCACCGATCAAATCAGCGATCTGGCCGTAGGTCGCCAACCGACCGTGGGGAATACGAGCCACCTGGCTCCAGACACGCTGATCAAACGTGCCGCCGGAGACGTACGGTTCAACGGTGGGATCCTTGGGCGGGATCTGGATGGCGACGGAAGCGCTGACTTCTTGATTGTCGTTCCAGACCCCAAAGCATGGAAGGACCCCACCTGTTGCTCTCTCCCGACTGACCGCCCATGCCCCTGCTGCCGCGACGGTTTGAGCGGCTGAAATCCGTGCTCAACCACCGCATGGCGGATCTCACGGTGCTGCTCGAACACGTGGAGAAACCGCACAACCTCTCCGCCATCCTGCGCAGCTGTGATGCCGTCGGGGCCCTGGAGGCCCACGCGGTGAGTTTTGACGGGCGACCACGCACGTTCAACAGCACGGCCCAGGGCAGTCAGAAATGGGTGCCTCTGCACGACCATCCCGACACCGAAACAGCCATCCGTCATCTCAAAGCGAAAGGGTTCCGGCTCTACGGAACCCATCTCGGGGTGGATGCCAAGGACTACAGGGAGTGCGACTTCACCGGGCCCACCGCCTTCGTGCTCGGGGCCGAGAAATGGGGGCTGACCGATCAAGCCCGGGACCTGATGGATGAAGCGCTGTTCATCCCGATGCGAGGCATGGTGCAGTCCCTGAACGTTTCAGTCGCCACCGCAACCCTGCTATTTGAAGCGCTGCGCCAACGCCAGGTGGCCGGACTGGCTCCAACCCAGGGCGAAGGCCTGAAGCCAGAGCAGTACCAGCAGTTGCTGTTTGAGTGGTCCTACCCCGAGGTGGCCCGCTGGTGCCGGGAGCAGGAACGGTCATACCCCGCCTTAAGTGAGGAAGGAGAGCTGATGGAGGAGTTGCCGAGAACTGTGAAGCTGCGCTGCTGATCCAAGGGAAGACTTGTATCTCCGTGAACCCTGGGCCATAACCAAAGCAGCGGATTGTCAGCAATGGACAACAAACAGCTGCACCAGTACGCGGTCACCTACCACTGCGGCAACGAATGGGGCGAAGAAATGCTCCAATCCGACGATCTCAGCCATGCCGTGGAAGCGGCCCACGCCATCTTCCCCAGCTCCTGCCGGATTTCGATCCGTGAGGTGAAGGCACCGAAACCAGCCTGAGATCAGCGCGGTCGCCGCGGCACTCCAGGCAACTGAACCGCGGCGATCAACACCGCCGTTTCCAGCAGCAGATTGCGGCTGACCAGCACCACCACCAACATCAAGGTGGTGGCCAGGATCCGCTCGAGCAAGGCGATCACGTCATCGGTGCTGTCGCAGCTTTTTTTCCAGAGCAGCGCGGCCATGCTCAGCAACAGCAAGCTGATCCACCAGGCCATCACACCCGTGCCGATGGGATCAGTCTGACGCGGGTCGGGCTTCTGCGCCGCTCACCCAGGCCTCAATGCCTTCCCCAAGGAAGGACAGCCCCAGCACCAGCACAAACATCGCCAAGCCAGGGAACAGCGCGGTCCACCACACCCCTGTGGGCACTGCGGCAAGAGCCAGGTTGAGATCACCACCCCATTCAGGCACGGTCTCCGGCAGACCCAGGCCGAGAAATCCCAATCCGCCCAGCACCAGCACTGCATCGGCGGCATTGAGGGTGAGCAGCACCGGCACGGAGGTGATCACGTTGCGGAACAGATAGCGCCGCAGGATCCAGAGCGGGCCCGCCCCGAGGCTCTGGGCCGCCTCCACAAAGAGCTCGCTCTTCACCTGGGCGGTTTGATTGCGCACCACGCGGAAATACTGCGGCACGTACACCACACAAAGGGCGGCGGCGGCATTGGGAATGCCCTTGCCCAGCAGAAAGGCCAATACCACCGAAAGCAACAACACCGGCAGCGTGTAGAGCGTGTCCATCAGCAGCACCATCAGGCGATCGACAGCGCCGCCGAAATAACCACTCACCATGCCCAGGGGCACACCCACCAGCAGGGCCACACCCACCGCCAGCAACACCACCTGAAGAGCCACTCCACTGCCGGCCATGGTGCGCACACACACATCCCGGCCGAGCCGGTCGGTGCCGCACCAATGGGTCCAGCTGGGAGCGGAATAGATCGGGTTCTCCAGGCCGGCATTGGCGTCCGGAAGGACGCCAGCACTCACCAACAACGGTGTGATCAAGGCCACCAGCAGGTAGATCCCCACAATCACCAGGCCCCAGCGGGCCATGCGGGTGGAGAGGCTGCGGGTCACGGGCAGGTTGGCCTCAGGCAGATGCATTGTCTCCCGAACTGCGGAAGAGGGTTAATTCCCCCCACCATCATTGAGCTTCAGCACCGCCATGAAGGCCTCCTGAGGCACATCCACCTTGCCCATCGCCTTCATCCGCTTCTTGCCCTTGGCCTGTTTCTTCAACAGTTTCTTCTTGCGGGAAATGTCACCGCCGTAGCACTTGGCGAGCACATCTTTGCGGATGGCGCTGATACTGGTGGAGGCAATAATCCGGCTGCCGATCGAAGCCTGAATCGGAATCTTGAACTGCTGGCGTGGAATGAGTTCCTTGAGTTTCTCCACCAACGCCTTGCCCACGTTGTAGGCCTTGTCTTGATGGACGATCGTGGTGAGAGCATCGGCTCGCTCACCGTTGATCAGCACATCGAGACGCACCAACTGGTTCTTGCGGTAGCCGATCAGGCTGTATTCCATGGATGCATAGCCCTGGGTTCGCGTCTTCATCTGATCGAAGAAGTCGGTCACCACCTCTGCCAGCGGTAATTCGTAGATCAACGTCACCCGATCGGTGGTGATGTACTTCATGTCGATGTAGTCACCGCGCCGTTCCTGGCAGAGGCCCATCAAGGCGCCGTTGTAGTCGTTCGGCGCATAGATCTCCATGCGCACGTAGGGCTCTTCAATCGACTCACGCTTCTGCGGATCCGGAAGGGTGGCGGGGTTGTCCACCATTACCTCGGAGCCATCGATCATGTTCACCTTGTAGATCACCGATGGGGCAGTGACGATCAGATCGAGGTCGTACTCGCGCTCGAGCCGCTCCTGCACGATCTCCATGTGCAGCAGGCCAAGGAAGCCACAGCGGAAGCCAAAGCCCATGGCGCTGCTGGTTTCCGGCTCATACTTCAACGCGGCATCGGAAAGCTGCAGCTTGTCGAGGGCATCGCGCAGATCCGGATACTGGTCAGCCTCGGTGGGGAACAGGCCGCAGAACACCATCGGCTTGGCCTCGGTGTAACCGGGCAAAGGCTCATCCGCGGGTGCATTCACCAGGGTGATCGTGTCGCCCACACGGGCATCAGCCACGGCCTTGATCGATGCCGCTAGGTAGCCCACCTCGCCGGCGTGGAGCTCATCAACCTTCTTCTGATCCGGCGCCATGATCCCGATTTCATCGAGCTCATAGGTCTTCTTGCTGGCCATCAACAGCACCTTGTCTTTGCAGTTGATCCGGCCGCTCATCACCCGGAAGTAAACGATCACGCCCCGGTAAGGGTCGTAATAGGAGTCGAAAATCAGGGCCTTGGTGGGTTCCTCTACCGCATCCTTCGGCGGGGGCACGCGGTCCACCACGGCCTGCAGGATCTCGGGCACACCCATGCCGGTCTTGGCCGAGCAGGGGATGGCGTTATCGCAATCGAGGCCGATGATCGCCTCCACTTCTTCCTTGATCCGATCCGGATCCGCACCGGGCAGGTCGATCTTGTTGAGCACCGGGATGATCTCGAGATCGTTGTCCAGCGCCAGATACACGTTGGCCAAGGTCTGGGCTTCGACGCCCTGGCTGGCATCCACCACCAGCAGCGCCCCCTCACAGGCCTGAAGGCTGCGGCTCACCTCATAGGAGAAATCCACGTGGCCAGGAGTATCGATCAGGTTGAGGACGTACTCCTCCCCATCGGCCGCCGTGTAGTTCATCCGGGCGGCCTGGAGCTTGATGGTGATCCCCCGCTCCCGCTCCAGGTCCATGTTGTCCAGGAACTGGTCCTGCATGTCCCGGTTGGCCACGGTACCCGTGTCCTGCAGCAAGCGGTCGGCCAGGGTCGACTTGCCGTGGTCGATGTGGGCAATGATGCAGAAGTTGCGGATCCGTGAGACGGGGGCGTCGGTCATGCAGCGGCGGAATCCCGTCTCGGGTCCAGAAAGCGTCGTTGCCACAATCCTAAGGAGCGGCACCAGTGGTCATGAGCAATCCCTGGACCCTGCTGCTGCTGGCGATCAGCGCTGAGGTGATCGGCACCTCCTGCCTGCGGCTTTCGGAAGGCATGACACGACCGCTGCCCACACTGCTGGTGTTCAGCGCCTATGCCCTTGCGATGGCCCTGCTCTCCAAGGTGGTGCTGAGCATCCCCCTGGGGATTACGTATGCCCTCTGGAGCGGCATCGGCACTGTTGTGATCGTGCTGGTGGGGCGCTTCGCCTACAGCCAGATGCTGCAGCCCGCCCAATTGATCGGCATCGCTTTGATCACGGCCGGCGTTGTTTTGGTGAACCTGGGGGAATGACGCTCAGGCGCTGAGTCCCAGCAGGGCATCGCTGCGTTCCCGCATCCGGTTTAGCACCTGCGGATCCTGCTGTGGGTCTTCATGGATGCTCGGCAACAGCGCCTGCAACCGCTGCTGCCAGGCGTCGCTGTCGAGCCGTTGCTTGAAGCAGCGCTGCAACACCTCCAACATGATCGTCACCGCTGTGCTCGCTCCCGGGGAGGCCCCCAGCAGCGCCGCCAGGGAGCCATCACCGGAGGCCACCACTTCCGTTCCCAGCTGCAGCCGTCCGCCCTGCTTGCTGCGTTTGATGATCTGCACCCGCTGGCCCGCCACCGAGAGGGTCCAGTCTTCAGCGCGGGCGGTGGGCATGAACTGCTGCAGCGCCTCGTGGCGCTCCGCCGGGCTCTGACGCAGCTGATTGATCAAGTACTGCACCAGTTCGAAATTGGTGGCCCCCACCTGCAGCATCGGCACCAAATTGGTGGCCCTTACGGAAGCAGGGAGGTCCAACAGGGAACCCTGCTTGAGGAACTTGCTGCTGAAGCCAGCAAAGGGGCCGAACAGCAGCGACCGCTTGCCATCGATCCAGCGGGTGTCGAGGTGGGGCACCGACATCGGTGGGGCTCCCACCGCCGCCTTGCCGTAGACCTTGGCCCGCTGACGATCCGCCAGTTGGGCATCACCGCAGACCAACCAGAGGCCACTCACCGGGAAGCCCGCGAAATCAGCCGCCTCCGGAATCCCGGAGCGTTGCAGCAGCGGCAGGGCACCACCCCCGGCACCAAGAAAGACAAAGGGGGTCCGCACTTCTTTTTTGCCGGAGGGCCCCTTGAGCAGCACGCGCCAGTCGGCCTCAGTCATGTCGCTGTGGCGCAGACGTTTGAGGTCTTGAACCTGGGTGCCGTACTCCACGCTGAGCGCTCCGCTCTGCTGCAACGGCATCAGATAGGCCCGGGTGAGGGTGCCGAAATCCACGTCCGTACCCCGATCTATGCGCGTGGCCGCCACGGGCTGCTTGAGATCGCGGCCCGCCATCACCAGGGGCATCCATTCGGTGAGCTCGCTCTGGTCTTCGCTCCAGCGCATCCGCGCAAAGGCCGGTAGGTCCTTCAGTTGGCTGAAGCGCTGACGCAGAAAGGCGATGTTCTCCGGCGTCCACACGGCGCTGATGTGAGCCGCCTGGTGGAGAAAGCTGCTGGTGTCGAGATCGCCCCGCTCCTGCAGCGAGCTCCAGAACTCCAGGCTGCGTTCAAACGAGGCGTTGATGGCCACCGCTTTGGCCGTCGCGACGGTGCCATCCGCCTGGATCGGGGTGTAGTTCAGCTCGCAGTTGGCGGCATGGCCGGTGCCGGCATTGTTCACTGCTGCGCTGCTCTCCAGGGCAGGCGCTTCAAGGCGCTCAACCAGAAGAATCCGCAGCTGCGGGTCGAGTTCATGCAGCAGCGCCGCCAGAGTGGCGCTCATGATTCCGGCGCCCACCAGCACGGCGTCATAACGGGCCTCTGGGTTGAACGAACCGTCGTGCTGCACCGGAGCTGGAGGGTTAACCGCTCTCGTCACCCTATGGGGCCACTCCGTAACCTTGGGGACTTGATGTCTGGTTCATCCCGATGAGCACTGAAACCATGGCCCTCACGCTTGAGAACGTGGAGAAGGTGCTGGATGAGCTGCGCCCCTTCCTGATGGCCGACGGCGGCAACGTTGAAGTGGTGGAACTGGACGGACCAATCGTGAAGGTGAGACTGCAGGGAGCCTGCGGCAGCTGCCCCAGCAGCACGATGACCTTGAAGATGGGTATTGAACGCAAGATGCGCGAGTCGATCCCCGAAGTGAGTGAAGTGGTGCAGGTGCTCTGAAGCGCCTCTTCGTCTACGGATCACTCAAAAGCAACGGCAGCGCCCATCACTTGCTGGAGGGCGCCAAACGAGACCGCGACGGCATCGTTGACGGCTTCATCGAGATTCAGCACCGGGGCTACCCGATGCTGCGGCGGGGAGACGGGGCTATCTCAGGTGAGGTGTACTGGGTTCCCGAGCCTTGCTGGACCGATTTGGATAATTGGGAGGAGGTGCCTGAGGTGTACCAACGCAGCAGCGTGACCCTCAGGGATGGCCGCAGCGCGTGGCTCTATGAAGCAGCCCCAAGAATTAATTAATCGAAGAAAGCAAAATCCACAAAGCTAAATTTTTCGCACTGCACATTTACAGAAAATAAAAAAATGATGACTTAGACCATTGACATACCAAGTGAGGTGGGCCGATGCAGGCAGCACCCAAACCGATCAACGAAGCAGCCAGGCTGAGGTCCCTCAGTGAATATCGGATTCTGGGAACAAAGCCCGAACAGGCCTTTGACAACATCACTCGGATGGCATCAGAGATCTGCCAGTCACCGATTGCCCTGATCTCTCTGGTGGATGAAAAGCGTCAATGGTTCAAATCAAAGGTGGGCCTTGAAGCCAGCGAAACCGACAGGGATATTTCCTTTTGCGCCCACACGATTCTCGATTCCAAGCCTCTGGTGGTGGAGGACGCGCTGTTTGATGAGAAATTCCGCGACAACCCCCTCGTTCAGGAAGAACCCCACATTCGGCTCTACGCAGGCTTCCCCCTGAAAACAGACATCAACCACCGCATTGGAACGCTTTGCGTGATTGATCGCATTCCCAAATCGCTCACGAATTCGCAGTACAAGGTGATGGAAGGCCTGGCGGAACAGGCCACCACTCTGTTGGAACTCAGACGCCGATCCCTGGCTCTGATGGATGAGTTCTGCCAAATGCATCACGCTCAAGGCTTAATCAGCACCTGCAGCTACTGCAAATCGATCCGCGACAGCGAAGGGTTCTGGCAACCGATCGAACGATTCCTAATGCAGCACAGCACGCTGAATTTCAGCCATGGCATCTGCCCGGACTGCATGAACGAGCACTTCCCCGACGTGCAAAGCAATCGAGAAGAGTCGTCGAACAATCAGCGGTAAGGCAATTGGAACCGGGCGTTTGGATCAGCGCCATCACAGACTTGACATCGCCGGAAAATAAAAGGTAGTTCCAGTAATGCGTCATGCGAATTGCAGATTTTCTGTATCGCAAGCTCGGGCTGAATATCTTCAAGGCAGCACCACACCTGAGGACACAAACACCTGAGATTCCAGCCCCCATAGAGGTTGAGCCGGAATCTCTGGAGCCACCAACCCCCATCAACACATCAAGCACCGATGTAATTCACATCGGTCCACGGGGTGGTCGCTACAAGGTGGATGCCAATGGCCGCAAGGTCTACCTCAAAGCCAGCTGATGTTGTCCAAACCGACAGATTGGACGACAAACTGAGTTGAAATACGGATCAATTTGGTTCGGTAGCAATCACAACCACCATCGGTTGAACCTGTACGACAAGGTTGAATCAAATGGGGAGCTCGAGATGAACGCTGGTCCTGCTTGCCCCATCCGCTTTGGCACAGCGAACAATCAAAAAGAATCGCTTGCAGATCAATGTCTGACGGCCGCAGAAATCGAATGGCGACGTTGGTCGGGCTGGCAGATGGAACGAACCGCTGAAAAACAGTTCAGAAAAAGGTGGGCCTGAGTCGTTGAGCAAGAAGCAAAGACCCTGAAGAGCGACGACGCCACTGCCAACGTGGTGACACCGATCCTTTGGCTCACGCCATTGCCGTGACCATGCGCGACCTCTGCCCTGCCCTGCAGAACAAGACCTACTTCAACTAGGACGCACTACTCTTTGCACAAGCTCAGATCGCATGCAGCACAACGGCTTTCAAAGAGTAGACAAGAAAGCTTTAGTCACACCTTTAGTCACGAAATTTGGTCGGCACAGTCAGCCGATAACACCCTGAGCCATGACAAACGAAAGTAACAAGCAATACATAATTCGAGAGACAATGTAACCGCACGAACACGTTCTCTGGGTTACAAAGAGGCTGCTATTGGCTCTTCTGTCATGTTCGAAAAGCTTGTTGTCATTCAGCTTGGCGCTCTTCTTTTCGCCAACACTCATGATCACGGCACGGAATGGGTGAAGTGGGGAGGCATCGTGGTTTCTATTGCGACGGTTGTTGTGGGAATAGCCACTGGAGGCTGATCAACAATTGATCGACAAATCCTGAACAAGCGAGATAGGCCGTCTCTTCTACTGGGAGGGGCAGCCCTCCTCTATGCCCCTTGTGCAGCAGGCAGCTGGCACTGCCATCGAAGCTGGGTTGGCTTGGAGGAATGCTGGTACAGCGACTGAGCCACTACCCAGTCCTGCGAAATTTCAAAAACAGCAGGGGCATGGGGGGCTTCCAGGTCCATGCCAGTACGTAGACGGGCCTCAGAAATTTCTGCTGGAGTTTGGACGGGGTGGCGAGACGATTGAGGCGTCTTCAACTGGGTAAACGCTGATCTCATGACTCACATCTGCACGAGGATCTGAACCGCTGGCATCATTGCCACAACGGTTTGGTCAAATGTCACTCCGGAAGAGCTTTGACTCGTTCGCACCGCAGCACAAGCTGCGGGATGCAGAAGAGGCGTATGAGCAGAACGTGAGTGACCTGAAGAGGGAGATGGATTTCCTATTCCGGAAGGTTGAGCATTACCGGCACTGCCTCTATGCAGCTAAGCCCTTAGAGGAGTATCTGGAATATTCCGCAGCTTCCGCTGAGGCGCGTTGCCCTAAGCCTGCTTAGGTCTGATATGGACGCTGACCTCGTATCAAATGACGTGCCCAGGGGCTGAAAACGCCGTTAGTTTCGTTGACATGAAACTCCCGATTGCCTACTTAGGTGGCGGCGTGATCGTCGCGTTCATGTTCCTTGCTGTATTCGTTGGCGGCGCCAACGCTGGAGACTGCCTTCGAAGCCAGTCAGCAGAAGCAGCAGCTGCAAAGGGCCACCACTGAGCCTGATTCTGCTAAGGGTCTGAATTGCTACCGCTTACATCCTTGGCTCCGGCTCTCATAGGTCAATGAGAAGGCGACACTGGATTCCCTCGGCTCTGCTTGTTGTCGCGGGTGGCCTAGGAGCTCGGGGTTACTTCAGCCATGCAGACGCGTTTCTCTCAACAAAGTCGGCTGACAGTGATGTTTCGTCTGCTTTAACCGACAAGCAGGGGAAAGACCACTTTGATTTCAAAAGTGCAGGGATCATCTCTGACTTCAAGAGGTGCGACTGGACTCGTGTCCAACTCAACAAGGCTGAACCGGGAATAGGAGACAAACATTTCAAATGCGAAGAGCTCAAGGCTTATGTGGAGCCTGCTGAAAGGTTGAAGGCTGCTTCGCGTCAGGACTTGGTTCGAAACTGTGCGCGGGCAATCAAAGCAGCTCTGTGGGATCCAGGGAGCTATGTCTTCGTAGATCACCTGTACGTCGCCAACGACATCAACGGTGTCGATGTTCGTGTGACCTACTTGGAAAACGACGGTTATGGCGGTCTTGATCAGTGGCAAACAACCTGCAGCTACCAATTGTGATCCAACGTCGATCAAGTTGGGCATTACGCACTCCAACTGCTCTGGCGACCCACTTCCTTCCCCGCTGCGTAGTACAAAAGCAAATGGGCTGGGCGCCAGAAGCGAGATCAAGGCACAATCAGAGGTATGAAAAGACTTCTGCTGCTTCTGCCACTGCTGTTGCTAGCTGCTTGTAAACCCGCGGAACCGACAGCCGCTCAGGTAGCAGAAAAAGTTCAAGCGCAGATCAACGAGCTTCTCGAAGAGGTGGACAAGAACCTCGAGAAGGTGGCAGACCTTGACCTAGATGGGCGGTGCGCCAACAGCGGAAGGATCACTGCAGGGATGGACTTGCTTGTTCCTCGATACCGAGCGTTTGCAGTCCTGATGGATGAACTAGGAGATATGGAGCAAGCCTTACTGGCAGGAGGAGCAGCCAATCAATTCGCATTGGATGTCCAAAAAATCAGACGCGACTGCGCCACTCGGGTCACAGCCCCTTCAACTCAACCTGAGTCTTCAGTAAGTCAAGCGACGGATAAACCGGTCTCAGAGGTTGAGGATATGGCCTCTGAGACAAGTACTGAGGAGAGCCCTTCAGAACAGTCTCCAGCTTCTGACTCAACCTCGCCCCGTACATCACCTCAATCTCAATTTTGACGTCAACCCGCCAGAGGAGCCCAGAGTTCAGGCTCTTGGAACAATGCGGGTAACGAGGTCAGTGTTAACCCAGTTAATGAAGCCTGTTTAGCTAGTCTCCCAAGTCACGATGACAGCCATGGCAGCGAAGAAAAGGAACGTCAACCAGTTACCGCCAGCAGCGGTTACAAACATTGCCGCAATGAGCACCGCACTCATTGCGACCTTCAAGCGGTCTTCCATACAAAGCTGATTCCTTATCTCAGTTTCGCGTGTGGCATTGGGCCAGTAGGCGTTAGAAGGACATACGACGACTTTCTGTAGCCATCGCGACCTGCTTATCAGACCTTCACGGAAGAAATCCTTGATCCCAAAGCTCTCCGAAAAATGGTGTGCAACTCCACTGGAGACTCCCTATCAATGGTTCCTGCGACATCTCCTCTTACGGCTGAGTGAGCCATCGCAGCAGCACGGGAGAGCGACCCGTGGCTGGCAGACAATCCAGCCCCCATCCCACGGCAACTGTGGATGGGGCTGGCTTTCTGCGCTTAACCCCGTCTTCCAATAACGGGAAAGATTCAGTGCATTGCACTTGATTGCACAACTGCTCGCCAGCGTTAGGGAACGGATCGCATCGCTCGGGGCGAACATCTTTCTCCTCGCGGTTCCGTAGTCCCGCATCTTTAATTCGGCAACGGCTGTTGGAAGTCAGCCCCGCCGATAGAGGGGACTGACATCACGCAATTAATCAGACATCACTAGGGTCTTGTCCAGCAGAGCTGCGGATTCTCTGGACTGCATCATCAGGAGAAAAAGACGGATGAGGCAGGGGGTGAGATCCCTGCCTTTTTATTGCGAGGGCTCATCCCACCTCAGGAACCCAGCCCATCTGCTTTTGCTACGACGGAGCCCAGAGCTTGTACTTCTCCTTCGTGGGCTCGCCTCACGGGCGTAGCCCACTACGCGAGTGAATTCGTGGTGACCCTTATGACCAGCTTGCTCGTGCTTTTCGCAAACCATCCACATCTCATACACCTGGGAGGGGCGGCCTCCCTCCTTGTCCTCTTTGCTGCGATGCATGACGAAATCACATAACCGCGACCTGTGCCAGCTCTGGTGCAGATGGAGCCGGGGGGATGCAGACCCCTCGGGCTTTACCTTCGTGCCCTGAATCGCTACCTTCCACTGAGACTAGAAAGCCATGTTGTTGCGATGAAAATTTTTCTAACTTTATTTGCCGTATTTGGGATTTCAGCATTCACACCCATATCAGTTCAATCAGAACAAAAAACAAGTGAAAACGATACTTTCAATTCGTTTTGGTCTGGGGCTTCGCAAGCCGGTGCAGGAGTGATTTGTCACGCATATAAGAAAGGAATGATTGAGGTAGATCAAGCTCTAGATTTGATATTTAATGAATATCTTGTCGCATACAATGTCGAGATGGATTCATGGGATCCAGGAATTGATTGGAAAGGTCAAAGCTTGGGCAGCTCTTTTGTGGCTTCTTTTCGCAAAGAGCTTGATAGGGCTGGATGCGCATCTCTGAATGCTCCTAACTATCTTTTTGCTACTGATGGGGACAGCAATGCAGTCACTAAATCTATTCAAAAATCAGTTAAAAGACGTTCTGAAGGCTTATAAGGGGTCCTTTGCATAGAAATGCTTTCGGGTCACCCGAAGTCGCGTTGTTTGCCTAGGCACGACCGTTTGAAATCTGTTTGGTCGGGATTAGTGGCTTTTACGCGGTGCTACCTCTACCCCATTCACTTAAGCGGTCATTGAGAAGAGCAAAACTCAATTTAAGTAGCAAGTGATACGCAGGGTGCTGGGTCTCCAAAGTTATGACTTAGGTGCTCCAGTTGATTTGCACCTCTGAGAGCGGCGATATCACCTCTGTGTAGGCGGTGGTTTCGCTTGTCAAAAGCTGGGATTCAACATGCAGTGGGTGACGCTGCGGCACGTGATTGAGCTGGCTGAGGACAGCTAAGGCCTGCGTCGCACTTTGGCTTTTAAGGCTCGCTTGTTGCGCCATACGGCGAGATAACCGCCGAGCCCTATCCGACCAGCAGGAGAAGAGGACTCATGCGTGTTCAGAGAGCATTAACCACCATCTACCTGACAGCCGACCATTGCTCCTGCTGCAGCTCCAACAGGGACTCCCACCCAACGGCCTTTGTCCCTGGAAAGAGCCGCGCCTAATCCTGCTCCAAGCAATCCACCAATCACACTCCCTTGGCTGCAGTCGTTGTTGTCGATATCGACTTCTTGGGATTTCTGCGTAGAGGCCTGAGTCGAGCTGCCAGAGCAGGCAATCTCTACCTTTTCAGTCCAATTCCGTACGTATCCAGGCCTGTCTTTTGTACCAGGTACGTATTCCTCCCTGTACTCGTCCCGAAAACACTTCGTACTACGCGAATAACCAGGCTGGGAAACGGTTTGGGCTTCTACACCTAAAACGCCAACGAGAGGCGTAGCCGCTGTGCCAATCAGCAGGGACACAAGGAAAGGTTGGAGCGAGGGCATCGTGATTGTTCCTCTATTGAAAAGCTACTCCCATAGAGACGCCAAGCGCAGCTGATTGGAAGACACCGAAATGGGAAGTTATGGAACGCCAATGAGCCAAGTGAAGAAAGCTGCCGAGCGCCTTTCTCATCAACCTTCAGATCTCGACTACTAAACCCAAACGGGATTAAATATTATTTCACCACATCACTCAAGTGATGTTGCTGGGCTGGCGAACTGCAGCGCTGATGCGCCAAAGACTTGTAGGCGCTCTTCTCGACCCTGCTCAATGATCTCCATCTCCCCTGGTCTAACCATTCTCTTAAAGCCACATCGACGCAGTTTTTATATCCTTCGTCGCTGTCAAACCTCTCCCAAGCAAAAGCTGAGGGAGCCGAAATGAGCAGAACAGAAAGGAGAACCGGCAGTCGTTTCACGTAAAACCCTCGAACCACAGTTCAATATGGCTTGCAATATCCTAGGCCGAAAAAGGATCGCAACTTTCACTAAGCGCCATTCAATGCCAAGGGGTGAAGAGCGGCTGAACTCCGAGTATAAGAAAAAGCTATGTCACCTTGTGTCGAACACAGCAACGGTGTACGAGCAATGGATAGACATCAGGGTCTACAGCCTGATTCTGTCCCGCCCAATTCATGTCAAGGTGATCCGCTGCAGCTCATAGAGCAGATCACCTGAGCCAAGACCGCCATTTTCCTGGCCATCTCGTCTCACTTGCATTCATAGCAATGAATCGTGAATCGCGTCTACAACACTGGCCGGAGACGCAGCTCTGCATCCGCAAGCCAGAGAAGATCAATCAATAGATGGAGAAATGGGCGCTTCTACAGAACCAATTGATCCTGCTGGCCAAGAGGAGGTCCAGAATGAGTTATGACAAAGTGATCCGAAAACGCCGATGACGAGTAGTAGGGCCAAAAAATGGGACTGGCGAACGAACAGCAAAGAAATGCTGTCCTGGATTGCCGAGGCTGTCGTTGGTAGTTCATCAGCGTGGGATGAAACTGATGACGACGAGATTGACCCCATCGCAGTTATGGGGAGAACGGATACTCGCTCTGACTGGGTTGGTGCAACTACACCAAAAGGAAACCGTGGAACAAGATCGCCCCAGCGGCCCGATCTGGCACGGCGCTACTTCATCAGCCGTGAACAATCACCTGTAGGCAACTTCTTCGAGAAAAAGAAACCAGAGTGGACGCGCGAACAGCAGATTGATGCATACCGCGACTACGTCTGGGATGAGTGGCTCCAGAAAGGGAACATGCCCGACGGGGCTGACCGTTGGTTACGTGCGCGTGCTGCAGAGGTAATTGCAGGCAAGACCATCGACTTGATTTCCGACTCCCGCGAGTTCAGCCGAAAAAATGGAGGGGGCTTCATCGAGGAAGGAGCTCCTTATGACTGCCACGGCCATGTCGTCCGAGCCTTAATCCTGATCAAGGCTGGACGGATCACGAAAGAGGATTACTTCGCTAGCCAGGCTGAATATCTCCTGAAAATGGAAGGCGATCCGATTGGATTGGCCTGGAAGCAAGAGGCAAAGGAAATCATCGCGGCACGTGAGGCAGCCCAAGAGGAATCCAAATCGGACCCATGGTCTGAGTAAAGCTGCTCTCAAATGATCTTTGTCGGGGCTTACTTGATCTTTGATGAGCAACTTAAGTTGTCTACCTGAAAAAAAAGATTAGCCTCCCACTTCCAAGTATCCATAACAATATTGATCTATGAATTCACTTAGAATCGGTTTGGGAGGTGTTGCCGCAGGCTCCGCCTGTAGCACTCACTCCGCAAACACTAATCAAATGAATACCCCGTAGAGGACGATTTCACTTGAGTTCATGGTGGTGCCGCTGTGTTAGGGCGTCACGCTGACGGGATCAGATAACGGGTACTACTACAAGCTGCCTGAAGGCTTGTTCTCCCTGGCGTCTGACAACGCGGATGACGACCTACTCCCGAAGGCATTCAGAGTCACCCCTTTCTTTTACGTGGCTTCCAAACCACGAGTTTTTGATCATCTTTTCTTTGATGATGGTGGGAAGCCTTTGGCTGTCCCCCTGTTTTACTGCACCATTACCCAGAAGCATCTAGAAGACGCTACAACAGGAGATAAGTGCTGCGTGATGGATTAATCATTTAGCCAGAAACGCAGACCTTAGAGGAGCTTTACGGCACGTTTCAGCTCATTCCATGGCACAGCGCCATACAACATTGAAATTGAATTGGGTGTATGCCCAAGCAATGCAACGACAACAGCTTCATTCATATTATTGGACCGTAATACCGTTGCAGCACGGTCTCTAAATACTTTAGGAGTAATTCCAACTATTTTCCTGCATGGCTTTGAAAGGTTGACACCCCAACGCTGATTGGACTCCTGATACTGAGCTGGCCATAAAAGTCCCTCCTTCTCGCGTAGCTCTACAGCCAAAGACTTAAGCCTTGGATGAATCGGAATAGACCGCTCAGAGGATGAGGTTTTAAGAGGCCTTAACTCATTAGGCCGGATAAGAATCCGGTCTTCCAGCAAGTCCTCCGCTTGCAAGCCAGCAATTTCGGCAAGACGTGCACCTGTGAAAAACAGGAACTGAAAAATCTCAATCCGCTCTCCTGCTCCCTTCCACTGCGATGGATCGATGATGGTGATATCAGGCTTTCTGGCCTTGACGACCTTGATTCGTTTATTAAGTCCTCGGAAGATATGAGTGGAATCAGGCTGCAACTCACAAAGAACTGACCAAAGACCGCCCAAAAAGGCGAGTTGCGTTTTGACAGTTGAAGGATTGAGGCGTTCCAGCAACCAGGATCGATAGGCAATGGCATGTTGCTTAGTGGCAGTGGTTGGGTGAGTGACTCCTGCGTGTTCCAAGAAACCGTCTAAAGCACTCCTCCAACTCATCTCGGTCCGCGCTGCAGGCGACTTAAGGGCTTTGGCCTGCTGGATCAACTCGTCCTTCGAGAGATGTTGTCGAGGCGGCTCCTCTCCCCTCAGAACAGCTCTGTACCTGCTCTCTTGCTGGGGAGTGATCAGACCTTCCTCGACGGCGACACCAGAGCCTTCAAGCAACAGATCGACAATTTCAAAATTTTTGAGGTCAAACCGTTGAGGCAGCGAATCAATCAGCTCATCCCCCGTGAGCAACACCTCATTTCGAGCCTCAGCAATGAGCCGGTCGGTCTTGGCCGCAAAAGCTGGCGAGAGACGCTGGGCGACGCGATAAGTCGCACCCGCACCTTCCACCCAAATCGTTTTGCCTATGACTGGCTGAACGTCTTTAGGAACGCCACGCTGCAACTGGTACCCATTACGGGCCTTACGCACGTATGTCGGATGCTTCCGAAACGGCACCTTTAGTCACAGCTTTAGTCACACCCTAGTCAGCCAAAAGCCAGATGGACACAAACAAGTTGCGATCACTGTGTCCTGCCCTACAGAACAAGACCTACTTCAATTACGGCGGCCAAGGGCCTTTGCCCAATCCTTCCCTGGAGGCGATCACCGCAAGCTGGGCGCGCATTCAGGAGTTGGGGCCATTCACAGCAGATGTTTGGCCCTACATCGCCAAGGAGGTGAACAGCACCCGCCGCCTTCTGGCCCAGTGTTGCGGTGTTCCGCCCCATCGGCTTGCCCTCACTGAAAACGTCACCAGCGGCTGCGTGCTGCCGCTCTGGGGGTTGCCCTTTACCGAAGGGGAGCGGCTGCTGATCGGCGACTGCGAACACCCCGGTGTTGTGAGTGCCTGTGTGGAACTGGCCCGGCGCCAGAACCTCGCCATCGATGTGCTGCCGGTGAAGCACTTGCGGGGTGATCAGACCCAATGCGATGCCGCCGTGGTCGAGGCGATTGAGCGAACCCTCACCCCCCGAACCCGTCTGGTGGTGCTGAGCCATCTGCTCTGGAACACCGGCCAGGTGATGCCGATAGCCGCCGTCGCCAAGCAACTCCATCAGCACCCCCAACAACCTTTTCTGTTGGTGGATGCCGCCCAAAGCTTCGGGCAGATCCCCGTCGACGAAGCCGCTGCCGCGGCAGACATCTACGCCTTCACTGGGCACAAGTGGGCCTGTGGACCGGAAGGCCTGGGGGGCGTGGCGCTTTCAGAGCGTGTGGTGGCCGAGGCGTCTCCAACAGTGATCGGTTGGCGCAGCCTGCGTGATGAAAGCAAGGTGGATCTGAGCAGCACTGATCTGTTTCATCACGACAGCCGCCGCTTCGAAGTGGCCACCAGCTGCGTTCCCCTGATGGCCGGCCTGCGCTGTTCACTGCAACTGCTGGAGAACGCGGGATCGGCCCAGCAACGCTGGGACCACATCCGAGCCCTCAGCGGCAAGCTCTGGCAAGCACTCCAGGGGCTGGAGGCCGTCAAGCCCCTGCTGGATGTGCCGCCCGCCAGCGGACTGGTGAGTTTTCAGATCATTGGCGATGTGTCCCCTGCAGAGCATGTGAAGCAGCTGGGGACCCAGGGGCTGTGGATTCGCAACCTGGCAGACCCCAGTTGCTTGAGGGCCTGCACACACCTCACCACCACAGACGACGACATCAGCGCTTTGGTGGCCGCGATCAGCATCCTTTGAGGCTCATATCAACCGCTTCAGAGCACCTTGCTTCAAGACAACCTCAAACGCAGGGCACGTTCCGCTTCCTCGCGATCGTCGAAGTGGACCTTTTCAGTTCCCAGAATCTGGTAATCCTCGTGCCCCTTACCGGCCACCAGCACCAGATCGTTCGGCTCTGCTTCGGCAATGGCTGAGGCAATCGCCTTGGCTCGATCACCCTCCACAAGCAAATCGCTATCGGCAGGGATCCCCGCCACCACGTCATCCAGGATCTGCTGAGGATCCTCGGTTCGGGGGTTGTCGGAGGTGACCACCACGCGGTCCGCCAGGCGTGCCGCAATCGCCGCCATCTGCGGACGCTTGCCCCGATCCCGATCACCACCGCAACCGAACACGCAGATCAGCCGCCCGGTGCAGAACGGACGCGCTGCCGAAAGCGCATTGTCCAGACCATCGGGAGTGTGGGCGTAATCCACCAGCACCGGGGGCAAATTCGCTGCATCCACCCCGTTCAGGATCACCCGCTCCATGCGGCCGGGCACGCCACCGAAACGGCCGATGGCCTCCAGCAACACCGGCAAAGGCAGCTGCTGCTGAAGCAGCACCCCCACCGCCTGCAGCAGGTTCATCAGGTTGAAGCGACCCAACAGGGGCGAACGGAAACGACCCTCGCCCACAGGACTGATCAAGCGACCCTCCACCCCAGCAGCCGTCATCTGCAGGTCGCTCATGTGCAACTCGGCCGAGGGATCCTCAAGGGAGCTGCGCCAACAGGCGGCCCCAAGCCGTTCGGCCAGGCGCACCCCCCAGGGGTCATCGCTGTTGACCACCGATCGCACGCCGTCAGCAAGCAACAGAGGATCTGAAAACAGCGACGCCTTGGCCTCGAAGTAGTCCTCCATTGAGGCGTGGTAATCGAGGTGGTCCTGGGTGAGGTTGGTGAACACGGCCCCTGCGAAGCGGCAGCCCGCCACCCGCTGCTGCGCCAGGGCGTGGGAACTCACCTCCATCGCCGCCAGGCCGCAACCTGCGGAGGCAGCCTCAGCGAGTTGGCCCTGCAGGAGATCAGCAAAGGCCGTGGTGTGGGTGGCCGTGATGCTGTGGCCCGGCCAGCGGTTCACCAACGTGCCGAACAAGCCCACCGATTGGCCGGCCGAAGCGGCCAGATGCTCGATCAAATGGGTGGTGGTGGTTTTGCCATTGGTGCCGGTCACACCAATCAGGGCCATGCGCCTGCAGGGGTGATCCCAGTACGCCGCTGCGATCTCACCAATCCGACGCGCCACCGGCTCTTGGATCACCACCACGGGGTCGTCAGCAGCTGGCGGTAGCGCAGCTGCGGCTTCAGCTCCAATCACGGCAGCGGCGGCCCCAGCCTCAAGGGCTTGAGACCAGAAGCTGCCTCCATCCACCCGTTCGCCCGGGAGACCGAGAAACAAGGTTCCAGGGCCGACGCGACGGGAATCGGTGGTGATGGCCTCCAACCCAGGGTTCACCAGGCCCGGCGGCACTGCGATGCCTGCGTCAATCAACAGGGCATGCAACGCCTGCGTCATCCCATCACCCCTGTGCTTGGGGGAGTTTTAAGCCGTTCAGAGCGCCGCGGACAGACAGCGTTGCAACCAATTCAACAGTCCCTCACCCGTGAGACGCGGGGAAACCCGCGGAAGCTCAGACCCATCGAGCGCGAGTACGGGCACCTCGAGGTCGTAGCGCGCCTTCAGCTCCTGGGGGGTGCCTTGCGCATCGATATCAATCACCGCCAGCTCGATCGAAAGCCCCAACAGATCGAGGTCGCGCAAGCGGGATTCCAAACCTTCACAGAGGCAGCAACCAGAGCGGCTGTAGAGGGTGAGCTGCTTCATCAATCGGGCACCGGGTCACATCCGCAGGGCGTGAAGGGATGACAGCGCAGCAGCCGTTTCACGGTGAGCCAGCCCCCTTTCCACGGTCCATGCTTCTGGATGGCCTCCAGGCCATAGGCGCTGCAGGTGGGCGTGAAGCGGCAGCGAGGCCCGATCATCGGGGAGATGAAACGCCGATAAAACCCAATCCCTGCCAGGAGAACAGCCGCCAGAGCCTGGTTCAACGCCTGTCGCAGCTTGGCCATCGGGCCGCCAGATACAATGGCAGATTCGTGCATCGCTGCAGATGCCTGGAGCTGTTTCGGTTCCAGCATGGCCAACAACAGCACGAACTCAACACACACCTTCCCACCTATGTCTCGTTACCGCGGCCCTCGCCTGAGGATCACGCGGCGCTTGGGAGACCTCCCCGGTCTCACCCGGAAGGCCGCCAAACGGTCCTATCCCCCCGGTCAGCACGGCCAAGCCCGTCGCAAGCGCTCTGAATACGCGATCCGTCTCGAAGAGAAGCAGAAGCTTCGCTTCAACTACGGCGTCTCCGAGCGTCAGCTCGTGCGCTACGTGAAGAAAGCGCGCGCCCAGGAAGGTTCCACCGGAACCAACCTGCTCAAGCTGCTCGAGAACCGTCTCGACAATGTTTGTTTCCGCCTCGGCTTCGGTCCCACCGTGCCCGGCGCCCGTCAACTGGTGAACCACGGCCACGTCACCGTGAACGGTCGTGTGACCGACATCGCCAGCTACCAGTGCAAGCCTGGCGATGTGATCGCCATCCGCGAGCGCAAGTGCAGCAAGAAGCTGGCTGAAGCCAACCTCGAGTTCCCCGGTCTGGCCAACGTGCCCAGCCACCTCGAGCTGGACAAGTCCAAGCTGAGCGCCAAGGTCACCGCCCGTTGCGAACGCGAGTGGGTTGCCCTGGAGATCAACGAACTGCTGGTGGTGGAGTACTACTCCCGCAAGGTCTGATCCAGATCCGCAGTTCACAACCCCACGATGCGCAACCCTGGGTTCAGGGTTGCGTTTTTTTTGGCTGATCCCCAGGCACTGCAGTCGCTCACCGGCCACGACTGGCTGGGATTGATCCACCCCGTGCTGATGATCTTGTTCGTCTACCCGGTGGTGGGCGCCACGATCCGGCTGGGAATCCTGGCGCGGGAAAAGCGGCTCAAGATCAACCCAATCGCCGACACGGTGCCGGTGGAGCATGCGCAGCATGGGGCCTGGGTGACCGGCGGAGTGCTGGTGGCGGTGCTGATCGGCCTAGGCCACAGCCTCTGGAGCAGCCATCCCCTGGGTCTGATCGTTACCGGCAGCGCTGTGCTGTTCAGCTTCGGGCGCCTGCTAACGACCCGGCTGGTCTGGCAGCGCTTTCTCTGGGCTATCGCCAGTGCCTGCGGCCTGCTTCTGCTGGGGCTGCATCCGGCCGTGGAGCGGTTCAGCGATGTTCCCTGGAGCCCCCTGTTCTGGCAGTCCCATTTCTGGATGGGACTGTTGCTCACCGCCCTGTTGCTGAGCTCAACGGCGCTGCAGCCCTTGATTGGTCATTCCGTGCAGGCCAGGCGCATTCACATCAGCAGCAATCTGCTGGTGGCTTTGCTGCTGGCCATGCAAGCGATCTCGGGAACGCGAAATCTGCTGCTGCACTAAGCCAACGCTGAAAGCTGCTGACGCAACCAGGGAAGGCTCAGGCCGATCACGTTGGAATAACAGCCATCCAAGCCATCGATGCAGAGGCCGCCGCGGCCCTCGAGGGCAAAACCACCAGCGCATTGCAGCGGTTCTCCACTGGCCACATAGGCCTCGATCTCGGCCTGGCTGAGCGGGGCAAAGCGCACCACCGTTTCCACGCAAGCCAACAGCTCAGGTTGTCCGCGACGGATCAGGCAATGGCCCGTCAGCAGAGATCCGCAGCCGCCAGCCATCCGCTGCCAACGCTCGATCGCTTCGGCTGGCCCTGAGGGCTTGCCGAACACCTGCCCTTCAACACTAAGCACCGAATCACAGCCCAGCACAGCAGTGATCTCGGCATCGCCCACCCGATCAAGCGTCTGGGCGACAGCTGTGGCCTTGGCCTGAGCCAGCAGTTTCACCAGCTCGGCGGGCTCCGCATGCTGGATCTGATCTTCATCCACACCGCTGACGCGCACCTGATGCGGGATTCCCGCTTGCTCCAGCAAACGGCGACGCGCCGGCGAGGCGGAAGCAAGCATGAGCACGGGAACACACCGCAGAACAACGCTCCGTAGGCTGCCAGGGACGGAAGGCTTCGCCATCGCTCACCCCACCGACCTGCTGGATCGACGCAGCCGTGACCGGGCCTGCCGGGCCATGGGATGCCTGCCCTTCTCTGAAGCGCTCTATCGGGATCTTCAGCAGCAAGGCTTGGATGCCGGCGACCTCTGGAGCGAACCCAGCCGCTACGGCCGCAAAACACGCTGGTTCCGCAACAGCGAAGCCCTCGAAGACGACCTGCGTTGGCTGATCAGCGTGGGCGTGCTGCGCCGGGAAGTGGATGGGCAAGGGCTGACCAGCCGCTTCAGGCTCACGCCCCTGGGTCGCCAGCTGCTCGATGACGACCCCGCACTCCTGCAGCGTTCGATTCCGGTGTTGGAGCGTCTGCGTCACGGCCTGCGTCGGCACTGGCCGCTGTGACCGGCACCACGCCGCGACCGCTGATGGTGCTGGGCACCTCCAGCGGTGCCGGCAAATCGCTGATGACGGCGGCGCTGTGCCGGGTTCTCCAACGCCGTGGGGAACAGGCGCTGCCCTTCAAGGGGCAGAACATGAGCAACAACGCCTGGGTGGATGCCGATGGCGGCGAGATGGCCTACTCCCAGGCCATGCAGGCCTGGGCGGCGGGCCTTGAGCCCTGCTGCGCCATGAATCCCGTGCTGCTGAAACCCCGGGGAGACAGCACCAGTGAGGTGATCCATGGGGGCCAGAGCGTGGGGATCGCCCGCGCCGAGCACTACTACCGCGACTGGTTCCGCCCCGGTTGGCAGGCGATCCGCACCGGCCTGATGCAGCTCCAGCAGCAATGGCCCCAAGGCCGGCTGGTGCTGGAGGGGGCGGGAAGCCCGGTGGAAGTGAACCTGCAACGCCGCGACCTCACCAACCTGCGCCTGGCCCAGTACCTGCGGGCCAACTGCCTGCTGGTGGCCGACATTGAGCGCGGCGGTGTCTTCGCCCAGATCGTTGGGACGCTCGCTTTGCTGCGCCCGGTGGAGCGCCCGCTGATCAAAGGCATCCTGATCAACCGCTTCCGCGGCCGTCGGGAGCTGTTTGATGAGGGTCGCCAATGGCTGGAAGCCAACACCGGGGTACCGGTGCTGGGGGTGATGCCCTGGCTCAACGAGCTGTTTCCACCCGAAGATTCCCTCGATCTGCTGGAACGCAAACCCACCCGCGGGGCCACCGATCTGGAGATCGCTGTGCTGCGGTTGCCCTCCTTGAGCAACTTCTCCGATCTCGATCCGCTCGAAGCCGAAGCCAGCCTGAAGCTGCGCTGGATTCAACCCGGGGAACCCCTGGGTGAGCCGGATGCGGTGATTCTTCCGGGAAGCAAGCAGACGCTGCGGGATCTCGAAGCGTTGAACAGCTGTGGACTGGCCGATCAACTCAGGGCCTATGCCCAGGCTGGGGGGTCCGTCCTGGGCATCTGCGGCGGCATGCAGATGCTGGGCAAAACGTTGGACGATCCGGAGGGACTGGAGGGCACCGATCAGCGGGGACCCCAGAGCGGCTTGGGCCTCCTGCCCCTGGAAACCACCTTCAGCGGCACGAAAAGGCTGAGCCAGCGCAGCATCGATGGCCTCTGGCCCATGGAAACACCGCTGAACGGTTTTGAACTGCACTACGGCACCACCACCCCTGATCCCGGTCTTCAGCCGCTAAGCAGCGACCCTGGCTTGGGGTGGTGGGCTCCCGGGCCCAAGGGTTCGAGCGTGGTGGGCACCTACCTGCACGGCTTGCTCGACAACGGCCCCTGGCGACGGGCCTGGCTCAACCGGCTTCGCGAGCAACGGGGATTGCAACCGCTGGCCAACGATCCCAAGAACCACAGCGCCCACCGTGATCTGTTGCTCGATCGCCTCGCCGATGCCTTCGAGCAACATGTGAACCTTGCTCCATTGCTCCAGCCATGACGTCGATTCCTGTGCGCTGGCCCGATGGGCGCATCACCCACGAAACCATCGGCGAGGACTGGTTGGTGGCCGCCAGTGGAGCGGGCATCAGCATTCCCACCGGTTGCCTGGGGGGCAGCTGCGGGGCCTGCGAGATCGACGTCAACGGCAAGACGGTGCGCGCCTGCATCAGCACCGTTCCGGCGTCGAAATCAGCGAAACTCAGCGTTGAATTCGCCACCGACCCGCACTGGTGACTCGCCTTCGCCTCAGCCTGATGGCCCTGCTCACCGGCACCCTGAGCGGCGCCGGTGTGGCGGTTGTGATGGGCTGGATCGGTGGCTTAAGCCAGCGGCTCTGGGGAGATCCGGTACTCGAGGGCTTGGATCGCAGCCTTCCCCTGGGCTGGTCGCTGCTGATCTGCGGCGGCAGCGGCTTGATCCTCTCGCTGCTGCATCGCCCCGGCCCCACCACATTGCTACCGGAGCTGCGGGACACCCTGAGTGATCTGCGTGATCCCGACCAGGCACCGAAGCGCGATGAAGCTCGCGGTCTCCTCGGAGCGGCGCTGGCCCAGGTTGGGGGAGGTTGCATCGGACCTGAGGCCCTGATGAGCCGCATGGCCGCCCTGGTCAGTCAACGGATCTGGCGTGGTCGTGACCAGAAGCTTCAGGAAGCAACAGTGGCAGGCAGCCTCGCCTTTTTCGGAGCTCCACTGCTGGGGGGTGCTGTGGTGGGCGAGGTCACTCACCCCAAAAACCGCAAGCAGGCCTACCTCGACCGCTGGTTGCCCGGCAGCCTCGGCGGTGTTGCCGGTTTTGCCGCCTTCAATGGCATGGGAACCGCTAGCGGTGGATCGCTGCAAGGGCTTCCCTACATCTGGCCCAGCAACCTGGGGGAAGATCTCGGCAGCCTCAGCGCAGGCCTGTTGGGGGGACTCATCGGTTGCGGCCTGGGTTTGTTGTTTCTGCAGTGGCGAGGCTGGCTGGAGCAGCGCCAACTCCTGGCCCAATGGCCCTGGTGGCCGCTGCTGACCGGCCTGCTGTTGGGGGCCTGCATGCACTGGTTGCCGTTGGTTCCCTTCGCCGGAGAAGAGCAGCTGCGGCCCCTGCTGGAAGGCCAGAACTCAAGTGGGGCCTTGGTTCTGCTCCTCTCCTCGATCATGAAACTGCTGATGCTCGGCCTTTGCCTGGAAACAGGCTGGCGCGGAGGGGTGTTCTTCCCCTTGTTCCTGGTGGCCTGCGCACTTGGCATGGGACTCCACCTGCTGCTGCCCGATCTGGGCAGCCTGGGCAGCTGGTGCGGCGCCCTCACAGGTGCGTTGTACCGCTGCGTGCTTCCTGCACCCTTGGCGGTTCTGATGCTCGGGGTTGCCCTCCTGCAGGGTCACGGCACAGCCGGCCTGCTGGTGGGCCTCGGCATGGCGCAGCTGATCAGGCGCCGTGCTGAGCGGGATGGTGGCCCTCCACTTCGCCCTTGAACACACGGCTGGCCCGGATGTCGGCCTCCTCAATCGTGATGAGATCCTGCTTGGTGAGGGCTTCTCCCATCCGCGAAAACAACCGGTTGGCCTGGCGCAGACGGGCCCGGTCCAACGCATTTCGAACCGAGCGCGCGTTGGCGAAGAAAGGCAGCTGACGCCGACGCGAGACGTAGTCGGAGAACGCAGTCTCGGCCTCGGCACTGAACTGGTAGTGCTGGGCCTCGAGGAGCAGGCCTGCAATCGCCATCAGCTCGTCGTCGCTGTAGTCGGGGAAATCGAGATGGTGCGCCACCCTTGAGGACAGACCTGGATTGGAGCTGTAGAAGGTTTCCATCCGATCTCTGTAGCCCGCAAAGATCACCACAACGTCGCTGCGCCGGCTCTCCATCTCCTGCAGGAGAATCTCAATCGCTTCGGCGCCGTAATCGCGTTCGTTGTCTGGCTTGTAGAGGTAATAGGCCTCATCGATGAACAGCACGCCACCCTGGGCACGCTTGAGCATCTCCTTGGTTTTCGGGGCGGTGTGACCGACGTACTGACCCACGAGATCGTCGCGGGTGGCCGTCACCACATGACCCTTGCGGAGGTAACCCAGGCGATGCAGGATTTGCGACATCCGCTGCGCCACGGTGGTCTTGCCCGTGCCGGGATGGCCGGTGAACGACATGTGCAAACTGGGCGCGGTGCTGGGCAACTCCAGTTGCTGCCGCGCCTGATCCACCAGCAACAGCGCTGCGATCTCTCGGATCCGCGTCTTCACCGGCGCCAGGCCGATCAGTTCACGGTCCAGTTGGTCCAACACCTCAGCCACACCGGAATCGGCATAGGCCGAAGCCAGATCAACTGAGGAGGGCATCGATCTCTGCGGCAAAGGCACGATCGGCTTCGCTCAGCTGGGCCTCGGGGCCGTCATCCTCCGGCCGGATCGTGATGTTCACGTAGGTGCGCCCAAAGCTGATGTCAGGAAAGCGCTGGGTGGCCTCGCTGTGGTCGCCGAGCTTGTCGAGAAAATCCCTGGTGGCGTCGTAGCTCTCAAACTCGAAACGACACTCGAGGCATACGGGTCGTTTCCGCTCCTGCCACTGATTCATCAGAGTCCCCGTTCAGCCTGAACCTGCTGGAAACCTAGAGGAGCGCCACCCGCTGACAGCCCATCAAGCGCCCAGACCAGGCCTCGGCGTAGGCCCGATTGGCGGCCTGCTGCTCGGGGTCATCGGTGTCCAGCGGATGCGGCATCGTGCCGGCGATGGCGGCATTGGTGACGCAGAACATCGACTTCTGGAAGCTGACGCAGATCTGCACGTGCACATCCGTTTGACCTCGACCGTTGTCGTCGTACCAGAGGCTCAGTTCCTCGGGCAGGTGGCGGTACATGTCCTGCATGCAGAGGCTGGGGGGAATGCCCGCACCCATGCTCGGAATCGGGTCGGCGTAAAGGGCGCCGTACTTGAAATCACTGATGTCCGGTGAAATCTGCCGGGCCTGGGCGTTGTACGACACCGTTCCAAGGAAGGGCATGCCGCGGAAGAAAACGGCCTCCACGTAGGGCACCGCAACATCCACCAGAAAGGTGAGACCCGCCTCAGGGGGAAGCACCCAGATCTCTTCACCACCGATCGTCACCTTGTATTCAATCGGGCTTCCGGCCGCCGCCACCAGGCCATCGCGGATGTGATGCACCACATCGTTGACGCAGGTGACTTCCTTGATCGCGTAGCGGCGGGCCAGGTCGACAAAGATGTCGCTCATCACGCGCCAGAACAGACCGAGGCAATAAATCGTGGTGAGCGAACGGATGGCCTCGGGGGCGAAATCGGGATAAAGGCGGTTGTTGAGGGCCAGCAGAGGGTCCCGCGCCGACTTGCGCTTGATGATCCGCTGGCAGGCCTCGGCGAACTCAGGCGTGTCGAGGTAGGCATCCAACCCGCCGGTGCCATGCCAGAACATCGCCTTCTGGCAGTACTCGGCGTACTCAAAGTTGATGCGATCCCCCATCAGATGGGTCCAGAGGCGCTTGAGGTTGAACCCCTCATGGAAGAAGCGGAACACCGGGAAGGGATTGAGCATCTGCTGCTCCCCCTGATCCACAAGGTTCTTGCTGTAGGCATCGAGAACAAGCCCATAGCTCTCGAGCACATTCACCACCTGCAGCAGATGGTCGGGGGTGTCCTTGAGCAGCGGCGTGTCGCTGAGCAAACGACGGATCAACTCCTCCTGATCAGGAAGCACCGGAGGTTGAACGGGGGATGCGGATGTCGGGGTCATGACAGATCTCCAGTGATCAGGCTGAGGCCCGTGGTGGCCGCCTCAC
This sequence comes from Synechococcus sp. M16.1, assembly GCF_014279895.1. NCBI lineage: Bacteria > Bacillati > Cyanobacteriota > Cyanophyceae > Synechococcales > Synechococcaceae > Synechococcus > Synechococcus sp. M16.1. The sequence continues at coordinate 649,141 of NZ_CP047954.1, read as the reverse complement.
TGAGGTTCGACAGCAGCTCCGGAGCAAGGCCAAGCACCAGCACACCGAGGCTGAGGGCGATGGCCGGGGCCTGCTCCCGCAGCGCCACGCGGTTGAGGATACGGGGATTCACCACCTCGCCGGGGGCGATCGCCAGGCGACCGAAGAAGGCGCGATTCACCAACAGCAGGAAATACACCGCCGTCAGTCCCGATCCCACCATGGAAAGCAGCGTGGCCAGGGGGAAGGGCTGAAGGCTGCCGCGGAAGATCAGGAATTCGGAAATGAAGCCGGCCATGCCTGGGATTCCGGCACTGGCCATCACCCCGATGATCATCAGAGATCCAGTGAGCGGCAGGCCGCGCTGGGGGTTGAGCAGGCCACGCAAGACGTTGAGGTCGCGGGTGCCGGTCTGGGCGTAAACGACACCCACCACCAGGAACAGCACGCCAGAGATCAGGCCGTGGCTCACCATCTGGAACAGGGCCCCCATCAACCCGAGCGGCGTGGCGGCAGCGGCGGCCAGCAGCACGTAGCCCATGTGGCCCACCGAGCTGTAAGCCACCATGCGCTTCATGTCGGTCTGGGCAATCGCCGCAAGGGATCCGTAGAGCACTGAGATCGCAGCCCAGCCGGCCAGCCAGGGAGCAGCCACCTGCCAGGCGTCGGGGAACAAGCCAAGGCAGAAACGCAGCAGGCCGTAGGTGCCCAGCTTGAGCAGCACACCTGCCAAAAGAACCGACACCGGTGTGGAAGCCTCGGTGTGGGCATCCGGCAGCCAGGTGTGGAAGGGGAAGAGGGGGATCTTGATGCCGAAGCCGATCAACAGAGCACCCATCAGCAGCAGCTGGGCGGTCATGCCCAGTTCACCGGAAAGGATCGGCCGCAGACTGAAATCCATGGTTCCTGTGACCAGAGCAATGCCGAGGAAGGCACCCAGGATCAGCACGCCTGAGACGGCGGTGACGATCAGAAACTTCGTGGCGGCGTAGGCCCGGTTGGCACCACCCCATACAGCGATCAGCATCCAGAGGGGGATGAGTTCCAGTTCGTAGAAAAGGAAGAAGAGCAGAAGGTTCTGGGCCAGGAAGGCACCATTCACCGCTCCGGAAATCACCAGCAACAGGGCGAAGTAGACCCGGGGGCGGTTTTCGATCGTGCGCGACGCGATGGCCGCCACCAGGCAGAGCACCCCATTCATCAACACCAGCGGCAACGACAAACCGTCCAGCGCCAAGGCGTAATCCAGGCCGATGGCATGCACCCAGCGGGCCTGTTCCACCAACTGCAAACCTGCGTCGGCGGCATCGAAAGGCAGCAGCAGGGCGAAGCTCGCCAAGCACTGCACCACCAGAAGCACGATGGACACATCGCGCAGGCGTGCACTAGACGGGGATCCCGGCCAGAGGATCAGAGCCAGAGCCCCGAGGAAGGGAATCAGAAGCAGGAGGGAAAGAAGCATCTCGGGGCGATCAGGTGAGGAACCAGCTCACCGCGGTGAGGAAAAGAACGATGGCCAGGAGCACCGTCAGCACGTACGACTGGCTCTGGCCGCTGACGCTGAGCTTGAGGCTGTCGGCACTGGCCAGGGAGAAGCGAGCCACTCCATTGAGAAGACCATCCACCACATTTCGGTCGAACCAGGAGGCCAGGCGAGAGAAGCCAGCCACCACGTTGACGATGGTGAGGCGATAGAAGCGCTCGGTGTAGAAGTCGTAGGCCAGCAGGTCCTGCCACCAGCGCAGCACAGGATTCAGCGAGCGGGACCAGGCCTTGCTCAGGGGGAGAACGGCACCAGCCAGCAGGCCCAGCAGTCCGCTTCCCACCACAAGAGCTGCTGCCCAGAGGGGGAAGGCCAACAAACCATCGAGGGACTCAAGCCGCACCAGCAACAGCGGGGTGATCAGCACGATCACGGTGAGCGCCACCATTGGGAACGCCATCTGCCAGTTCACCTCGGCAGCCCGGCGGGACTTGATCAGGGAATCCCCCATGAACACATGGCGGAACACCCGCACCAGACCCATGGCAGTGAGTGCGTTGGTGAGAAGGAACACCGCCATGAACGGAACCGAGCGCACGCTCAGCAGCTCAATCGATTGGGCCAGGGCCAGGAAGCCACCCAGGGGCAGGAAGCCCACGAGACCAGCACCACCCACCAGAAACGCCGTGGTGGTAGCCGGCATGCGGCTGCCCAATCCCCCCAGCTCGGTGATGTCCTGACAGTTGGTGGAGGCAATCACGCCGCCAATGCTCATCGACAGCAGCGCCTTGGACACGGCATGGGTGAACAGCAGCAACAAGGCCAGAACTGGGATCTGCAGCGCAATGGCAATGAAGACAAGGCCCATGTGGGCCGTTGTGGAATACGACAGCGTGCGTTTGATGTCCACCTGAGCCAGGGCCACCAAAGAGCCACCGATCGCACTGATGCTGCCGATCACGAGCATCACGCCGATGGCGATGGGAGAGAGCTGAAGGATGGGCATCACCTTCAGCAGCACGATGGCGCCGCAGGTCACCACCACCGAGTTCCGCAGAATCGAAGCGGGGTTCGGACCCTCCATGGCTTCGTCCAGCCAGAGGTGCATGGGGAACTGGGCGCATTTGCCCGTTGGGCCAGCAACCAGGCCCAAACCCAACAGCGTTGCCGCCAAGGGAGAGAGGGTGTCTTGAGCGGCCCAGGCGTAAAGGTCGTTGAACCCCATCACGCCGGAATAGCTGCAGAGCGCCACCACACCCATCAGCAGCAGCACATCACCAACGCGCTTGGTGAGGAAGGCATCCCGGGCTGCAGTGACCACCAGGGGTTGGGCGTACCAGAAACCCACCAACAAATAAGTGGAGAGCGTCAGCATCTCCAGCAGGAAATAGCTCTGGAACAGGGAGTCGCTGAGCACGACACCACTCATCGCACCCTCGAAAAAACCAAGCAGGGCAAAGAAGCGGGCCAACGCCCATTCCTTGTCCATATAGCCCAAGGAATACACCTGCGACAGCAAGCTGAGGCCCGTGATCAGTTCCAGGGCTACCAGGTTGGTGAGCGACAGGCTGAAGCTGATGTTCAGCTCCAGATCAGCCACGCTGAGCCAGGGGAAGGCCAGATCCACCGGCCCTGATTGGTACACCTCCTGCAGGATCAGGCTTCCGTGGGCGAAGGCCAGCAGGGTGAGAAGAATGTTGAGGTAGGCCGCCGGTCGATGGGCATCTCGGCGGAACCAGCCACAGGCCCAAGGGAGAGAAACCAGCATCCCGATGAACCCATAGAGCGGGATCAACCAGGCGGTCTGTATGGGAAGCGAAAGCTCCGGGGTCAAAACGGCGAGCGGGATGGTGATCGAGCTGGTCGCTGGTTGGCCGGCGAATCTAGGAGCCGGTCAGGAGCAAAAGGGCTCTTTGTGAACGGCTGTGAGGAGGCTTTTATGCAATCAGCTGCGTCGAGCTGCACCACTGCCGGCCAACACCGGCTCCACCTCTTTATGAGGACGGGCAATGATGTGAGCTGCGACAAGGCCGTCGCCCACGCGCTCGCAGGCATCGGCACCGGCACGCACAGCGGCATTCACTGCACCGGTTTCGCCACGCACCATCACCGTGACGTAGCCACCACCCACGTACTCACGGCAGATCAGGCTCACCTCAGCAGCCTTGGTCATCGCATCGGCTGCCTCAATGGCAGGAACCATGCCGCGGGTTTCGATCATGCCCAGCGCCACACCGGGAACGATGGGGGAAGGGGTGGCAGCGGGCTTGGTCACGGCTGAGCCGCCTCCGGATCCGGTGTTGGAAGCGCTGCTGCGACGCGTTGTGGTGGACGCGCGACGGGTGGTGGAAGCAGGAGCTGCCTTGGCGGGAGTCGAAGCGGGAGCAGGAGTGCTGGCCACAGGCTTCACGTCCACGGGCTTCACATCCACAGTCTTGTTCGCCGCGGCGGTGCTGCGGGTGGTGCGACGACGGGGGGTGGGGGAAGGAGTGGCCATGGATTGGTAGGTGTGGAAGCGGAACGGAAACGGCGGAGGGAAATGAAGGATCCCTATCCGTCCGGATTCCAGAAATCGATGATGCCACCGATGGTGAGATCGGTGAGAACGGTGTTGTCAGGGCAGGCATGCCGGGCAGCCGAACCGCTGGCGGTGAACACCCAGTTGCCCTCACGGGCACCCACGGGGTCAACAGCCACCAGCTTCTTGCCCTTGTTGTTCTTGAGAATGCGCAGGTGCATGTGATCCAGACCGGCAACCCGGTAGGAGCACACCAGCGTTCCCATCACCTGCATGATCTCCATCAGCTGGCCTTGCCTCCCGCGGGTTTGCTGGGGCTGGGGGACGGAGAGGGAGCGGAGGTCTTCGGGGGGTCGGGTTCCCAGTGGTCAATGATCCCCACGATCGTGAGGTCACTGGGATACGACTTGCTGCCGGCAGCTTCACGGGCGGCCGAGCTGCTGACGCAGATCACCCAGTCCCCAGGTTTTGCACCCACCGCATCGACGGCCACCTTCTTGGTGCTGCCATCCAGAACCACCTGGAGATGCTTGTGCTCGAAATCGGGAATCCGGTTGGTGGAAACGAGCGGCTTGACGACCTTGACGATGAGCATGATCAGTGAGCCTCCGGAAGTTGCGGGTCGAGCGTGGAACCGACGACCTCGGCCGGAGCCGTCTGGTTGCGGTCGCGAATGGTGAGACAAGTGTGGAGCAGACCCTCATCAACGAGAACTGCGTAGCGATCGGCGATGGCCTGGTTCACCCGTTGGCAATCAGCGATGGCCCGTTCCCGAGCACCCGGCACGCGGCCGGAATAGTCGAAACGCACCACAACCGGAATCGGCAGATCCCGAGACACATTCAGACCCTTGAAAATTTTCACGCCCACATCGAGATCAGGAGCGCCCTCCTCGACGGTGTCGAGGTGAGCGAAATAGGTGAGGTTGCGCAGATGCACCTCTTTGAAACCGATGCCAACGCCAATGAAACGCTCTGCGTGCCCGGCATCCGGGTACGTGCCCCCGTGCAGATCCTGCACGTAGTCGATCTGGGAGAAGTTATTGGCGAGCAAACGGGTCAGGAACGACACCATCCCGGCATCCATGGGGCCAGGGGCAGAGCTCTCAACGGCTTCAGCAATCTGTGCCATGGCTTGATCGGAACTCATCGATGCCGTGGCGGCATGCAGTTCCCTGGCGCAGAGCCAACGGTCGAGCACCATTTCGCTTTCACGGCTTGGGGGATGCACCCGGATCGCATCGGTGTCGGTGTCGAGGCCGATCAGTAGAAGGTCAACGGAGGCACCGCAACAGAAGCTGTTTTCCACCGACTCACGGAAATCGAGCAGGCGTTGATGACCCGCCGCTGCCGCCAGTTCGTCATTGCTGCCATGGGCAGCGCAGCCCTGATGGGAGGGATCGAGGGAACTGAAGTGGTACGTCACCACCTTCAGGTAACGGGTCGGTTCCGTGGAGGGATTGGGTGAACCTTCGCGGTAGCGACGGTGCTCGGTTTTGACCCAGCGGTTCACCGTGTTCTCCACGTCGAACATGGCGCCAGCGTGGGAACGGCGACGCACAGCGCTGAAGGGAATGCGCAGGGCGTAGGCCACGGTGTGGGCCAGCCGACCATCGGCACAGGGCGTCAGGTCGAGCAGATGGATCCCACAGTCGAGCAGGAACTGTTCGAACTCCCGGGAGGCAGCACTGCCCGTACCGGCATCCAGGGGATCGTCCTGGAAGAAGCGGTCACTGAACAACCGGTGGCTTTCGAACACGCACCAGGCGAACAGGGCGCGCATGTCGAGGGGGCGAACCCAGGCCCGCTGCAGGATGTGATCCGGCAGATCAAAGCCGAGTTCGGCCCGGCACAACCGCTGTGCCTGGGGAATGAAATCGGTTTCGTGCTGAAGCGCTGAAACCTGCTGCAGCAGGGGAACGATCCGATCAAAGCGGCCCTTGATCTCCTGCTCGTAGGCCTGGAGACGGGCATTGGCCGCTGCATCCGTCAACGGATGGCGCCGATGGGTGATCGGCAGAGAGCTGCGGCTCAGATTGAAAGGAACCGCCCGGGTGGCTGCCTTCTCCCGGCGGACCCAGTTCGGCTGGGAAGGAGCGGGGCGCTGAACGTCCTTGCTTGAGCGAATCCGACCACCACCAACCGAGCCGCCACCGAGTTGAGCGGCCTTGCCCGCTGTGGTGAGGGCACGGCGCCGATCCAGAGCGGCCTTGCGGGTGGAGGACTCCACATCAGACGAGGTCTGAACGGAATCAGAGGTTGCGGCCAGCTGTTGAAGCTGACGTCGGGTGGGTGCCGAGGGGGCCTGAGGTCGCCCGCCACGGAGAGGCTTGGAGCGAACCATCAATGAATCAGCCCCGTGCGCCGCCGGAGACGGTGATCAGGGAGCCCTTTTCGGTGTTGCCGCTGGAACCGGTCACGCGGCTCACAGGCCATTCGGTCTCCTCGTTGCGCTTGCGCTCGAAGGAAGACATGGCACTCATCGGGCCGGGACGGCTGGGGTTACGACGGCGGGCCGAAGCACCCTCAGTACCGGTCACGTGCTCACCACGATCCCAGTCATCGCCAGTGATCTTGGTGGAGGAACCCTCGCCGGTCACCCGGGATGCAGGCTTCTCGGAAGGCTCGCTGACCACAGCCACGGTGGGCTGGAACTGGCGCTGCTGCTGACGGTTCTGGAACTCGCGGTTGTCGAAGCGGAACTGCTCGGTACCGGTCACCTTGCCGCCAGCCATGTCAAAAGGGCCGGTGATGCGATTCCCCTGCTCGTAGGAGGTGCCCGTCACACCGGACGCGGCCTCACGTTGCTGCTGGGCAGCACGGGCGGGAGACACCACGCTGAAGCGGGTCCAGGCGGCACCCTCAGGAGCTTGGCCGTGGGTATCGGTGCCAGCGGGAGCATCAGCGCCGCAGGCAGCGGCCAGCTGATCAGCACCCACGTAAGGCGTGCCGGTGACTGCTTCACAAGCGCCACGCTTGTCGCCGGTCATCACACCACCCACACCGGGTTGGATGCCGGTCATGGCAGCGGAAGGGGTACCGACACGCACTGGTGTGCGCTCACGGATGGCCTGAACAGCAGGGGTTCCGCAGTGTTGGCCGGCCTGCTCAAGGCCTGCATAGGGGGTGCCGGTGACGGCCTGGCAGCTGCCGGGCTCGTCGCCAGTGACGTTCTCCGAACGACCCGTGCGGGTGCCGCTCACCACCTGGTTGCGGTTGGTGACGCTGAAACCAACTTTGGCTGCTTCGGGTTCGGGCTTAGAACCACAGAAGGCATTCACCTGCTCGGCACTGATGTATTGATCACCGGTAACGCGGTGGCAGGAGCCGAACTCATCACCGGTGACCTGAGCAGAACGGCCCACCATGGTGCCGGTCACGCCAGTGCCGGAGAGAGTTCCGGAAAGGCCCACCTTGGCGGCAGGACGACCTTCGGGCAGGGGATCTGAGCCGAGGTACTGATCGCCGGTGAGGCTGCGGTTGGCACCGGCTTCATCGCCAGTGACGCTGGCGGAGCGGCCCACCATCACACCACTCACAGGACGCCCCTGTTCGGTGAGGCTGTGGCCCACCTTGCGCGGGGAGGTCAAGCCACCACCGCAGTAGGCAGCGGACTGATTAGCGGAGATGTACTCGGTGCCGGTCACGCTCTTGCAGGTGCCGGGCTCATCGCCGGTGACCTTTTCGGAACGGCCAACTTCATTGCCGGTGACGCGATTGCCGTGGCTGGTGGCGGTGACGCGCACCTTGGCCGGAGTGGTGGCAGCGGGGGCGGTCTGGCAGAAGGTCTGGAAGACTTCGGCGCCCAGGTACTCGGTACCGGTGATCGAACGGCAGGTGCTGGCTTCGTTGCCGGTGGTTTTCACCGAGCGGTTGGCCTGGGTGCCGGTCACGGTCTGGCCGCTTGTGGTGGTGCTTTCACCCACCTTCCAGTGGGCATCAGCGGCAGCGGCTTGCTTGGCGCCGTGGCGGTTGGGACCGGTGGGGCGAGTCACACCAGCGCTTTGTTTGTTGCGAGCGCCGGCCTTGGTGCGCAGCTCACGCACCTGTTGGGCCAACTCACGGCTGGTGAGGTCAGGGTTGGCCTGACGGGCAACAGCTGCGGCGCTGGTGGGTTGCTTACCAGCGGTTTTGCCGTGCTTCGCCATGGCTTCACGACGGGCCAGCACCAGCGCGCGGCTGGGGTTCTCGATGGCACGACGCTTTGGAGTGGCCGAACGGCGCTCTGTGCGGGCAGACAACTTGGGAGCCGGTGCGCTGAGGGAAGCCTTTTCAGAGGCACGCTTGCCACCGCAGCCACAGCTCTTGGTGGTTTCAGCGGGTGCAGCTGCAGGAGCAGAGGCGTTGGTCTGGCGGGCAACATCAGCGCGGTTGCGATCGCGGCTGGTGTCGGCGGTCTTACCGCGGCGGGACAGGGCATCACGACGGGCGAGCACCAATTCGCGACTTGGATCGCGATGCGGCTTGACCTGAGAGCTGCGGTTTGCAGGAGCAGCTGTGAAGGATGTGGTCCGCTGCGGAGCTACAGCAGCGGGGGTGGCAGGTGCAGAGGCAGGCTCAGCAGCTGCGGCCGCGTTGGTGCGGGTGGGACGGGCATCAGCAACGGTGCGAACACGGTTGGCGCCATCACCAGCCGCTACCGAGGACTTCTTACCGGAAGTGGTCAGCGCCTTGCGGCGTTCAAGTGCGAGTTCGCGACTGGAGAGTCTTGCCATGTCCGCCCGAGGATGTCGTCGTGAAGTAGAAGGGCACTTGCCCCTCCGGAAAAAGCTGGAGCCCTGATCAGGTCAGGGCTCGGAACCAAGGGTTCGAAGGATCAGCGTCCTTCGAAGACCACGAAGCAGGCACCCTGGCTCTGGGTGTAGGCGTCGTAACCGACGATGCGCACGTGGTGGTCGGGGTATGCGCGGTGGCAAGCCTCGAGCTCACTGACAACGACGTTCAGATCCTTCTCACCGAAGAAGGGGAGCTTCCAATACGACCAGTAGGTGGCCATGGAGTTGCTGGGGTGGACGTGCTCGACGAGCGGGCTCCAACCCTGGGCAATGATGTAGGCGATCTGGTCGTAGATCTCGTCCTGGGTCATCGGCGGGAGGAAGCCGAAGGTCTCCAGGGTGGCGACTGTTTGATAGTCACCCACTGTGCTCTGGAAAGGCATGGGGATCCTGGGTGTAAGAAAAAGGGGTGGCCGGTTGCATCAACCGGCCGTTGAGACGATCAGTTCTGGACGTCGAGCTTGTCGACGGTGTCGAACTCGAACTTGATCTCCTTCCAGGTCTCGAGGGCGATGGCCAGCTCAGGGCTGTGCTTCGCGGCTTCCGTGAGGATGTCGCGGCTCTCTTTCTCGAGATGACGGCCGGCGTTGCGTGCCTTGACGCAGGCCTCGAGGGCCACACGGTTGGCAGCAGCACCTGCAGCGGAGCCCCAGGGGTGACCGTGGGTACCACCACCGAACTGAAGAACGGAGTCGTCGCCGAAGATGGTGACCAGGGCGGGCATGTGCCACACGTGGATACCGCCGGAAGCAACGGCGAACACGCCAGGCATGGAACCCCAGTCCTGATCAAAGAAATTGCCGCGGCTGCGGTCTTCGGGCACGAAGGATTCGCGCAGCTGGTCGATGTAGCCGAGGGTGGTCTGACGATCACCTTCCAGCTTGCCGACCACGGTGCCGGTGTGGAGCTGGTCACCACCGGACAGACGCAGACACTTGGCGAGAACGCGGAAGTGGATGCCGTGCTTGGGGTGACGGTCGATCACCGCGTGCATGGCGCGGTGGATGTGCAGCAACATGCCGTTCTTGCGGCACCACTTCGACAGACCGGTGTTGGCCGTGAAGCCACCGGTGATGAAGTCGTGCATGATGATCGGCATGCCGAGTTCCTTGGCGAACTCAGCGCGCTCGTACATCTCCTCGGGAGTGTTGGCGGTCACGTTGAGGTAGTGACCCTTGCGCTCGCCGGTCTCCTGCTCGGACAGCTTGATGGCTTCCGCAACGAATTCGAAGCGGTTCTGCCAACGCTGGAAAGGCTGGGAGTTGATGTTCTCGTCGTCCTTGGTGAAGTCCAGACCGCCACGCAGGCACTCATAGACAACACGGCCGTAGTTCTTACCGCTCAGGCCGAGCTTCGGCTTGATGGTGCAACCCAGCAGAGGACGGCCGTACTTGTTCATCCGGTCGCGCTCGACCTGGATGCCGTTCGGCGGGCCGTAGCAGCTCTTGATGAACGCCATCGGGAAGCGGATGTCTTCCAGACGGAGGTGGCGCAGAGCCTTGAAACCGAACACGTTGCCGACCAGGGAGGTCAGAACGTTGGTGATGGAACCCTCTTCGAACAGGTCGAGGGGGTAGGCGATGAAGGCATAGAAAGACTCCTTGTCGCCAGGGACGTCTTCGATGCGGTAGCAACGGCCCTTGTAGAAGTCGAGATCTGTGAGGAGCTCGGACCACACAGTGGACCAGGTGCCGGTGGAGGATTCAGCGGCCACAGCAGCGGCAACTTCTTCCTTGGGCACACCTTCTTGGCCGGTGCACTTGAAGCAGGCCAGCAGGTCGGTGTCGAGGGGGACGTAATCAGGAGTCCAGTAGGTATCCCTGTACTCCTTGACCCCAGCGTCGTACTTCTTGCTCATGGGAAAACTCCGTTAGGTCGGTGAAGAGGTTGAGACGTTCGCGTGCCTCGTCAGAGGCTCAGCGGAAGATCTCAGTCCTTCTGACCAAGGAAGTTGCCGTTGCCCAGAGCAGGCTCCACTTCGCGGTGGGGGCGGGCAATGATGTGAGCGGCGACCAGGCCGTCACCGACGCGCTCGCAAGCGTCAGCGCCAGCGCGCACAGCAGCGTTGACAGCGCCAGTTTCGCCGCGAACCAGAACGGTGACGTAGCCGCCGCCGACGAACTCACGACCGATCAGGCGCACTTCGGCAGCCTTGGTCATGGCATCAGCTGCCTCGATGGCGGGGACCAGACCGCGGGTCTCGATCATGCCGAGGGCGATGCCCATGGTTTCGTTAGCCATTGCCTACCGGGAGAAGGGGTGGAATGTTCGCTGGGGACATTGCTTCGCCAGAACCCTTCCCGTCAAGCGATTTGGACGACTTTCTCGATCACTGTCCATAGTGAACCAAATAAGCCGGGCTTATCACCCTGTGCCTCACTGTTCCGGTCTGCTGTGGTGGTTCGTGTGATCACATCCCCACAAGTCGTTGTCGACGCTGGTGAAGCTGCATAGGTTCACGTTGCGTCACCTTCCCAAAGCCTTGCTGCGGGGTGGAATGTTCAACCCAAACGGGTGTCGCTGGGTCGAATCCAGAGATAGTTAGCTCCTAGCCCCTACCAGCCCGCACAATGGAGGCCCTCTTTTGTTGGTCCTCTTTGTCGCTTCAGCTCACCATCGCCACGGGCAACCCGATCAAGGTTGCCGAAATCGAGGCCATGCTGGGACCCCTTCCCCTGGACGTGCAGCGTCAACCTGCCGATCTGGACGTTGAAGAAACGGGGAGCACCTACCGCGAAAACGCTGAGCTGAAAGCCAGCGCTGCAGCCCTGCGTACCGGCTGCTGGGCCTTGGCTGACGATTCAGGGCTTGAGGTGGATGCCCTTCAAGGGGCACCAGGGCTCTATTCGGCCCGCTACGCCGAAGGAAACGAGGCCAAGGTGCAGCGGATCCTCCACGAACTGGTGGGATCGCCTTATCGGAGTGCCTGTTTCCGCAGCACGATGGTGTTGTGTGATCCCTCCGGCAACTGTCGTGCCGCCGCGGAGGGAATCTGCTGGGGCGAACTCCTGAGTGCCCCGGCCTACGCCGGCGGCGGATTCGAATCCTTGCTTTGGGTGCGGGAAGCCCGTTGCACCTACGGCGAACTGAATGCGGCTCAGCTCAGCCGCCTGGGCAGCCGCGGCAAGGCGGCACGAGCTCTGGCACCACAGTTGCGAGAGCTGCTGCACCTGAGCTGATCTGAATGCTCAGCGCAGCCTTGCGTTGCTGTTGACGTGGTCGATGGCGCGCATCGCCGCCGCGGCCGCTTCCTCCACATCACCTTCCCGTCCCGCCAGGGTGAGACGTCCGAAGGCACCCACCGCTTTCACGTCCACCAAGGTGATGTTGGAGGCTTTTTCCGCTTCGTTTGCAGCAATCAACACGTATCCGGCCGGCTCCGTCTCCAGGATGAACATGCTCATCCCGGCTTCGATCATTGAGCCGCGTCGGTTCTGCCGGTTGATCAGCACGGCATGGTCGGGGGTGATCGCCCGGATCACTTCCGTCCAGCTCACATCGGCTGGAGAACGCTGATCGATGGTGCTCCCGATCGCTTCCAGCACCACATCTCCGGAATGGAGCACCGTGCTCTGGTCGCGGTGATAGAGGGCCATTGAGCCGAACGCCCGCTCCACCACCATCTGGCCGAGACGGACGTTGCTGGCCTTCAGGGCGATGTCCGTCACCCGGTGCACCGCCATGCCCGGTGACACCTCCATCCAGAGGCAGGCATCTCCGGGGATGGGCAGAAATCCCTGGCTCACAGAACCCATGTAGGCCGCGAGTTGCGGCTGCAGCGAGTCAATGAAGACGTGGGTGCGCAGTTCGATCGACTGCACATGGCTGTTCTGCCGCAACAGCCTGGGCGACTCCGAATCCGTTGTCACAACACAGCTCGCCCCCCCCTGCTGGGGGGTCACCTCAGTGCCGGTGACGAGAGCACTACCGCCGCGTCGCCGCTCCCGAGCATCGAAGCTGGCAAAACGGGTCATGGCGGGGAGTGTACCGGACGAATTCAGCTCAAACGGGCCAATAAAGAGTTAGAGCCTGCGGTCTTGCGCCTTGAAAAACAGCCGATAACTTCCGGAGAACACCTCTAGAGATCTTGCAATGACTGAGCAGTCTTCTTTGAAGCCAGTGGATCTCAACGCTGATCAAGCCCTTGGGATGGTGAGCTTCGGCCTGATGCAACGGCTTGCGCAGGATGGCCAGGTGGATCTGCCCTGGCTCGAGGCATCAGGAAATGCAGACAGTGAGCGTCTGCGCCAGCTGCGTCAACGGCTGGAACTGACGTCGTTGGCCATCGAAACCGGTGCTCCCCTCACCACCGCGGAGGTGAGCATGCTGCTGGGGGCCCGCCCTGGAACGGAAAAGGTGGAACGCGGTGGCCTTATCGCCCGCCGGGTCAGCCGCAACGTCTGGCGCTTGAGCAAATCAGAGGAGAGCGATCGCTCCGATCGCTACGACGGATTCCGCCGCCGCCTTTGAACTCAAGCCAGGGCCTGCCTGGCCGGAGCGATCCCAAAGAGTTTGAGCGACATTTCCACTCCTCAGCGGATTTTTTCGCAGCTTGGAGAGGTTGATCATCAAGGGAGCGGCCGATGGCCGGGCCAACGCTGCTGAAGGAATCGGGGCCGCGAGAGGTGTTCTGCGGCCTCACCTCGATTGTGTGGCTGCATCGGCGCATGCCCGATGCCTTTTTTCTTGTGGTGGGATCACGCACCTGCGCCCATCTGATCCAGAGCGCCGCAGGGGTGATGATTTTTGCCGAACCCCGTTTCGGCACAGCCATTCTCAGCGAGCGGGATCTGGCTGGCCTCGCCGATGCCCACGACGAACTCGACCGGGTCTGCAGGGAACTGCTGCAACGCCGCCCCGAAATCCGCACGCTGTTTCTGGTGGGGTCCTGCCCCAGCGAAGTGATCAAGCTGGATTTGGCCCGGGCCGCCGAACGGCTCAACGAAGAACTGACAGGCCGGGTGCGGGTGGTGAACTACTCCGGCAGCGGCATTGAAACCACGTTCACCCAGGGAGAAGACGGGGCACTGGCAGCCCTCGTTCCCCTGCTCCCCGCCAGCGATGAGCGTCAGTTGCTGCTGGTGGGAACCCTCGCTGATGCCGTGGAAGACCGGCAGATGCACCTGTTCCAGCGTATGGGCATCGAGACAATTCGCAGCCTGCCGCCCCGGCAATCGAGTGACCTGCCCGCCGTGGGAGCTGGAACCACGGTGCTGCTGACCCAACCCTTTCTCACGGAAACTGCGCGCCTGCTCAGCGACCGCGGCGCCACAGTGCTCACGGCCCCCTTCCCGTTGGGGGCCGAGGGGAGTCGCCGCTGGATGGAGGCTGCTGCTGCTGCCTTTCATCTGCCTGATGAACGGGTTGCTGCTGTGCTCGACCCGTTGATGGAGCGCGCCCAGAGCGCCTTGGCCCGCCATCGCGCCGTGCTGGAGGGCAAGCGGATCTTCCTGCTGCCCGAATCCCAGCTGGAACTGCCCCTAGCCCGGTTTCTGCAACGGGAATGCGGCATGGAACTGGTGGAGGTGGGCACGCCTTATCTGAACCGCGAACAGATGGCTGCCGAGCTGGCCTTGCTCCCCGATGACGTCCCGGTGATGGAGGGGCAACACGTGGAGCAGCAACTGGACCGGGTTCGCGCCAGCCAGCCCGACCTGGTGGTGTGCGGGATGGGCCTGGCCAATCCGCTGGAGGCCGAAGGCATCGCCACCAAATGGTCGATCGAACTGGTGTTCAGCCCGATCCACGGCATCGACCAGGCCGGCGACCTAGCGGAACTGTTTTCGCGGCCGTTGCGTCGCCGGCAACTGATTCGACCTGGCCTCCACCCCAGCAGCCCCGACCCAACCGTGCACGCCTGATCCCATGCAACTCACGCTCTGGACCTACGAAGGGCCACCCCATGTGGGGGCCATGCGCATTGCCGCCTCCATGCGCGGCGTTCATTACGTGCTCCATGCCCCCCAGGGGGACACCTATGCCGATCTGCTGTTCACGATGATTGAGCGGCGCGGACAGCGTCCGCCCGTCACCTACACCACCTTTCAGGCCCGGGATCTCGGCGGGGACACCGCCGAACTGGTGAAACGGCATGTGCGTGAAGCGGTGGATCGCTTCCAACCCGATGCCCTGCTGGTGGGGGAAAGCTGCACCGCGGAGTTGATTCAGGATCAGCCCGGTGCCCTGGCCCAAGGCATGGAGCTCACCATGCCGGTGGTGAGTCTGGAGCTGCCGGCCTACAGCAAAAAAGAGAACTGGGGAGCCGCGGAAACCTTCTACCAACTGGTGCGCAACCTGCTGAAGGAGCAGGCGCCAGCCAACAACCAGCACGACCCCAGGGCATGGCAACACCAGGGCCGCCGGCCCCGGGTGAACCTGTTGGGCCCATCCCTGCTGGGCTTCCGCTGCCGCGACGACGTACTGGAGGTGCAGAAACTGCTCACCCTGCACGGCATCGATGTGGGCGTGGTGGCGCCCCTCGGGGCAGGCGTGGAGGATCTGCAGCGGATCCCCGATGCCGATCTCAACGTCTGCCTTTATCCAGAGGTGGCGGAATCCAGCTGCAGCTGGCTGGAGCGCAATTTCGGCATGCCCTTCAGCCGAACGGTGCCGATTGGCGTGGGCGCCACCCACGATTTCCTCGTCGAAGTGCACGAAATGCTGGGGATGGAGCCCCCCGCCCCCGACGAGGGCTACCGGCGCTCACGCCTGCCCTGGTATTCGGAATCCGTGGACTCCACGTACCTCACGGGCAAGCGGGTGTTCATCTTTGGCGACGGTAGTCACGCCCTCGCCGCAGCCCGGATCTGCAGCGAGGAACTGGGTTTCACGGTGGTGGGGCTGGGCAGCTACAGCCGGGAGATGGCCCGGCCCGTGCGGGCCGCCGCCAAAGCCCTGGGCCTGGAGGCCCTAATCAGTGACGACTACCTGGCGGTGGAAGCGGCCATGGCCGAAGCGGCACCGGAACTGGTGCTGGGAACCCAGATGGAGCGCCACAGCGCCAAGCGGCTGGGGATTCCCTGCGCGGTGATCAGCACACCCATGCATGTGCAGGACGTTCCTGCCCGAATGAGCCCCCAGATGGGCTGGGAAGGAGCAAACGTGATCTTCGACGACTGGGTGCACCCGCTGATGATGGGCCTGGAGGAACACCTGATCGGCATGTTCCGCCACGACTTCGAATTCGTAGATGGCCACCAGAGCCACCTGGGCCATGCCGGTGGTGCCGGCGCCGCCGACAGTTCCAGCTTGAGTGACATCCCAGGGGAGGGCGATGGCGCTCTGCAGTGGACGGCCGATGGGGAAGCCGAGCTGAAGAAGATCCCCTTCTTCGTACGGGGAAAGGTGCGACGCAACACAGAGGCTTACGCGCGCGATGTGGGCTGCAGAGTGATCAGCAGCGAAACGCTGTATGACGCAAAAGCCCACTTCAAGGCATGAGCATTTGCACTCATTTCTTTTTATTTAATTGAAAGAAATTCTGCTCTTGCAACTCAAGCAAGAACCAGATCTTTCATTTCTTGGTGAAAACCAACCACTGCACATCTGCTGCTGTTGAATGAAATCGACTTCTCTTACACAGGTCGCTGCATGACCACAACCCTGACGCGACCGGCGGACGGCGAAGGCAGCGTGCAGGTCCACCAGGACCCGGCACTGAACATCCAGGAAGAAACCCTGGTGATCGCGGTCTATGGCAAAGGCGGGATCGGCAAATCCACCACCTCCTCGAACCTGTCAGCCGCCTTCTCGAAGCTGGGCAAGCGGGTGCTTCAGATCGGCTGCGACCCCAAGCACGACAGCACCTTCACCCTTACCCACAAGATGGTGCCGACGGTGATCGACATCCTTGAAGAGGTGGACTTCCACAGCGAAGAGCTGAGGCCTGAGGATTTCGTCTTCACCGGATTCAACGGGGTGCAATGCGTCGAGAGCGGCGGCCCACCGGCGGGCACGGGCTGCGGCGGATACGTGACCGGGCAGACCGTGAAGCTGCTCAAGGAGCACCATCTGCTGGAAGACACCGATGTGGTGATCTTCGATGTGCTCGGCGATGTGGTGTGTGGTGGTTTCGCCGCCCCGCTGCAGCACGCCAACTATTGCCTGATTGTGACCGCCAACGATTTCGATTCGATCTTCGCGATGAATCGCATCGTTCAGGCGATTCAAGCCAAAGCCAAGAACTACAAGGTGCGGCTTGGCGGCGTTGTTGCGAACCGCTCGGCAGACACCGATCAGATCGACAAGTTCAACGATCGCACCGGCCTGCGCACCATGGCCCATTTCAGGGATGTGGATGCCATCCGGCGATCCCGACTCAAGAAATGCACCATCTTTGAAATGGATGATGCCGATGAGGCTGTGCAAGCGGTGCAGAACGAATATCTGCGGCTGGCCCAGAACATGCTCGACAAGGTGGAGCCGCTCGAGGCCACATCCCTCAAAGACCGCGAAATCTTCGACCTGCTGGGATTCGATTGATCCTCACTTGATCAACAAAGCCATCAACAAAGCCCTGGCCGCTGCCACCGGGGCCTTGTTGTGATGAGCTCAGCTCAAAGGCCAACGAGTTTCATCGACAGCTCCCACACCCGGCGGGCTGTTTCTGGATCAGTGGCCTTGTCGGAGAGTTCCTGGCTGAACTGCTGTCCATCCTTCTTCTGGCGGTTGCCCCAGCTCCAGTGCACCCCTGATTCGGCGAAGTCGGGATTGGCCACCACATCAGCCACCCGTTCCCCCGCCAGGGCCTGGGAGACGTAGCCGCCGGTGATGTTTTTCTGAAACCAGGGGAAGATCGTCTGGAAGGCCTTGGGGGTGTTGCGGAACAACGGTGTGTCCGCCACACAGCCCGGGTAGAGCGACATGAAGGTGATCCCCGTGTCCCCGTGAAGACGGCGATGCAGCTCCTGGGTGGTGATCATGTTGCAGAGCTTGCTGTCTTTGTAGGCCTTGCCGGGCTTGAACGGCTTGCCACTGGCCATGGCAACGGGGTCTTTGAACCCGGCTTCAAAACCAGAAAGGTCCCCCAGATCTGCCGGCGCAGGGATCGGAATCTTGCCCCCCAGCTCTTTGGAGTTCGCCGTCACGGTGCCCAGGATCACCACCCGCTTGGAGGGATGAGTGGAGGCCTTGAGCCGACCCAAGAGCAGCTGCACCAGCAGGAAATGGCCGAAATGGTTGGTGGCCATCGAGATTTCATAGCCCTGGGGCGAACGCTCCGGCTGCTTCAGCTTCGGCTTGTACACGGCTGCATTGCAGACCACGGCATCCACGCGCTCGGGCAAGGCATCCACCGCCCGACGCACACTGTCGAGATCACCCAGATCCATCAACACGTGCTTGAGACGCTCCTTGGGGAGGTCCAACTCGTCGGCAGCCGCCGCGGCCCGCTGCGGGCTGCGGTTCGCCGTGATCACCGTCCAACCCCGCTTCACCAAGGCGCAGGTGGCATTCAGGCCCACACCGGAGGTGGTGCCGGTGATCAGAACGGTGCCGGGCGTGGACATCAAGACAGGGCCAGGAAGGCTGCCAGTCTGCCGGTCAGCACTCAATCCCAACGCCGCTGGTCACGAATCTCAGCGCCAGATCACGCGCAGACGGTTGGGGGCGATCCACTGATCCTGCTCGCTGATCAGACGCTTCTCTCCACCGATGCTGAACAGACGATCGAAGCGTTGTTGCAGCGTTTCCAATTTCGCCGACTCAATCGACACGACCGCCGCGATTTCACTGTGGCGATCCATGCGTTCCTGATAGGCCACGGACAGACGGATCAGGCTCACAGCGCCCAACAGAACAAGCCCCGCCTTGGCCGCCAAGGCGAGAAGGCTGCACTGCAGTTCTTGTTGGTCGGTCTGCCGCTGAATCGCCGCAGCCATGCTGGCTGCATCCGTGCGGGGAGCTGATCTTTGAACCTGACTGGCGGTCACCGCATCAGCACGAACATCCGCTTGTAACGCAATCCGTTCGCAGTGCCAAGACCAGCTCTACGCCCGTTGATCTGGGCTGCCTTTGAAATCAGGCCTCGTAAAGGCTGATGGAGAGACGCAGGGCCAGAACAGCGGCATGGGCAGCCACCACGAGGGCAATGAACACCTCAGGTGCAGACAGAACGGTTTCCATGGGAGCCATGCATCAAACGGTCCCATTCTTCTCTGAGGGAAGGTCTGCAGGCCATCATTCGCAAAGGCCTGTCACACCAGCCCATGGATCCGGTTCTGATCGATGCCCCTGCTATCCGCGCCTTGGATCTACGGCCGCTGGAGATCTGGAGCACTCAGCCGCTGGATGCACTGCTGAGCCAGGGACCGGTGCTCGAGCTTCGTTTCGATTGGCCCCGGGCGCAGGATGACCCACGCGAACTGCCGGAATGCCCCGAGCCTCGGCTCTGGGCCCTGCGGGCCGATGCGCGCTACCCCTGGCTGCCGCTCTTGCTTGAACGCGACCAGGGCAGCCTGATTCGCCATGTGGCCCTGGTGGTGCCCCACAGTTTCAGCCGCAGCGAAGGCCTGCGTTTTGACCCGGAAGCCTTGGAGCTCTGGGTGACGCATCGATTGATGCAGTTGGACGACCTCTGTCAGCGAGAGCTCGGACGCCCGATGCGGGGCAACCTCTCCCAGATGGCCGCAGCCCTGGGCTATGAGCTGGATTCGGGATTTTGGAACCTGTTGGGCTGACCAGTCAGCCCAGCCAAAGCTGCAGGGCCCGCCTGGAGCTGTCGATTGCCAGGATGATGGCGAGCCCCCGCAGACAGCGCACCAGCAGGGCCGCATCAAACTGATCGAGCCGGCTGGCCGTCCACTGCGCAGCGATCGCCGCCACAGCCCCCAGCAGCAGGCCCATCAGAGGAACTCCGCGTCCTTCATGCAGGAACTGGAGGGATGCTGCGCTGGCCGAGCAGAGCACCGCCACCGTGCTCAGCCGCACGGCCTGATGAATCGGCACAGACATCGGACCGCTCATCAGGGGCACCATCACCAGCCCCCCGCCCAGGCCCAACATCCCAGCGGTCCAGCCGGCGATGCAGCCCACACCCGCCAACTTCGGAGCGCTGCCGTCATCAACGTCATCATTGGCATCCGCCTCGGGCCGTTCGCGAACGCAGAACGCCAGCACGATGTACATCAGCGTCTGCATCGCCAGCAGAATCCAGCCCGCTGCCAAACCGGCCAAACCACCGAACAGTAGAGCCGAGCCAAAGGCCGCCAAGCCGATGGCGAGTCCAGGCCGGGTCGGCAGCCGCCCCTGGCGCAGATGGGTGATGGTGCCCGCCAAAGCCGTGGGCACAATGGCGAAACTGCTGGTGGCCAGGGCCTGATGGGGCGGGAGATCAAGCCAGAGCAGGAGCGGGGCAAAGATCAAGCCGCCGCCAATCCCCAACAACCCGGCCAAGCCCCCCGCCAGCAGGCCCAGGGCGATCAGGATCGGCACATCCCACCAGGGCACCATGGCGTGCGATCGATGCTTCCCTCCAGCATGCCCGCAACCGGGCGTTTGCTCCCCACCCAGCAAGCGGATGGACACACCCAGATGGCTTTGGATGCCTGGCTTCTGAAGCGCAGCAACGGTCCGGTTCTGCGTTTTTACCGCTGGGATGGGCCCTGGCTCTCGCTGGGACGCCATCAACGCCACTGGCCTGAACACTGGAATGAGCTGGCCCGCCGCGGCCGCATCAGCCTGGTGCGACGCCCGAGCGGAGGTCGGGCCGTGCTTCATGCCAGCGGTCTCACCTATGCCTTGATCTGGCCGGATGCACCCCGGCGACGCCAGGAGGCTTACCGCCAGGCCTGCCAGTGGTTGATCGATGGCTTCCAGGATCTCGGGCTAGCGCTGCACTTCGGCTCGGACCCTGCTGGTGGCGAGGCCAACAACTGTTTCGCCTCGGCAACGGTGGCCGACCTGGTGGATCCGTGCGGCGTCAAACGGGTCGGTAGCGCCCAGCGCTGGCAGAACGGTCGCGTGCTTCAACACGGTGAAATCCTGCTGGATCCCCCTGCTGCGCTCTGGGAAGAGGTGTTTGAGGAAGCGGCTCCAGCGGCAGCCCCTGCCCAGATCAGCCGACTGGGGCTGGATCAGCAGCTGCGTCAGAGCCTGATTGAGAGCTGGAGCCACTGCTGTTGGCAAATGCAGCCCCTGATGCCCGAAGAAACTCAGGAGTTGGAGGGCGAACTCGCATCCGGCTCAGAGCTCTGATCCTGCATCGTCTGCACCATCTGCGGAAGCATCGCCAGGCCCAGGGGATAGCCGTTGCGCTTGCGCGCCTCTTCGAGGATTGCGGGGGGCAGGGTCACCCCGAGCCGCTTCAGCACCGCATCGCCTACATCCATGCGGTTGAGGGTGCCGGAAGGAAGGCCCGCAGCACTCATCACCAACAGGCGTCCCTGGGAGGCCGCCTCCAGGGCCGGCACCGCCTCCACCAGGGGAGCCGAACTGGCGATGGACGGCAGTTCAGTGAGGGGGCGCAGATGATCCTCGAGGCGCTGTTGGTCCCATTGCTGAACCGGCAGCAGTTTCAAGGGCTGATCATCAATCCAACCCACCCAACGGCCGCTTTTGCAGACGAGCACCCAATCGGCAGGTCCCTCCGCCTCGCTGGCGGTCAGCCGCAGCTGACTGAGGCGCCGCAAGGTCTGATCCGCCTCCAGCACGCGGAAACGTTTGCCTGCCGCAGCCTCCACCTTCAACTCCCGCAGCACCGTCTGCAACTGCAGCATCTGGGTCTGACTGCGGTTGGCACTCAGGCCGAACCAACCGATCAACATCAGCAGGAGGCCGTTGAGCCCCCAGCCCTGCCAAAGCAGAACACCACCCAACAGGATCATCAGCAGCGACAAAGCCCGTCCGGACGCCGATGCCACCTGAACGCCTTTCTGCTGACTGCCGCTCAGCTGCCAGACCAAGGCCTTGAGGATCAGCCCGCCATCGAGGGGCAGCCCGGGCAGGAGATTGAACAAGCCGAGCATCAAGTTGAGCAAACCCACCTGGCTCAACAACTGAGTGGCCAAGGGCTGGTTGTCCGACAGCGCTGCAGCCCCCGCCAGCATTCCGAAGGCCAACACCAAACTCACGATCGGGCCAGCAGCCGCAATGCGCAGATTGCCCATGGCGGTGGGGCATTCCTTCTCCACCCGCGCGATGCCGCCCAGATGAAACAGGGTGATGCTCAACACCTTCACCCCTTCTCGCAGGGCCATCAGGGCATGACCCAATTCATGCAGCAGCACGGAGCTGAACAGCAACAAGGTGGTCAGCAATCCCAGCCCCCAACTCGCCGTTACCGAGGCCGTGGACGCGTAGCGGGACTGAAACAACGTGGTGAAGATCGCCACGGCAAACAACCAGCTGGGCTGAAGCCGCAGGGGAATTCCGCCAATCTTGAGCACCTGCCAGCCCTCTCCCACCGCCAATCCCGTCGTGTGCCGCTGCTGCGGACTGTCATCCACGATCCTAGGGAGAGCAACCCAAGCAGCCCTTGCGTGATCCCCGCCCCACTCCAGACCTCAAGATCTGTGGGATCACCGACCCCGAGCAGGCTCAAGCCATCGCACAGATGGGGGTGCAGGCGATTGGCGTGATCGGCGTTCCCGCCACCCCACGCTTTGTGGAACCAGCCCAGCGCAGGGCCTTGTTCCAGCTGCTGGAACAACAGCACCCCCAGCTGCATCGCGTTTGGGTGGTGGCCGATCCCGACGATGCCGCTCTCGAGGAAGCGCTCAACGGTGCTGGGCAGCCCTCCGTGGTGCAGCTGCACGGCAGCGAGTCAGACCAACGCTGCCAACACCTGAAACAGCGCTACCCCCGGCAGCAGTGGTGGAAAGCGTTGCGGGTGCGTGAACCCGACGATCTCAAGCAGCTCGAGCAGTACGCGCCCCATGTGGATGCTCTGCTGCTCGATGCCTGGAGCGCCGATCAACTGGGCGGCACCGGGCACCGGATCCCCCTTGATTGGCTGGCCGAAACCGAGCTTTCGGTGCCGTGGTGGCTGGCAGGGGGAGTGAGTGCGGAGTGGGTTCCAGAACTGCTCAGCCGCGTCACTCCCCAGGGACTCGATGCCTCAAGTCGGCTTGAGGAACGACCGGGATGGAAAAACCTCGACAAGGTTCAAGCCCTTGTCGAGGCTGTGAGGTCGAGACCGTGAAGTCGAGGAGTTGAAAGAGCGTTGAATCGCGGCTGATCAGGTGCTGAGCAGCGCTTGCTGCTGACGCACCAGCTCAAAGAACTCCTGCTTGAGGCTTGGGTCGTGGCGGAAATCGCCGCGCACAACGGAGTTCACCATGCTGGTTTGGGGCTCTTTCACCCCACGCCACTTCATGCAGTAGTGCTGCGCCTTGATGATGATGCCGAGACCCTGGGGCTCACAGAGCTTCTCGATTTCATCGGCAAGGATCATCACAGCCTCTTCCTGGATGTGAGGTCGGGAGAAGACCCAGTCAGCCACGCGGGTGAATTTGGAGAGACCGATCACCCGGGCACCAGGTTTGATCCCGATCCAGCAGTTGCCCATGATCGGCACCAAGTGGTGTGAACAGGCGGAACGAACCGTGATCGGGCCAACGGTGTAGATCTCATCCAGCTGTTTCACATTGGGGAAGCTGGCCACCTTGGGCTGCTGGTGGTAGCGCCCCTTGAACACCTCCTGGAGGTACATCTTGGCGACGCGCTCCGCCGTCTCATGGGTGTTGTGGTCGTTATCGATATCGATCACCAGGCTGCGCAGCAGGTCGCGAACCTTGTCTGCAACTTCAACCTGAAGCTGATCCAGCTCACCCGGCTGGAGGTGATCAGCGATGTTGTCGTTCGCCAGGAAGGAAGCACCCGCTTCCCTCAGGCGTTCACGGATGCGCGCAGAAATCTGGGGATTCAAGCTGCCATTGCCGTTGCCGTTGGCGACGCCGTTGGAAACGAAAGGGACTGTGGAGGTCATGGTGTTCGTTCAGAAGGCGCCGGCGGCCGGCATAAGGGTGAGGTCTTCGATCAACTGGTTGCTGGGTTGCAACGCCAGATTCGCCAGTGTTTCTGCCGCCTGATCGACAGAGAGCATGGCACGACGATCGAAATCGCTTTGTACGGTTTCCGCGTCCCACAGTGGTGTGTTCACGGCCCCAAGAGTGAGGGTGCAGGCACGAATGCCATTGCTCCGTTCCTCTTCCGCCAGGCAGCGGGTGAAGCTGGCCAAGGCAGCTTTACTGACGCAATACGCCCCCCATTGAGGGAAAGCATTGCGGGCGGCGTGGCTGCTGATGTTGATCACCAGTCCGCCGTTCTCACGCATGGCGGGAACAACAGCAGAACAAACCTGCATCACGCTGGTGACATTCAGCTGTAGCAGCCATTGCCAACGCTCAATCGGCATGGCCAATAGATCGCCGGTGTAGGCCGCACCCGCGTTGTTGATCAACACGGATGGGGTCTCACCCTGCTGCAACAAGCCAGCCATCGCAGCTGCGATGCCATCTGGTTGCGTCAGGTCGATGGCGGCAAAGGCCACAGAAACACCTTTGGAGCTGAGCTGAGCACTCAGCTGCTCCAGTTGATCAGCGCTGCGGGCGGTTAGCAGCAAATCCCATCCTTGATGAGCCAGAAGCTCAGCAGTTCGGCGACCTATGCCTCGGCTCGCACCTGTTATTAGAGCCGTTGGCAAAAACCGTTAGCAAACCGCGACACTTTAAGCGGCTTTGTCGACATCCTGTGACGTTTTTTCGAGGAACCGTCCCATGGCTCTGAATTTGGAGTAACGGGCCTCACGCAGTTGCTGTTCCGAAAGGCTCAGCAGTTGTTCGAGGTGACGCTCGATTGCCGCCCGCAGGTTTTCTCCGGCCTCCAATGGTGCCCAGTTGTTGCCGCCGGAAGGCTCCTCAAGCACCTCATCCACCACCCCAAGCTCCAGCAAGTCGCGGCCGGTGATCCTCAAGGCTGCCGCCGCATCAGGCGCTTTAGCCGCATCACGCCAGAGAATGGAAGCGCAGGCCTCAGGGCTGGCCACCGTGTAAACGCTGTGCTCAAACATCAGCAAGCGATCGGCCACCCCGATGCCCAAGGCACCGCCGGATCCACCTTCACCGATCACGGTGGCGATCACCGGAACACGCAAGCGGAACATCTCCCGCAGGTTGACGGCGATCGCTTCACCCTGGCCCTGCTCTTCAGCCTCAAGGCCGGCATAGGCCCCGGGGGTATCGATGAACGTGAGAATCGGCAAGCGGAAGCGATCGGCATGATCCATCAACCGCATGGCTTTGCGGTATCCACCCGGAGCGGCCATCCCGAAATTGCGGGCGACGTTCTCTTTGGTGTCGCGGCCTTTCTGATGGCCGATCAACATCACGGGTCGATCGCCCACCCGGCCGACACCGCCGATCAAGGCCTGATCGTCGTTACCGCGACGATCACCGTGCAGTTCAACCCAGTCGTCGCAGAACATCTGGATGAAATCCAGCGTGCTCGGACGCTGCGGATGACGGGCGACCTGAATTTTCTGAGCGGGAGTCAGCCCCTGAAAGATCTCCTGACGCCGACGGGCCGCGAGGCTTTCCAGTTGCTGAAGCTGCTGCGAGACGTCGACTTCCGAATCTCTGGCCAGCTGACGGATCTGCTCAATCTGCTGCTCCAGCTCGACGAGCGGTTTTTCGAACTCAAGCAGGGGGCGTCGGGGCATGGCTCTGGCTCTTCGAATGTCAGGCAGCAGTGGCCTGCAGGTTGGGTTGAAGGTTCAAGGTGCTGAACCCATGGCGCACCGATGCCGCGCCGATGAAATCCATCTTCTCGAGGGTGATGTTGTTGCGCCCCCAGCTGAAGTTGGTGTGGCAGCGCTCAAACTCGAGCAGCATGGCTTCGGCAAAGCAGGCAAACATCTGGCGCTGCGGCCGCTCCATCTCGGCAATGGCCATCATCGACCAGCCGATGTCACGGCAGAACTCAACGATTCCACCCTTGAGAACGTGGATGCCACCACCGGCAACCTTCGTATCAAGGTTCTTGGGGTAGCCCCCATCAATCATCAGACAGGGCTTCTTGAGGCTGTCTTGATCGATCTCAAGGGTGCGGGGCATGCTTGCCACCCAGACGACCACATCGGCCTCAGGCAGGGCCTCATCGAGCGACAAAATCCGGCCACCGCCCAGTTCCTGCTGAAGATCAAGCAGCGGTTGCTGCTGACGCGCCACCAGCAGGAGCTCACCAACTCCGGTGCGTGCCTGCAGCCAACGGCAGACGGCGGAGCCGATATCACCAGTGGCACCAACGACGGCCACCTTGGCTTTGCTGAGATCGATCCCGAGACTTGGAGCGTTGTTCTCCACCTGACGGCAGATCACCCAGGCCGTGTGGGTGTTTCCGGTGGTGAACCGCTGCCAATCCAGGGTGGTGCTCCGCACCGTCTGGTGCTGGAGCAGGTTGAAATTCTCGAAAATGATCGAGGTGAAGCCACCCAGGGCAGTGATGTTGATGCCCTTCTTCTGGGCGAGTTCCATGGCGTTGAGCACCTTGCGCCGGGCCGTCTTGAAGCGGCTCAGCATCTCGGGAACGAAGCAGGAGTCGATGTAGGCACCCTCGATGGTCGTGCCCACGGGACTGGTGACTTCCACGTGCTCAACGAGCTGCGGAGGTGCACTGCACCAAACATCCAGATCACCGTCGGCGATGTGATCGAACCCGAGTTCCATCGCCTTGCGGCGAGCAGCCTCAAAACTCGTTGAATGTCCGATCAGACCAAACATGTCTTACTGCTGACGTCTCAAAGAACACCTCGAACAACCATGCTCCCATGGCAACCGGTATCGACGGCAACGTGCCTGTCGACAAACCGGCGTTGGATCAAGACCTGAAACGGGTCAAACAGCAAGCGCTGCTGCGGCCATGCGGGCGATGTCGCGGGAAGTGAAGCCGATTTCACCCAAGGCTTCCTGGTAAGCGATCAGAAAGTCCTCGATCAGGTCTTCCTTCTCCATGTGAAGGACGGCCGCATCAGCAGCCACGTCTTCCAGCATCGAGCGGATGAGGGGGAGGTTGGCTTTGTTGGCCTCGAACAGTTCGTCCTTGCTGGCCTCGAAGTTGGCCTTCAGCCATTCCTGACCGTAGTTGAGGTGGGTGTATTCGTCCTTCACCACACCCTCAGTGATTTTGCGGGCGAAGGGATCGGCCACAGGGATATAGATGTGATAGGCCGAAATGGCGAATGCTTCGATCAGCAGGGCCTGAATCAGCAGGCAGGTGACCACCTTGCCCTCCTTGAGAGCGGCCTGAAAATTGCCGTGAAGGGGTTCGAAAAACTTCTTGGCGAAGGGAAGATCGGCTTCAACCCCGAGGTTGCGTCCGCAGGAGGTGAAGCCCTTCATGTGCTTCATTTCCATCCGCGCCAGACGCTTGAGTTCCTCGGCATGTTCGGGGATCAGCGTCCCCAGGGAGATGTAGTTGTCGTGAGCTTCCTGTTCGCCCTCGATCACGATGGCGTTGATCCGGCTGTAGGCGTCTTTGTAGGCCTCAGTTGTGAAATCGGGCAGTGCGTCCTGGCCCTCCAGCACGAATGTTTCAGGTGCATTGAGGGTCGTCATAGGACGCTGTCCACCACGTTCAGTGGGACCGACAATAACCAGTGCCCCAAGAGTTGGTGACACATGCGTCCAAGGTTCAGGACTTGGGCGTGATGTTGGACGGTTGGGAGAGAAGACTTTGCGTGGGTGGCCAGTCACTGGCCAGAAGGGCTTGAAAACGCTCCTGCCAGTGGTTGATCAAGCGATCTTGCAGGCAACGTCCCAGATCAGCGGAGGCCTGGCGCGCATCACCGATCACTCCCGTCGCGCTGAGGTCGTCGGTGAGCCAAGCGCAGGGCGCCGCCCCCTCGAGACTCCAGCCCGCTGGAGGATCCTGCGCGGATCCTGGTGCTGGACGTCCATCCACAGGGCGGGCAGATCCAACCAGCTCTGGGGCCATCTGCAGCATCAAGCTGGTTTCGGCTTGGCCGGCATGAA
This sequence comes from Synechococcus sp. M16.1, assembly GCF_014279895.1. Classification (NCBI taxonomy): domain Bacteria; kingdom Bacillati; phylum Cyanobacteriota; class Cyanophyceae; order Synechococcales; family Synechococcaceae; genus Synechococcus; species Synechococcus sp. M16.1. The sequence continues at coordinate 621,422 of NZ_CP047954.1, read as the reverse complement.
GTCCATGGGCCAACTCCTGCTCAGGCAACAGATCCGCCAGCCCCTCCACACCACTCCAGAGGAAGCAGGGCAGAACGGCCAACGACGGGCAGCGAGCGCGCAGCTGTCGGGCTGCCACCTGCAGCAAACCGATCTGGCCGCCATGGGCGTTGAACAGAACCAGGCGCTGCACCCCCATCGCCGCCAGCTGCATGCCCACCTGGTCGACCAGATCCAGAATCAGAGGAGCTGAAAGGCTGAGGGTGCCGGGAAAGTTCTGGTGCTCAGGCGAAAAGCCGATGGCCTGACACGGCAGTCGCCAAATCGGCAGAGCTGGCTCAAGCCCGCGCAACACAGAATCGAGGATTCCCTCAGCAAAAACAGCGTCCGTCGAAAGCGGCAGTTGGGGGCCGTGTTGCTCACAGGCTCCGAAGGGCCAGATCACCGTGGCACCAGGTTGGCTGGCAGCACAGCTGGCCTCGGGCCAGGTCAGCTGATCAAATCGCTTGCGGAGCTGGTCCATGGCGTTGCACAGGCACGGGGGTGCTGATCCCAACCCAGCCTGTCAAAATGAGCGATCGACAAGCCCAATGGTCCATGCCCGCAGCCGGCAGTCCGCAGCCCAACCGCCCCAAGGCACCCAAGCCGGCAGCGACGAAACCGCTGCAGGTGATGCAGATCAACCGCCGCGAAGAGCAGGAAAAGCTGGCTTGTGAAGCGGCTGAAGCACGAGCAGCAGCAGAGGCTGCTGCGGAAAAGGCACGCATCCTTGAGGAACGGGCGGGTCTCGCCACCCCGCCGCGACCGGTCCAGCAGGACTCCACCTCGTCTCCAGGCACGGATGACGACACTCTGTTCGACATGGGCGGCATGGAAGGCATGACCATGGCCGACCTGATGGGCGCACCGGATCAACAACCCAAGAAGGAGCAGCGCAATCAGCCGCGCAGCGTGGACGACTTCGATTTCGATGAAGAAGCCTTCCTCGCCGCCCTGGACGAGAACGCTCCGGTGGGCACCACCGGTGAGGTGATCAAGGGCACGGTGATCGGCATCGAAAGCGATGGCGTTTACGTGGATATCGGCGGCAAAGCCCCCGGCTACATGCCCAAGAGCGAGGCGGGCCTTGGCGTGGTGACCAACTTCCGGGAGCGCTTCCCCAAGGGCCTGGAGGTTGAAGTTCTGGTGACCCGTGAGCAGAACGCTGACGGGATGGTCACGATCAGCTGTCGCGCCCTTGAACTGCGCAAGAGCTGGGACCGGGTGAAGGAACTGGAGAAACAGGGGAAAGTGGTTCAAGTCATCGTCAATGGCTTCAACCGCGGCGGTGTCACCTGCGATCTCGAAGGGCTGCGCGGCTTCGTTCCCCGCTCTCAACTCCAAAACGGTGAAAACCACCAGGAGCTCGTGGGCAAGACCCTGGGCGTGGCCTTCATCGAGGTGAATTCGGAGACCCGCAAGCTGGTGCTGTCCGAAAAACGAGCCGCCGTGGCCGAACGCTTCCAAGATCTGGAAGTGGGCCAATTGGTGGAAGGGCAGGTTGCTGCGGTGAAGCCCTACGGACTGTTCATCGACCTTGGTGGCATCAGCGGACTGCTGCACCAATCAGCCATCACCAATGGCAGCCTGCGCTCGATCCGTGAGGTGTTCGACCAGGGCGACCGCGTTTCGGCCCTGATCACGGAACTGGACCCGGGCCGCGGACGGATCGGCCTCAACACAGCCCTGCTGGAGGGGCCTCCTGGAGAGCTGCTGATCGAAAAAGACAAAGTGATGGCTGAAGCCGCCGATCGCGCCAGCCGCGCCCAGAACACCCTGAAACAGCAGGAGCAATCGGCCGGATGAGCACTGCTGCCCTGACAGCCGCCGAAGACTGGGAACTCGACTTCTACTCCCGACCCATCCTTGAGGCCGATGGCCGCAAGCGTTGGGAACTGCTGATCACCTCCACCCCCGCTGCAACTGGGGATGCAGAGCCATTTCGCTTCGCCAAGGTGTGCCCCTCTGGTGAGGTGAATTCGCTCTGGTTGAGCCAAGCCCTGGCTGAAGCCAAACAGGCATCCGCAAGCGGGGGCTGGGGTTCGCCCGTGCGCTTGCGCTGCTGGCGCAGTTCGATGCGCACCATGGTGCAGCGCGCCGCAGCCGAACAAGACCTCGAGGTGATTCCAAGTCGCCGCACCTTCGCCCTGCTCGACTGGCTTCAGCAGCGCGAAAGGGAGGTGTATCCCGAGGAGGAGGGCTTCATGGCGGGCCCGCTGGCACCACCGCCGGCGCCTGTTCCAACCCCTCCAGTGCCCCTGCCGGAGGAAGTTCAAGGCGACGCCTGGAGCTGGGCCACCCTGCCGGCGAGCCTGCTGCTGGAGGCATCGGAATGGCCGATGAGTTTCAGCGGGCTGCTGCCTGTGCCCGATGGCATCAACCCCGAGGCCTCTGTGCCGGGTCTGCGCCTGTTCAGCCAGAGCCGCTCCCTCGCCATGGCGGGTTGGTTGGGTGGTCTGGAACCGGTGCGGATGATCGTTGAAGACCGCCAGCTGGTGCTGGAGGCTGGTCAGGATGACCGTTGGTTGGTGAGCGACCTGGAGCCAGACGTCGCCGCTGAAATCTCCGAGGCCCTGGCCACTTCGCAGCAGCAGGTGCGCGGCCTCCAGTTCATCGCCATCCAGTCCAGCCCCGAAGAACAGACCTTCGGCGGCTTCTGGATGCTGCGGGACATCCCCATGGCCTGATTGCAGGGCTGATGAAAGACGGGCCGTTTGATCGACCAGACAGCCGCTTCAACACGTTGAAGGGCTGGACCTGGATCGGTTGTTACGGGGGCTATTACCTCCAGAGCGATCTGCTGCATGGGCAAGGGTTCGAGCACGGCTTCTTCACCCGGCTCTGGCACGGCCGTGGTCCTGATGAACTGGCGGGGTACGTCAGTGCCGGCATCAGCGTCCACAGGCCCCAGCAGATCCACAGTGGAATCGTTCTGAACGCCAGCGACGCCCCGCAGGATCCCTGGCCTGAGGCCGATGGCCTGGTGAGTGATCGCGGGGGCCAGAGCCTCTGGGTGTGCGGTGCCGACTGCACACCGGTTCTGATCGCGGATCCCGGCACGGGGCATGCCGCGGCCTGTCATGCCGGTTGGCGGGGGGTGGCGGCTGGAATCCTGATCACGGCCCTGGATCGGTTGGTGGAGCGGGGGGCCCGGCGGGAGGATCTGGTGGTTGCCCTGGGCCCGGCCGTCAGCGGCCCCTGCTACCAGGTGGGCGATGAGGTGGTGAAGGCCGTCAGCGCCGCGGTCCCCAACAAGGCTTCCCTGTCCGATGCAGGGGCCCTGCTGCCGGATGAGCAACCGGGGCGGCATCGCCTGGACATTCGAACCGCCGCCAGAGTGCAGCTCCAGGGCGCAGGAATCCCGAGCGGACGGATCGCCCACTGCCCGCTGTGCACCGTCAGTGAGCCCGAGCTGTTCCATTCCTGGCGACGGGATCAGGTGAAAGCCGTTCAGTGGAGCGGAATCGTGGCGCAAGCCCCCGTCTGCAGCTGAAACTTAAACAGGCTTGGTCTTCAGGATCTGAATGGCCAAGGCTTCAGCAGCCCGAATGCCATCGATTCCGGCCGAGAGGATGCCGCCGGCATAGCCCGCCCCTTCACCCGCGGGCACCAGCCCCTTCACATTGAGCGATTCCAACGCTTCATCCCTGGGAATCCGCACGGGCGATGACGTGCGGGTTTCCACGCCGGTGAGCACCGCATCGGGGTGGTCATACCCCTTCAGCTTGCGGGCAAAGGCCGGCAACGCCTCCCGCAAGGCCTCAACGATGGCAGCAGGGAGCAGGTCATCCAGATCGGCGGGATGCACACCCGGCTGATACGACGCGGCGATGCCACCCAGACGGGTGGAGGGACGGGCCGCCAGGAAATCCTCCAACCGCTGCGCCGGTGCGGCGTAACTGCTCCCTCCAAGCCTGAAGGCGCGCTCCTCCAGCTCCCGCTGCAGAGCAATCCCCGCCAGCGGATCCCCGGGGAAGCGTTCAAACGGTGCCAGGTCATCGGCGTCCAGAGCCACAACCAAACCGCTGTTGGCGTTGCGCTCGTTGCGGGAGTGCTGGCTCATGCCATTGGTCACCACCCGGCCTTCCTCCGAGGTGGCACCCACCACAAATCCTCCGGGACACATGCAGAAGCTGTAGACGCAGCGGCCGTTTTCAGCATGGTGAACCAGCTTGTACTCGGCGGCCCCGAGACGCGGATGGCCCGCCGCCTCTCCCCAGCGGGCTGCGTCAATCAGATGCTGCGGATGCTCAATCCGCACACCCACGGAAAACGGTTTGCGCTGCAGCTGCACACCGATCTGCTCCAGCATTTCGAAGCAGTCGCGCGCGGAATGACCGGGAGCCAGCACCAGATGGCGGCAGGGAATCTCCGTTCCATCGGCCAGCACCACCCCATCGAGTTGATGGGGCTTCCCAGCGCTGCTGTCGCTGAGCTGGAGGCGTGTCACGCGACTGTTGAAACGCACCTCACCGCCCAGAGCTTCAATCCGTGCCCGCAGGCCACGCACCACGGTGGCGAGCTTGAAGGTGCCGATGTGGGGGCGGTGCAACGTGAGGATCTCCTCGCTGGCACCACAGGCCACCAGCTCCTCCAGCACCTTGCGGCCGTAGTGCTCGGGATCGCTCACCTGGCTGTAGAGCTTGCCGTCGGAGAAGGTGCCGGCTCCGCCCTCACCGAATTGGGCATTGGATTCCGGGTTGAAGGGGCTGGTGCCCCGCCAGAAGCCAAAGGTGTCAGCGGTGCGTTGCTTCACGGCCTGACCCCGTTCCAGCAACAGCGGTCGGAACCCCATCTGTGCCAACAGCAGAGCAGCGAAATAACCGCAGGGGCCTGCCCCCACCACCACAGGCCGATCGGCCGCATCCAAGGGGAAGCCATCGGGGGCCTGACCCACAGACCGGTAGCGGGTGTCTGGAGCCAGACGCACCCGGCCTTTGTTGCCGATGCGCCGTAACAGGGCGGCTTCACCCTTCACCTGCACATCCACGCTGTAAATCAGCTGAATCCGGTCGCGACGCCGCGCATCAACACTGCGCTTCACCAGGGTCTGACCCAAAAGACGATCCGGCGGAATCCTCAAACGCTTGAGCACCGCCTCCTGCAGCGCTTCTTCCCCATGGTCGAGGGGCAGCTTCAGTTCACTCAGGCGCAGCATCTCAAGGTCGTGTCCCCAGACCTCATTCGATCAGACCGGCCATGGCCTGGCCGGATGGTGCCAGGCCAGCACGAAAGCGGGAATCACTGGCCACTGCCTTCAGACGCAGACGCTCCCCGGGGCGACGCTGATCAAAGGCCTGGCAAATCGGAACGACCTCCTTCTGATCAGGGTCCAACCAACCCATCGCATCGATGCCCCCGTCAGCGGACAACGGCAAGGGTTCTGCATCGGCAAAGGCCAAGGTCGCCACTCAGGCTTCGACATGGGATCGGAGGGAAGCAACCCGATCCCCGCAATTAGGGAGAGGGGTCGGACTCGTCCGGTTTTGTCACAGAGGATTCAGGCCCACCGTCTGAGCCGCCACCCAACTGGGACAACCAACCTGCCAACAGCAAGCCAGCACCGATGCCGATGGCCAGGGTGCGGTTTTCAGCTGCGGCGCCCTGCCCCCAGGCCGCTGTGGCCAGAAAGGCACCCCCCAGCAGCAGACAGGGCACCAAGACAATGCCCCGGGCAATGCGGTTATCAGCCATCGACCCCACAGCTGTTGCTGGCCAAACCAGCGGCAATCAAGCCGGTGCTGAGGTCACGCTCAGCACCGATCGGGGTCACTCTGGCCATCAGCTGCCCCTCGCTGGAGCCGACCGGCCGCAGATTGACCTTGCGACGGCGCGGCAGTTCCTGACGCAACCATGCAGTGGCCTCGGCCTCTTGGCTTGCATCAACGGCGGAACAGGCCAGGGCAACGGTGTAAGTGCGGTTGTGGTCTCCCACCTGCAGCAGGGAACTGCTGCGCACCTGAAGCACCTCTGCGGCCTGCACCGGCACGGCCCAAAGCAGCAGCAGAACGCCGATTAAGACAAGACGAATCAAGAGGTCGGGGCGTTGAGGACCGGCATGGGAGCCGGAAGGCCCACCATTTCAGCATTGCTTTTGCCCGGGGGAACCATCGGATAGCAGTTCTCACCACGACGCACGTGGATGTCGATCAACATCGGGCCGGGGGCCTTGAGCGCCGCCTCGAGATCACGCTTCAACGAGTCCCGCTCGCGGATGTGCACGCCGTCCACACCGAAGGAGCGGGCGAGAGCCACGAAGTCCGGCATGCCATTGAGCATGTCGGAGGCGGAATAACGCTCCTCGTAGAAGCTCTCCTGCCACTGACGCACCATGCCCTGCCAGTGGTTGTTGACGATCACCACCTTCACCGGAAGGCCATAGGCCGCCAGGGTTCCCAACTCCTGGATGTTCATCAGGATGCTGGCGTCACCCGCGATGCACACCACCTGACGATCGGGGCACGCCACCTGGGCGCCCATGGCGGCCGGCATGCCGAAGCCCATGGTTCCAAGACCGGCACTGCTGATCCAGCCCCGGGGCCCATTGCGCAGGTACTGGGCCGCCCACATCTGGTGCTGACCCACGTCCGTGGTGACGATGGCATTCGGTGCCAGCTCGCGAACGGCCAGCAGCACCTCCTGGGGGAAGAGGGGGCCTTCGGTGGGAGGCACGGTGAGGGGATAGGTCTGTTTCCACTCGGCGATGCGCGCCAACCAAGGGGCCGTGCGGGGTTGCACCTGCTGCTGCAGGCTCAGCTCCACCAAGCGCGCCACGCTCAGGCCCAGATCACCGAGCACCGCAACATCGGGGCGGCGAGTCTTGCCGATTTCGGCCGGGTCAATCTCAAAGTGGATCACCCGGGCCCGGGGGGCGAAGGTGTCGAGCTTTCCGGTCACCCGATCGTCAAAACGGGCGCCAACAGCAATCAGCAGATCGCATTCGGTGACGGCGAAGTTGGCATAGGCCGTGCCATGCATGCCGAGCATGCCCACCGAGAGAGGGTCGTTTTCATCGAAGGCACCCTTCCCCATCAAGGTGGTGGTGACAGGGATCTGATAGCGCTCAGCGATCACCCGCAGGCTGTCGTGAGCACCGGCTGAGATCGCACCACCGCCCACATAGAGCAGCGGACGCTCCGCCTCGGCGATCAGCTCAAGCGCCGACAGGATCGGTTCATCCCGGGGGGGCTGAGGCTTGCGGAAGCCTTTGGGAACAATCGATCCGGGCTCAACCGGCACGTAATCGAACATCTCCTGGCCAACATCCTTCGGGATGTCGATCAGCACGGGGCCCGGACGACCACTGGCTGCAATCAGGAAGGCCTGGGCAACGATGGAGGCGAGATCAGCCGGATCGCGCACCACCCAGGAATGTTTCACGATCGGCAGGGTGATGCCGAAGATGTCAGTCTCCTGGAAGGCATCGGTGCCAATCGCCGGACGCGGCACCTGACCGGTGATCACCACCATGGGCACCGAGTCCATCTGGGCGGTGGCGATGCCGGTCACCAGGTTGGTGGCACCCGGCCCCGACGTGCCGAAGCAAACGCCCACCTTGCCGGTGGCACGCGCATAGGCATCGGCCGCGTGGGTGCCGGCCTGCTCATGCCGCACCAGGATGTGCTTCACCCAGCCCTCGCTCTCGGCGATATGGAGTGCGTCGTAGATCGGGAGAATCGCGCCGCCGGGGTAGCCGAAAATCGTGTCGACGCCATGGCGCCGCAACGCATCCATCAGGGCTGTCGCCCCAGACATTCTCTGGCCACCGTGACCGGCCTGCTGCCCAGTGACGGCCGAAGACGCTGAGGTGAGAGTCACAGAGGCGACGGGTCAATGACCCCCAAGGTTAAGGGCCCGCAGCTCCCCTGGCTTGGTCAGAGCAAGCCGAGGGCGTGCAGCGGCCCTTGACCACTGATCAGCTCGAGCAAAAAGGCTGAAAAACCAACCATGGCCAGACGGCCGTTCCAGACCTCGGAACTGTTGTTCCAACCCCATTCCCACTTCTCCTGGGGATAGAGCTTCACCTTGTTGGGCAGCTCCGCCGCCGCATCGAGACTCACCTCAGGGCCCTGCAGGCTGGTGGCCACGAGATCCGCCAATCCCTCGATGAAGGGGGCATAGGTGTCGAGAGCACGCACCCGACGGAAATTCACCACACCGGCTTCGGTGGCCAACTCCCGGTATTCGATGTCGATTTCCTCAAGCGTCTCGATGTGTTCGCTGACGAAGCTGATCGGCACCACCACCAGATCGTTGGTCTTGGCTTGCCCCAATTCCTCAAGGGCCTCCTCGGTGTAGGGCTTGAGCCACTCCACCGGACCCACACGGCTTTGGTAGGCCAGGGTGAAGGGGTTCTCGTGGCCCATCTGAACGGCCAACTCCTTCATGATCAAACCGGTGCAGGTTTCGATCTCTTTTTGATAGGGGTCGCCCGCCTCTTCGACGTAGCTCTTCGGCACACCGTGGGCACTAAAGAAGACGTGAGCCTTCGTGGGGTCGTCGCTGTTGCGGACCTCTGTCGCGATCAGCTCGGCCATGGCCTTCACATAGCCCGGGTGGTCAAACCAGCTGCGGATGCAGCGAATCGGCAACTTCTCAAAGGCCGGATCCGCCTGACGCAGGCGCTGCAGCTCACGGAAACTGGATCCACTGGTGCTGATCGAGAAATGGGGGTAGAGGGGGAGCACCACCACCTCATCCATGCCATCGGCCTTGATGTCCGCTACAGCGGATTCGGTGAACGGATGCCAGTAGCGCATGGCCACATAACTGGTGGCATCGATGCCGCGCTGGCGCAGCAAGCTCTGGAGTTCACGGGCCTGCTGCTCGGTGATGCGCCGCAGCGGTGATCCGCCACCGATGGAGCGATAGGCCTCCTGCGACTTTCCACTGCGCAGGGTGCTGATCAACCAAGCCAGCGGCTTCTGCAGCGCCGGACTGGGAAGCCGAATGATCTCCGGATCGGCGAACAGGTTGTAGAGAAACGGGCCAACGTCCTGGATCCGCTCCGGGCCACCCAGGTTCAGCAGGACGACACCGACGCGAGACATACCGATCAGAACGGTTTTCGGGGGTTGAGCGTAGCCGCCACGGACGCGATCCTTGGTTCCAACGACACATTTATGGAGCTCAAAAGTGCGCTGGAGACCGCCAATGCGCAGCTGGCGGCACAGGGGTCGCGCCTGCGCATCGAACAGCGGGGTCGGCGGCTGAACCTGCGCGGGTCTCTGCCGTTGCGCGGGGATCCGAGCCGCAACAGCCTGCAACGGATCAGCCTGGGGCTAATGGCCGATGCAGCAGGACTGAATCAGGCCCTCAGCACCGCTGCCCTGGTGCAGTTGCAACTTGAGCAGCGCAGTTTTGATTGGACGCTCTGGTCGGCCTCCTCCTCTGCAGCCACGGCCAGAGGGCGTTCGATCGGGATCCAGGCCGCCATCGAGGGCTTCGAAGCAGCCTTTTTTGCCGACCCGCGCCGACGCCGTTCCCCGGCGAGCAGTCGCACCACCTGGACCAGTGCCTATTTGCCCTACCTCCGGCGACTGGCGCGTCAGTGCGGTGATCAGCCGCTGGAGCCAGCGCTGCTGATGCAGACGCTGACCAGTTACGAGGACGGCAGCCGCAGCCGGCAGCAATGCGCCACAGCCCTGGCCGCCCTGGCCCGGCACCTGGAGCTGCCCTTGCCGGAAGACTGGCGCCAGGAGGCCGGCGGCTATGGCCTGCACCGGGCCCGCTTCCGCCAGCTGCCCACCGATCCGCAGATCCTCGAGGCCGCAGGCCGCATCCCCAATCCACAGTGGCGCCTGGCCTTTGCCCTGATGGCCACCTACGGCCTGCGCAACCACGAGGTGTTCTTCTGCGATTGCTCCTCCCTGGCAGCGGGCGGGGATCAGGTGCTGCGGGTGCTGCCCACCACCAAAACCGGTGAACACCAGAGCTGGCCGTTCCACCCCGACTGGGTCGAGCGCTTTGGGCTTCAAGAGCTGGCGGAGAACCCGGCCGCCTTACCGGCGATCCAGACCGATCTGCGGCGCACCACCCTGCAGCAGGTGGGACGGCGGGTGAGTGAGCAGTTCCGCCGCTACGACCTGCCGATTACCCCCTACGACCTGCGCCACGCCTGGGCGGTGCGCACCATCCATGTCGGCCTGCCGGACACCGTCGCCGCCAGGATGATGGGCCACTCGGTGACGATCCACACCCGCACCTATCACCACTGGATCACCCGGCGTGATCAGCAGCAGGCGGTGGATGCAGCCCTGGCCCGGCAACCGGCCTGACAACACCCTGTCTGCTTGTTTTCACTTCAACGATGACCTCATTTCTGAGGCCGCTGGCCTACCACTACCGCTGGATTTACGACACGGTCACGGCGGTGTCGTCGCTGAGTGTTGGCGGGGTGGAGCGCCTTCGGGGCCTCGGGCTCGAAGCGGTGCAGCCCCATCTCAAGCCAGGCGCGGCGGTGCTGGATCTCTGCTGCGGCAGTGGCGAAGCAGCGGCCCCCTGGCTGGCGGCGGGCTACGCCGTGACGGGGCTCGATGTCTCCCCCCGGGCCCTGGATTTGGCCGCCCAACGCCACCCCAGCCTGGAGCGGGTGGAAGGGCTGGCCGAAGATCCACCCCTGGCCGATGCCAGCTTCAGCGCCATCCAGCTGAGCGTGGCCCTGCACGAATTTCCCCGCAGCGATCGGGAACGGGTGCTCCGCAGTGCCCTACGGCTGCTGGAACCGGGCGGCTGGTTGGTGCTTGTGGATCTGCATCCAGCCGGACCTTGGCTGAAACTTCCCCAGCAACTGTTTTGTGCCCTGTTTGAAACCGACACCGCCACCGCCATGCTGGAGGACGACCTCCCCACCGAGCTGGAGCAACTCGGGTTCAGCAGCGTGAGCCAGGAGCTGCTGGCGGGTCGAGCCTTGCAACGCATCACCGCCACTCGGCCTCGATAGAACCAACACCCCCTCACCCCATGAGCACGAACGACCTCGATCAATCCGCCGCGGAACTGGGCATGGGGGGCAAGCTCGCCCCAGAAACCGACGATGCCGGTTACCGCAAACGGATGGAGCGGCGCCAGCAGGTGCAGAAGCAACGGGTGGAGGAACGCAACAAGGAGAAGGGGCTGGTGCTGGTGTTCACCGGCCAGGGCAAGGGAAAAACCACCGCCGGGCTTGGGCTGGTGCTGCGCACCCTTGGCCATGGCGAGCGGGTGGCGATTGTTCAATTCATCAAGGGGGGCTGGGAGCCCGGCGAAGCACGGGCACTGCAGGCCTTCGGTGATCAGGTGAGCTGGCATGCCCTGGGGGAAGGCTTCACCTGGGAAACCCAGAACCGAGAGCGGGATCAGCAACTGGTGGAGGCGGCCTGGCAGACGGCCCTGGGCTACCTGCGCGATGCCAGCGTGAAATTGGTGCTACTCGACGAACTGAACGTGGCCTTGAAACTGGGCTACATCGAGGCCCATACGGTGATCGCCGGATTGAACGAGCGACCGGAGCTCACCCACGTGGCGGTGACCGGCCGAGGTGCACCAGCCGAGCTTGTGGAGCGGGCCGATCTGGTGACAGAAATGACCCTGGTGCACCACCCTTTCCGCGAACAGGGAGTGAAGGCCCAGGCAGGCATCGAGTTTTAAAGGTTGAACCAGCCGACCTCAGGCCGCTTCAGCCGCATCGAGATCATCCTGAAGATGACGAGTGGCCGCGGTAAGCACCGAAAGCCCACTCACCAACAGAGCGCGATGCACCACCGGTTCACGCCAGCAGTCGGGATCCTGACTGGCCCGCTCCAGAGCTGAAAGCGTGAGACGGGCCATCACACCGCTTTGGGTGGCATCGGTCTCTGGCATCAAACAGCCGCGGTTTCCCTATCCAAGCGGCGATCAGAGGCTTGTGCCAGTGCTTGCTACTGTCGAAAGGATCTGGACCGTAGATGACCTACACACGCGTCCTGCTGAAACTCAGCGGCGAAGCTCTGATGGGATCTCAGGGCTATGGCATCGATCCCGCCATTGTTCAGTCGATTGCTTCCGATGTGGCCAAGGTGGTGGCCAATGGCACCCAGCTGGCGATCGTCGTGGGCGGCGGCAACATCTTCCGCGGGCTGAAGGGGTCTGCAGCGGGCATGGAGAGAGCCACAGCTGACTACGTCGGCATGTTGGCCACGGTGATGAACGCCATCACCCTCCAGGACGGGCTCGAGAGGGCTGGTGTTCCCACCCGGGTGCAGACCGCCATCGCCATGCAGGAAGTGGCGGAGCCGTATATCCGTCGCAAGGCAATCCGGCATCTGGAGAAAAACCGGGTGGTGGTGTTCGGCGCCGGTTGCGGCAACCCGTTCTTCACCACCGACACCACGGCTGCCCTGAGGGCCGCCGAAATCAATGCCGATGTGGTGTTCAAAGCCACCAAGGTGGATGGGGTTTACGACAAAGACCCGGCCAAGCACGCCGACGCGGTGAAGCACGCGCAGCTCAGCTATCAGGATGTACTCAGCGGAGAGCTGGGCGTGATGGACAGCACCGCCATCGCCCTCTGCAAAGACAACAACATCCCGATTGTTGTCTTCAACCTGTTTGAACCTGGCAACATCGGCAGAGCCGTGGCCGGGGAACCGATCGGGTCCCGCATCGGCGACCCCTCCTAAACAACGCCAACCCAGTTCGCACGCCTCCTCCCTCAGCAACCATGTCGACCCAGGACCTCGAAGCCAGCATGCGCAAGTCGGTGGAGGCCACCCAGCGCAACTTCAACACGATCCGTACCGGCCGGGCCAATTCCTCCCTGCTGGATCGCATCAGCGTCGAGTACTACGGCGCTGACACACCGCTGAAGTCGCTGGCCACCCTGTCGACCCCGGACTCCCAGACCATCCAGATCCAACCTTTCGACATCAGCGCCCTGGCCTCGATCGAGAAGGCCATCGCCATGAGTGAGCTCGGCTTCACCCCCAACAACGACGGCAAGATCATCCGCATCAACGTGCCGCCCCTCACCGAGGAGCGCCGCAAGGAGTTCTGCAAGCTGGCCTCGAAGTACGCCGAAGAAGGCAAGGTGGCCCTGCGCAACCTGCGCCGCGACGCGATCGACAAGATCAAGAAGCAGGAAAAAGAAGGGGAGTTCTCCGAAGACCAGAGTCGCGACGAACAAGACGGCGTTCAGAAAACACTCGACAAGTTCATTGCTGAACTCGAGAAGCACCTGGCCAACAAGGAAGCCGACATCCTCAAGGTGTGAGCAACGATGCAGATCGCACCCACGACGTCCTGATCGTCGGGTCCGGGGCCGCTGGCGGTGCGGCGGCCGTGCATCTCGCGTTAGCGGGCCATGACGCCTTGATACTTGAGCGCGACTCAGAGCTGCGGATCAAACCCTGCGGCGGTGGCATGGCGGCCTCCGTGCGGCAGTGGTTTCCGTTTTCCCTGGAGCCAGCGGTGGAGCAGGTGATCCGGCAGGTGGATTTCAGTTGGTGCCTGGAGGATCCGGTGGTCGCCAAGCTGCCCGGCGATGCACCGTTCTGGATCGTGCGCCGCGAAAGGCTCGATCAACTGCTTTCAGATCAGGCCATTCAGGCTGGGGCAAAACGCCTTTCAGGCGTTGAGGTCAATGACATCGGGCGCCATGGCGACGTCTGGCATGTCACGGCAACCGATGGACGCCATTGGCAGGGGAAGGCGGTGGTGATCGCCGATGGTTCGGGGTCCCCTTGGCCCCAACGGCTCGGCCTGGGACCCAAACAACCCCAGATGGCCACCACCATGTCGGTGCGGCTGGAGGGGCAAGGCAAACTCAACGAAGGCAGCACCCGCTTTGAATTCGGCCTGGTGAAACAGGGCTTCGCCTGGGCCTTTCCCCTCGCCGGTGGTGTGAACATCGGTGTGGGCAGCTTCATCGGCAAGCAGGATGCTGACCCGGAGCAGGTGCTGGCTCAGCTGTTGCCGGATCTGGGCTTCGCCGCCGATGCAGGCATCCGTCAGCGCGGCCAACTGCGGGTATGGAACGGCCATCACCGTCTTGATGGCGACGGCATTGTGGTGGTGGGCGATGCTGCATCGCTTTGCGACCCCTTTCTGGCGGAGGGGCTACGCCCCGCCCTGATGAGTGGCTGCGAGGCGGCCCGACATCTGAACCTATGGCTCAAGGGCGACAGCAAGGATCTGCGGGGCTACAGCCGCAGCATGCGGGAGCGCTGGGGTGAGTCGATGGCCTGGGGCCGGCGCATTGCCCAGGTGTTCTATCGCTTCCCCGGTGTGGGGTATCAGTTGGGGATCAAGCGGCCCACCGCACCACGGCGAATTGCTCAGATCCTCTCCGGGGAGATGGGCTATGGCGACATCGCCCAAAGGGTGATCAAGCGGCTGCTGCTGCAGCGCAACTAAAGACCAAGACTGAGCTGCTGGCTGCCGTTGTCGGGCTGCTGAGGTTTGCGCCGGCGGCGTCGAGCCGTTGTTGGCTTCAATCCCGCCTTACGTGAGCCATGCTTGCGCTGGATCGCATCGGCATGGCGATCAAAACCGGCCGATCGGCGAATCTCCCAGATGCGATCTTTGGCATCCTGCATCGATGCGGTGACATCAACGATTGGTGCTGGCATGCCACCACCCAGCATCCAGGGCTCATGGATGTGAATCGTGGGCACATCCTTGAGTTCAGGGCACCACTGACGGATGAACAGCCCCTGAGGGTCGTGATCCATTCCCTGCTTGATCGGGTTGTAGATCCGAATCGTGTTGATCGAGGTGCTGCCCGACTGCATCTGGCACTGGCTCCAGTGAATACCCGGTTCGTAATCCACAAACTGACGAGCCAGATGCAGACCACTGTCTCTCCAGGGCAGCCAGAGGTTGTAGCTGGCAAAAGACATCAACATCGCCCGCATGCGGAAGTTGATCCAGCCATGGGCCCGCAAGGCGCGCATGCAGGCATCCACAAAGGGAACGCCGGTGCGACCTTCGCTCCAGGCCGTCAAGCGCTCGGCATCGGCTGCGCGAATGCCGCGCATGAACGGATGGAAATCGCTGAATTCAATCGCCGGCTGATCCTCCAGCTTCTGAATGAAATGGCAATGCCAGTGCAGCCTTGATTCAAAGCTGCTGACGCCGCGGCCGCTGTGGTTGCGGCTGGTCTGCAGCACTTCGCGCATCGAGAGACAACCCCAGGTGAGATAAGCCGACAGGCGCGAACAACCGGTGAACGCCGTGTTGGGGCTCGACATCGACCGTTGATAACGCGGGGCGCGGTGCTGCAAAAAGTCGTTCAGCTCCTCCAGGCCGATCGAACGCCCTCCGATCTGACGCTGCGGACATGCATCCGAAAGCAGTTCTGAACAGGGGCGCTCCGGGATCACGCCGGGATCAATGCCCTCCAGCGATTGCAATGCGGCCTGCACGGGTGTGATGGGCTCCGTCATCTGAACTTCCCAGCGCTTGGCCCAGCCATTGCGACTGCGCATCCGGCGCGTCACCCCGAACTGCGGGATTTCTGTCCAGGCGATGCCGTGCCGACGGGCCCAGGCGCCAACGCGTTTGTCGCGCTGATACGTCCAGCCGTTACCAGTTTCCTCATGGCTCCACAGCCCATCGATGCCGAACTGACGCCGGGCCCGTTCCAGCACCTGCACCACATCCCCAGCGCGCACCACCAAGGGTTGGCCCCGATCCGCTAAGGCCTGGCGCAACTCCAACAGCGACTCCCGGCAAAACATCCACTGCCGCTGGGAGGCATCGGGCTGCCGCCACAACTCCGGCTCCACCACGTACAGCGGCAGCACCACACCCCGCTCCACAGCAGCCGCCAAGGGCCGGTGATCAACGATGCGCAGATCACGCTTGAACCAGACGATCTGCAGCGCTGCCATTCACTGCAATGGAAAGAACCCGGTTCTAGTGGATCCGGAGCTCCAGCCAAGCTTCAATCCACTGCCATTTCCATGACATCGGCAAAGCGAGTTTTCACCGTGTTGCGGAAACCCACCACATCCAAACGGCGCGTCATCAACGCGGCAGCGAGGAAACAAACCATCTGCAGGCCGAACACGCCGCTATAGGCAGCAAACAAATCACCACCGTTCCCGGCTTTGAGCAAGGTGAGCAGCCCGCCTCCACTGATGGTGGCCAGGCCGCAGGAATAGGCATATCCCGCCCCCCAAACACCAAGCAGAAAGCCGGTGCGTCCGGGCTGCACAAAGCTGAACATCAAGGTGAGGCAGGCATTCATGCACACCCCCAGTGACAGGCCAAACAAACCAACGGCTGTCCGCAACAGGGGGATGGACTGGCCAGAACCGGCCCAAAGCATCAACAGCAAAGCCAAAGCAGCCAGCACCGCACCCACCCGGGCCGTTCTGATGTTGCCGACACGCTCAATCAAGCAGAAGCCACTCAGCCCCAGGAGACGCATCCCCCACACCACCGACAGCACCCGCGGCCGTTCGGCTTCCGTGGTGCGATCCGCAATCAAGGCTGAAAACGCCGTGCCACCAGCGGCAATCGCGGTGCCGATCCGAACAAAAACCAGGATCAACAAAACCATCAGCCGCGCATTCAGCTGACCGCCGGAGGCCTCCATGCTGGTGACCACCAACGGCAACAGCCGCCAGCACCGCCGGGACCTGAATGTCTTGAATCAACAGACGATTCAGAAGTCCCAGGATCAGGACGCCGAGGATCCCCAGGCTGAGCTGGAACAAACCCAACTGCAGCGCAAGACGCAGGGGACGGCTGTGCACCAAGTCAGACTCAAAAGTTGAGCAATTATGCCGTTTTCGCTTTAAAAATCGCCCCGCCCATCAATCATCAATCGGCCAACTTGATGTCCCGCAAACGGGCATCAATCGATGCGAGGAGTTGCACCGCAAACATCGGCGTCTCCTGAACCGCAAACAGGAACTTGTCGCGGTTCATGGCAATCAAACGGCAATCACTGGTAGCCGTGGCGGTGCTCAGACGCTGATGGTCCTCCATCACCAAGGCCCCTGCGCCGAACACATGACCCACAGGGATGTCTTCATGTCCCTCATGGCCTGCTGAATCGATCCAGGTGAGCCGCACCGATCCCTCCAGCAGGCCGTACATGCAGGTGCCGGTTTCGCCGGCACGAAACAGCACGTCACCCTGATTGAGATGAATCACTTCGGCCTTGCTGGCCAAAGCACGCATGGTGTCGAGGGCATGCATGGAACCAGCGCGACTCAGACAGAGGTCAGAGTCAGAGCTGCGCCAAAGCCTTGGCGCACGTCCTCCTGAGAGATCAGGCCGTCGTGGTCCTGATCGAGGGCATCAAAAATGGCATCACTTCCGAGCCATTCGTCGCGGGTGATCGAGCCATCGCCGTTCATGTCGTTGAGCATGAAGATCTCGGAAACGGCGTGGCGGAAGGCGGATCCACCCTCCAGTTCAGCCAGACGATGGGCAAGTTGATGCTCCAGGGTTTCAATGGCTTTGCTGAAGCCTTTAATGCCCTCGGTGAGTTTGTCGCTCGCCATCCGATCGTCCTGCATCAGTGCATCAAAGGTGGCGCGATCGACGTGGATCTTGGCTTCGCCATCGGTGGGATGGGTGGCATCCAATTTCTGGGTCAGCACAGCATCAGTCTCACGGAGCTGATCCAACAACTTCGGTGAAATCGTGAGCAGATCACAACCGGCCAACTCCGTGATCTCATCGATGTTGCGGAAGCTCGCCCCCATCACCTCCGTGCCGTAGCCGTGGGTCTTGTAGTAGTTGAAGATCTTTGTCACCGAAATCACACCCGGATCCTCAGGGCCGGGGTAGGAGTCGCGCCCGGTTTCGGCCTTGTACCAATCCAGGATGCGCCCCACAAAGGGGGAGATCAGAGTGACGCCGGCTTCGGCACAGGCAACGGCCTGACCGAAACCAAACAGGAGGGTGAGGTTGCAGTGAATCCCCTCTTTCTCCA